>JBBQCV010000316.1:0-4004 GCA_038319115.1 Burkholderiales bacterium | reverse complement strand
CGTGAAATAAGGCGCGTACGCGCCGAGGTAGCAGAAGTACGCGAAGTAGAACGCCGCGATGCGCGACGGAGGCGAAAGGTGCACTAAGCAGATACGGCAGGGGCGTGAATGGCGGAGGGGGCGCGACCGGCTGCGCCGGCGGTGGATGGGCCGACCGGAAGCGCCTGCAAAATTATTGACTGGGGGAGTGCCGCTCGATAGCCTCGATGGAAGCCTTTTGATTTTACCGCACGCGGGACTTCGCGGCGCCCTGCGCCGCCCCACCCGAATCGACTCCCCACGGATTCAGACACCATGCAAACCAAGCCGATCTTCGAGCTGTTCAACCTCGCGGGAAAAGTGGCCCTCGTAACGGGCGCCAATTCCGGCATCGGCGCCGAGGTTGCCGATGCGCTGGCCGAGGCTGGGGCGGCGGTGGTGCTCGTTGCCCGCCGCGCCGGCGCGCTCGAAGCCACGCGACGGGCGATCGAAGCCCGCGGAGGCCGCGCCGCGGTGCTCGCCTGCGACCTCACCGACCGCGGGGCGCTGGCTGCATGCGCCGAAGATGCGCCCGCCTTTTTCGGCGCACCCGACATCCTCGTGTCCGCTGCGGGCATCAACATCCGCCTGCCCATGCTCGAACTCTCCGAAGCCGACTGGGACACCACCCTCAAGCTGAACCTCGAGGCGCCGCACTTCCTTGCACAGAAACTGGCGCCCGCGATGATCGTCAAGGGCTGGGGGCGCATCATCAACGTCGCGTCCATGCAGTCGGTGCGTGCGTTCGGCAACAGCGGCGCCTATGGAGCCTCCAAGGGCGGCATCCTGCAGCTCACCCGCGCGCAGGCCGAAGCGTGGTCCCGCCACGGTGTGAACACCAATGCGATCGGCCCCGGCTTTTTCGCCACCGGCATGACCACCGCGATCGCCGGCGACCCGGTGCGCTGGCAGGCGATGGCCGAGCGCACGCTGATCGGGCGGAACGGCGAGTTGCGCGACTTGCGCGGCGCGGCAGTCTTCCTTGCCAGCCGCGCCTCGGATTTCGTCACCGGCCAGACGCTGTTCGTCGACGGCGGGTTCTCCGCCACCTGAGCCGCCTGCAGCCGTCACGATCGGGGATAATCCGCGCACCCGGATCCCGGACCGACGCGCCGCCGGCGCATTCGCCCGCACAAGAATAAATGCCCAGGCAAGCAATGCCGTCGCGCGTAGCGTTCTACCTCCTCTTCACAGCCTCAGGCTTCGCCGGGCTGATCTACGAGTCGATCTGGACGCACTACCTCAAGCTGTTCCTTGGCCACGCCGCCTACGCCCAGTCGCTCGTCCTGATCGTTTTCATGGGCGGGCTGGCGCTGGGCAGCGCGCTCATGGGCCGCTGGTCGACGCGCATCGCCAACCCGCTGCTGGGCTATGCACTGGTCGAGGCGATCATCGGCGTGCTGGCGCTCGCCTTCCACGAGGTCTTTGCGGCGTCGACCGGGTTCGCCTATGCCACGGTCCTGCCCGGGCTCGAATCCGACACGCTCTCGCTGGCCGCGAAGCTGGCCCTGTCCGCGCTCCTCATCCTGCCCCAGTCGATCCTGCTGGGCATGACCTTCCCGCTCATGAGCAGCGGTCTCGCGCGCGCGCGCCCGTCGTCCAGTGGCGAATCGGTGGCGATGTTGTACTTCACCAACAGCCTCGGGGCGGCCGTCGGCGTGCTGGTGAGCGGCTTCGTGCTCATCGAATGGGCGGGCCTGCCCGGGACGCTGCGCTTTGCCGGCGCGATCAATCTCATGCTCGCATCCATCGTCTGGATTGTCGCCCGCCCAATGCACGCCGCAGCGATTACCCCACGCTCGCAGGAGGACGCCGGGGCCGCCCCGGTATTGCTGGCGGTCGCCCTTTTCACCGGCATGGCCTCATTCATCTACGAGATCTGCTGGATCCGCATGCTCGCGCTGGTGCTCGGCTCGTCGACGCACTCGTTCGAGCTGATGCTCTCGACGTTCATCCTCGGCCTTGCCCTCGGCGGCCTCGCCGTGCGGCGTTTCGTCGACGCGGTGGAGAGCCCGGAACGACTGCTGGGCTGGATCCAGGTGGCCATGGGCCTCCTGGCGCTGTGCACGCTGCTCGTCTACGACCGCTTGTTCGAGGTCATGGCCTACCTGATGCAAGGACTCGCGCGCACCGACGCGGGCTATGTGTTTTTCAACCTGAGCGGCGCGGCGGTCGCCTCGCTGGTCATGCTCCCTGCGGCAATCTGCGCCGGTATGACATTGCCACTCATCACAGGCGCGCTCCTGCGGCGCGGCGCCGGCGAGGCGGCCATCGGCAGCGTCTACGCCTGCAACACGCTGGGGGCGATCGCCGGCGTGCTTGCCGCGGTGCACGTCGGCCTGCCGCTGCTCGGCCTGAAGGGAGCGCTCATCGCCGGCAGCCTCCTCGACGCAGCGCTGGGGCTGTGGCTGTTGTGGCGCTTCGTGCCCGGGCCGCGCCAGTTTGCCGCCGCAGCCACCGCATGCGCCCTTCTGTTCCTGCCGATCGGGCTTGGGTTCGGCCTGGATGCCCACAAGATGACCGCCGGGGTGTTCCGCCATGGCGACCTCGAAGGCTCGAAAAATGCGCGGATTCTTTACCAGAAGGACGGCAAGACCTCGACCGTCCACCTGGTCGACTTCTCCGGCACCTACAGTATCCGCACCAACGGCAAGTCGGATGGGTCGATCAACATGAAGGGCGGCCCGGCCGGCTCCGACGAGATCACCATGGTGCTCACCGGCGCCATCCCACTCGCGCTCAAACCGGGCGCAAAGAGCGCAGCAGTGATCGGCATCGGCACCGGCCTCACGATGCACACGCTGCTGCAGAGCCTCGATATCGAGCGGGTGGAAACGGTGGAGATCGAGGCCGCGATGGCCGAGGCCTCGCGCGGGTTTTCGCCGCGCAACGGCGCCGCGTTCGCCGACCCGCGCGGCGCGATCATCATCGACGACGCCAAGGGATTCTTCTCCACCCACAACCGGCGCTACGACATCATCGTCTCGGAGCCGTCCAACCCCTGGGTCAGCGGCGTGGCGAGCCTGTTCACCGAGGAGTTCTACCGCCGCATCCGCACCCACCTCAACCACGACGGCCTGCTCGTGCAGTGGTTCCAGCTCTACGAGGTCGACACCTCGCTGGTCGCCTCGGTGCTCGCGGCACTGGGCAACAATTTCGCGCACTACGCGGTGTTCGCACCCAGCGACCACGACCTCCTGATCGTCGCGAGCGAGAACGCGCTCGCGCTGCCATTGACCGCCAAGGCCTTTGAGCACCCGGGCCTTGCGCGCGAGTTCTTCCACATGCACGTGCTCTCCGAAGGCGACCTCGATGCGCGCTACGTAGGGGATCGCAAGACGCTGGAGCCGCTGTTCCTCACTTACGGCATGCGGCCGAATTCGGACTATTACCCCGTGCTCGACCTGCACGCCGCGCGCTACCGGTTCACCGAAAGGAGCGCGGTCGACGTCGTCGCGCTCGGCACCCAGCCGGTGCCGGTGCTCGAAATGCTCGAGCCGCACCGCGGCACGCGCCCGGTCAATCCCCTCTTCGACGGGGCGGCGGACTTCGAGCGGGTAGAGAAAGCGCGCCAGGCTGCTTATATCCGCGATTACCTGCTTGGCGACAAGGCGCCCGGCCCGCGCGGCACGTCCACCCAGCTGCAGAAGGACCTCGAAGTGGTGAAATTGCGCCTGGTCGAATGCCGCAATGCGCGTGAAGAGGACGTGTGGCTGCATTCGCTCTGGCGGCTGGCCGAAATCATGAATCCTGCCCTGTCCCCCGGCGAGGCAGGCGCAGTGTGGCAGAAGATCATGAAGACCGCCTGCTACGGCGAACTGGCGAGGTACCAGCAGCAGTGGATAGAACTGTTCCGCGCGGTGGCGCTGCGCGATGCTCCGCGCATGGCCGAGCTCGGCGGGCAGATCCTCGCCGGGACCGGCGATATCAATGCCGAAAGCCGCGAGTACCTGTGGATGGCCGCCCTGACCGGCCACCTCGCAGCG
>JBBQCV010000315.1:0-4017 GCA_038319115.1 Burkholderiales bacterium | reverse complement strand
GAACCCGACGGCACGCAGCATGGCGCGGTTGGGCGCGCGCGCCACCCCGCCGGTGATCGATTTGGAACGCCAGTTCTTCTGCTCAGCCATGGTCTACTCCTTGGCAGGTCGGGAAGGGGAAACATTCATGCGCGGCGAGGCGAGCGCGAGCAGCGCGCCGCCCGCGACAAGGGCGAACCCCGCCGCATGAAACAGGTGCACTCGCTCGCCGAGCAGCACGACCGCGAACACGCTTGCGAACACGGGCATCAGGTGCACGAGCGCGCCGGCACGCACCGGGCCGATGCGCTCGACGGCGTAGTTGAAGCAGAGCATGGCGCCCAGCGTCGGGCCCAGGCCGATGTACACGAGCGCAAGCAACGTGCCCGCGTCCAGGCGCGGCGGGTGCACAGCGATGGCCTCAGCCACCACCAGCGGGGTGCACACGGCGACGCCGAAAGCGGCGATGACCGCCACCAGGGCCGGCGGCGACAGCGCGCGCGGGCGATCGATGAGCTTGAGCGTATACAAGGCCCACAGGACCATGCCGGCGAACAGGACCACATCGCCCGCATTGAATGCCAGCCCCAGCGCCTTGTCGAGCGACCCCTGGAACAGGATCACCAGCACCCCGCCGAGCGACACCGCGATGCCGGCGGCCTCGCGCACGCGGATGCGCTTGCCCCAGAACATGGCGCCGAGGATGAGGATCAGCACCGGGATGGCAGAGTTGAACAGGCCGAGGTTGATCGCCGAGGACATCTCGAGCCCCTTGTAGATCACCACGCTTTGCGGCGCGCCCGCGAGCATCGCCAGCAGGAACAGCGTCTTCCAGCGCTCGCGCAGCGCCTGCGCGACGATGCGGCGCTCGGGCCACACCAGCGGCAGGACCGCCACGAGCACCACCACCCAGCGCGACCAGCCCAGCGCCGCCGACGGCACGGCGTCGAGCACCAGCCGCGAGATCGACGGATTGCTGCCCCACAAAGCGGTGGTCAGCACGAGCGCGCCATAGGCGGGCAGCCGGGAGGCCGCGCGTGGGTCGGGGAAGCGGAAGGAGGGCATCGGAGGCGCAGGCTAGCGCCGTTGCGTGATTCCCGCCAATATCATTCGGGCCGCCTTCTGATACCTTCCCGGCATGATCACGCCGGACCTGCGCCAGCTGCGCCAGTTCGTGGCGGTGGCCGAGCACCTGCACTTCGGCCGCGCCGCGCAAGCGCTGCACATCTCCCAGCCACCGCTGTCACGCAGCATCCAGGACCTCGAGGCGAAGCTGGGCGCGCGCCTGTTTGAGCGTTCGCGCCGCAAGGTCGAACTCACGCCCGCCGGCCGCTGGTACCTCGAGGAGGCGCGCCAGGTCCTCGCCCGGCTCGAGCGCGCCAGCCGCGCGGTGGCCGAGCTGGCCGCCGGCGGGGCGGGGAGTTTGCGCATCGGCTTCGTCACCATCGCCGACTACAGCGTGCTGCCGGCCCTGCTCAGTCGCTTCAAGGCGGCGCAGCCTGGCGTAACACTCAGCCTGCGAGAGCTGGTCACCGAGGCCCAGCTGGAGGCACTGGCTGCGGGCGACCTCGACCTGGGCTTCGTGCTGCCGCCGCTGCCGGCGCGCGAGGTCGATTCGATCGCGGTGAACCGCGAACCGCTGGTGGTCGCCTTGCCCGCGCGCCACCCGCTCGCGGCCGCAAAAGGGCCGCTGGGAGTGCGCACGCTGGCCGACGAGCCGTTCGTGATGGTGCCCGCCAGCCTCGCGCGCGGCCTGTCGGATGTGGTGCTCGGCCTGTGCGCGCGGGCCGGGTTCGCGCCACGCATCGCGCAGGAGGCGGTGCAGATGCAGACCGTGGTGAGCCTCGTGTCGAGCGGCCTGGGCGTGGCGATCGTGCCGGCGTCGCTGCTCAACCTGCGCCGCAGCGGCGTGGTCTACCGGGCGGTGCGCGACGCGCATCCGAAGATCGAGTTGCGCCTCGCCTGGCGCCGCGACGCGCGTTCGGCCGCGCTCACGCGCTTCATCGCGCTTGCCCGGCGCAACACGAAGTAGCCGCCGCAAAGTAACATCGGCGCATGCTCGTCCATCCCGATTTCGACCCGGTCGCCATTGCGATCGGCCCCGTGGCCATCCGTTGGTACGGCCTCATGTACCTCACCGCCTTCGCGGCGTTCTGGTGGCTGGGCCGGCACCGCATCGCCGCGGGCCGCGCAACGATCACGCAGGAGGCGTTCGACGACCTGGTGTTTTTCGGCATCCTCGGGGTGATCGTGGGCGGGCGGCTGGGCTATGTGCTGTTCTACAAGCCGGCGTATTTCCTCGCCCACCCGGCCGAAGTATTCGCCGTGTGGCAAGGCGGGATGTCCTTCCATGGCGGATTCCTCGGCGTCCTCGTGGCGATGGCGTGGTTTTCGCGCAAGCACGGCAAGCACTGGCTCGACATCATGGATTTCGTCGCGCCGCTGGTGCCGCTGGGCCTTGCCGCGGGCCGGCTGGGCAATTTCATCAACGGCGAGCTATGGGGCCGCACCACCGACGTGGCGTGGGGCATGGTGTTCCGTGGCGCCGGCCCGGTGCCGCGCCACCCCTCGCAGTTGTATGAAATGGCCACCGAGGGACTGCTGCTGTTCGTGGTGCTGTGGATGTATTCGGCCAAGCCGCGCCCGCGCGGCGCGGTATCCGGGCTGTTCCTGGTGGGTTACGGCATCGCGCGCTTCGCTTCCGAATTCACGCGCGAACCCGACGATTACCTCGGCCTGCTCGCCTTCGGCATGTCGATGGGCCAGTGGCTGTCCGCTCCGATGATCATCGCCGGCGTGGCGATGATGGCGTGGGCCGCGCGCAGTGGGCGGCGCGCATGACGGCGCCGCCGCAGGACGCTGCCTCGGGCCGAGACCGCCGGTCCGCTGTTCCCAAGGCGGAGCGTCCGCTGTCGGGGCAGGAGCAGGACCGGCTCGAAGCATTCGTGGAAGGCGACAACGCCTTCGGCTGGAAGCCCATGCCGATGGACATGCTGCAGGGATTCCTGTGCGGCGTGGCGAGCGCCCCGGAAGACGTCAAGGCCGAGGACTGGCTGCCGTGGGCTTTCGGCATCGAGACCCCACCCGAGACCCGGCCCGAGGCAATCGAGTGGTTCGACCTGGCCGAGCGCTTCTACCGCCAGCAGGTTCCGGCCCTCGAAGCGAAGGTCGACGCCGAGCTGGTGCTGTACGACGAATCCCCCGGGGCCTCCAACCGCCTCGAATACTGGTGCATCGGCTTCCTCGACGGGCTCGAGATGGCCGCCGAGCCGCTCGAAGTGGTGGGCGACCCCGAAGAGGTGGACGAACTGCTCTTTCCGGTGCGCGTACTGGGCGATGCACTTTCACCAGCCGAGAAGAAGCGCTTCTCGGACAAGGAATGGGCCAAGCTGCTGGCCGAATGCGAAGCGGAACTCTGGCCGGCGGTGGTATCGACCTACCGCTATGGCAATGCACTGCGCCACAAGCCGGTGACTGTGCGGCGCGATGCGCCCAAGACCGGGCGCAACGACCCGTGCCCGTGTGGCAGTGGCCGCAAATTTAAGAATTGCTGCGGCCGGGACGCGCCCGCTGGCTAGGGCGGCCGCAATCCCGCCGGTCTTCATGCGCCACGCCGAGGCCGCGATTCAAACCGGGATCGTCCTGCCGCGCTCGCTGAGATAGTGGTGCCACAGCAATCGCGCGGCGCTCGCGCGATGCGGCCGCCACGCCAGTGCGCGGCGCTCAAGCGCCGCCGGCGCGGGGCGCTCACGCAGGTTCCACAGGGCGCGCACCGCTTCCATCAGCCCGAGGTCGGCCGCCGGGAACACGTCGGGCCGACCCAGCGCGAGAAGCAGGTAGCACTGCGCTGTCCACGGCCCGACGCCATGCAGCGCATCCAGCGCGACGAGGGCTTCAGCGTCGGGCATGCGCGCGATGGCCGCGAGATCGACATGGCGCGCGACAAGCTGGGCGGCGAGGCGGGCGAGGTAGGCCGACTTCTGGCGCGTGACGCCGAGCGCGCGCAGGCCGTCTTCGCCGACATGCAGGATGTTGCCC
>JBBQCV010000314.1:0-4031 GCA_038319115.1 Burkholderiales bacterium | reverse complement strand
CCAGGCCGCGCGTCGTCTTCCAGTCGATGATCAGCGACTTCAGGATCGTCGGGTGCTCCAGCGATACGCCTCACTACACCAATTAGGTCGTGCGGCGACTGCAGTCCCGAAGTTGCGGTCCGGCCGGGTTCTGTCGCGTTGTCGGATCGACGAACCGCGGGCGCGGCGACGCGCTCCGTACGTCGGGCGGATCAGATCAGGTCGCTGCAATCGCCTCGGGTCGGGTGCCTGAGAGGGCTGTCGGCGGCCAGCGTGTTGCGCCAGCGTTCTACAGCTTGCGGCGCATCGGCACGGTCGGCTGCAAGCGCACGAAGCGCCAAGGCACGCAGGTGCAGCGGGTGTTCGGGCGGCAGCACCTCGGCATAGCGTTGCAGCGCATCGGCATGCGCGGCCTCGGCTTCCACCGGGCGATGGGCCGGCGCGAGGGCGCAGCCCAGCGCATCCAGCGTACGCGCGGCTTCCACGGTCTGCTTCGGCTGCAGCTTGTCGTGCTCGGACATCAGCGCTCGTAGCGCATCGACGGCGGCGGCGTTGCGCCCGGCGCGCAACAGGGCCTCGGCATGTAGCCGCTGCGCGCGCAGGGCCGATGGCGACCCGGGTTTGAAACCGGCCTGGGCCAGGCCGGCTCGCGCCGCAGCCAACGCCTCGAGCGCCGCAGCATGTTGTCCCGCCCGCGAGGCCGCCTCGCCCCAGGTCAGCCGGGCCAGCCAGCGCGCCGCCGCGGGTGCATCCGCGGGCAAAACCTGTTGCGCCTGCTCGGCCTCGCGCATCGCCGGCTCGAGGCGTCCCAGGCTCAGGTCGGCCGCGGCGAGTACGCGGTACTGCGCCGCACGGTCGTTCGGTGAGGCTTCACGTTGCAGCAACCCTGCCAGCAACGCGCGGGCTTCGCTCGCGCGGCCGAGATCGACGTCAAGCGCCGCTTCGATCGCATCCAGCCAATCGCGATTGGCGGCGCGCAGATCGGCCTGCACGGGCAGTCGGCGCACGCGCTGGACCGCCGCTGAGGCCTCCCGCAACTCACCGGCGTTGCGCGCCGCCAGGATCAGCGTTTCCAGCGCGGGCTCCAGGTCCGCATTTTGCGCCGCGAATGCGACTTCGGCTTCGCGCACCATGGCGCGCGCGTGGTCCAGCGACTCGGCGAAATCGCCGCGTCCGGCCGCGAGGGCGCCCAGCGAGTACTGCGCGTGACCACGCGCATCGGCGCAATCCCTGCCCAACGGACGGCAATCGGCCAGCGCCTGGCGCGCCAGCGCCCCAGCGCGTTCCGGGTCGCTGTACGTCAGCGAGCGCGCCAAAACCGCGCGAGTGCGGTTCAGCGCCGGGTCGTCCGGTGCCGCGCTGGCCTGCAACAGCGCCAGCGATTCATTCAAAGTCTCGATGCTTGCCGGCACCTGCTGGATCCTGAAGTACACGCGACCGAGCTCGCCGAGCAACTCGCCGCGCAACCGCGGCCGGTCACCGAATTCGCTTCGTGCGCGCGCTACAGCCGCATCGAGCAGTGCCTTGCCGGCGAGCTGGCCGTGGCCGGCCGAAGGCTCGGCGTCGGACATCATGCTGAAGATGAAATCCCGCACCGCGTCGCCGCGCACTTTCTGCGCCAACGTTTCCCTCGCCTGATGCCAGGCCACACCCATTGCCACGACTACCGCGATCGAAGCCAGTGCGGCCAGCGCGCTCGCAACGCGATGGCGCCGCACGAGCAGGCGCAGGCGATACCACCACGGCACCCGTCGCGCCAGGATCGGCTCGTCGGCAAGCACGCGCCTGCAGTCCTCGGCGAAACGCTCGATTGACGTGTAACGATCGGCGGGCGCCTTCCGCAGTGCCTTCAGCAACACGGTGTCGATGTCCTGCGACACGCCGGGCCGCTCGGGTTCGGCCCCGACCACCGCCTGCATCAGGGTCGCGACGCCGGCTTCGCCGTTGGCGTAAGGCAGCCGCCCGGTGAGCAGTTCGTACAGCACGACGCCCGCCGAATAGACGTCGGTGGCCGTGCTCACCGGTTGTGCCAGCACCTGCTCCGGCGCAGCATAGCGCGGTGTCAGCACGCTGCCGGCCTCCTGCGTCAGCACTGCCGCATCGGCCGGTGGTGCCAGCAGCTTGGCGATGCCGAAGTCGAGCAGCTTGACCTGGCCTTCGGCATTGACGAGGATGTTGCCGGGCTTGAGGTCGCGGTGCACGACCAGATGACGGTGCGCATGCTGCACCGCCGCCAGCATCTGCTGGAACAGCGCCAGGCGCTGTCGGGTTGGCAGGCCCGCCGCCGCTTCGGTGATCGGCCGGCCGGCGATGTACTCGAGCACGATGTACGGCTGGCCGTCTTCGCTCACTCCCGCGTCGAACAGGCGGGCGATGTTCGGGTGGTCCAGCGACGCCAGCACGTCGCGCTCGCGGGCGAATCGTTCGGCCAGCACATCCGACCACATGGCACCCGTCGGCAGCTTGATCGCCACCTCGCGCCTGAGCCCGCCTTCGGCGCGCTCGGCCAGCCAGACCACCGACATACCGCCCCGTCCGAGCTCGCGCAGCAGCCGCCAGCCGGCAATCCGTTCACCTGCGGTGACGCGCGTCGGCGCTGCAGCGTGCAGCCCTGCGAGCAGTGGTATGGCCAATGCACGCGAGCTCGAGGTGTCGTCGGAGGCCGCCAGCAGGCGGCACAGCCGGCCATGCAGCGTCGGCTGTTCGCGGCGCAGCAGTTCCAGTTCGGCCTCGCGCTCCGCAACAGGAGCATCGAGCAGCCGATCCAGCCACTGCAGGGCGCGAGCATCGAGGTCGAGCGAAGCGGCGGCGATGCTCATTCGGGAACGTCTAGCGCGCTGTGCAGGAACGCCTTCGCGCGCCGCCAGTCGCGCTTGACGGTGGGCTCCGATATGTTCAGGGCGGCGGCGATTTCGCGCACCTCCAGGCCGAGCACGGCGCGCATTTCGGCCACCTGGAGAAGCCGTCGATCGATTTCGCCCAACCGTTCCAGTGCCTGGTTCAAGGCCAGCAGCTGCTCGGGGGTGCCGCCGCCGTTGTCGGCGAGGTCGTGGCCTAGCGTGAGCGGCAGAAGTTCGGCATGGCGCTTGGCCGCCAGCCGCTCGCGGGCCATGTCGACCAGCAGCGAGCGCATCGCGCGGCCGGCATAGGCCAGGAACTCGGCACGCGAAGCAAAGCGCAGGTCGCTGCGGTGATGAAGACCCAGGTAGAGCTCGTGCGCCAGGGTGCCGGCCGACATCGGCGCTTGCTCGCGCGCCAACCGCGCGCGCGCCAGGCGCAGCAATTCTGCATAGCCGTCGTCGAAAGCCCTACCGATGGTGTGGTCCAAGAAACCGACCTCCGCGCCTGCCGCATGGACCCGTCCGAACGCAAGACTCTGGCGACAAATGGCTTCGAGCCGGAAGTCTACAGACGACCGTGATCCGCGGCGCTTGCGCAATGCGCTTTAGAGCCCACAAGCCCTGCAACGCGCCACGGCACACCGTGGCGCTCCACCTGGATCGCCCCATGAACGCGCACGCATCCGCCATTGTTCGCCGTGGCTACCGTGGGCCGCCGGGATCGACTGCCGCCGCGACCTGCGCCGCGTCGGAACTCTCCTAGAGCCGCGCCATGGACAACCTCGCTGGCTGGATCGCGTCGGCCTTTACGCTGGCCACCTTCGCCTGCTGCCAGGGCCGCGCCCTGCGGCTGTGCGCCCTGGCCGCGAATGCGGCATTCATCGTCTATGGAGCCACCGCGCATCTGTGGCCGGTGCTGGCGCTGCACGCCATCCTGGTACCGCTCAACCTGTGGCGACTGAGCCAGCTGCGAAGCGACGCGCCTTCCGGTCGCGTCGCACCCAATGGAAGCATGACCGGTCCGGCGCTCGTTCGGATCGCAGCAATGCGAAGGCCGATGATCCGCGCCCGTCGCAATCTACGCTTCTACAGGTTGCAAGCCACCGCCACCGCCCGGAGCCCATCATGATCCTTCACTCCCCTGTCACTCGCCGCGGCCTCTCCCGCCTCGGCATGCCGCTGGCCCTCGCGGCGCTGCTGGCGCCGGCCGCC
>JBBQCV010000313.1:0-4032 GCA_038319115.1 Burkholderiales bacterium | reverse complement strand
GGGCGATGCGCGCCTGACACTCGAGGCGGACGCGCCCGAGAAATTCGACGTGCTCGCCGTGGACGCTTTTTCCAGCGATTCGATTCCCGTGCACCTGATCACGCGTGAGGCGCTCGCGGTCTACCTGCGCCACATGAAGCCCGACGGCATCGTGGCTTTCCACGTGTCCAACCGTTTCCTCAATCTCGGCCCGGTGGTGGCGGGGATCGCCAAGGCGCTCGGCGCGTATGCGGTGAACGTTTACGGGAAGGGCGAGGAAGACAAGACCCAGAGCGACTGGGTGCTCGTTTCACGCGACCGGAAGGCCCTCGAAGCCCCGCTGATCAAGGCGGTGTCCGAGCCGGTCGAGGAGCGGCCTTCCTGGCGGCTGTGGACTGACGACTACAACAACCTCGTGCAAGTCCTGAAGTAATGCACCCGCGCCGGACGCCGATGCGCGGCCGGAAGTACCAGCTCAGACCACTGCGCCTTCGTTCTCGTCGCGCCGGACTTTCTTGGCGCTGGTGAACTGCGAGCGGTCCACCTTGAGCCACATCAGCAGCGGGCTTGCGACCAGCACCGAGGAATAGATCCCGAAGCAGATCCCGATCGTAAGCGCGAGCGCGAAGTAATGCAGCGCCGGCCCGCCGAAGATCAACATCGTGGTCACCATGATCTGGGTGCTGCCGTGGGTGATGATTGTGCGCGAAATGGTGCCGGTGATGGCGGCATCGATCACGTCGGACGTGGAGGCCTTGCGCATCTTGCGGAAGTTCTCGCGCACCCGGTCGAACACCACGACCGACTCGTTCACCGAATAGCCCAGCACCGCGAGCACCGCCGCGAGCACCGGCAGGGAGAATTCCCACTGGAACAGGGCGAAGAAGCCGAGGATGATCACCACGTCGTGCAGGTTGGCGATGATCGCCGACAAGCCGAATTTCCATTCGAACCGCAGCGCCAGGTACAGCACGATGCCGATGGAGACCACCAGCAGGGCGAGCGCGCCGTTTTCGGCCAGCTCCCGGCCCACCTGCGGGCCGACGAACTCGACGCGCCGCAATTCGGCATCCTTGTTGTCGGCCCGCAGCGTGGCCATGACCTTTTGCGACAGGTCCGCGCTCGACTGGCCCTGCACCAGCGGCATGCGGATGAGGACATCGCGCGACGAGCCGAAATTCTGCACTGCCGTGTCCTTGTACCCGGCCTTGTCCAGCGCGCCGCGGATGCGGTCGACTTCGGCGCTGTCCTTGTAGCTGATCTCCATCACCGTCCCGCCGGTGAACTCGACCGAGAAGTGCAGGCCCTTGGTGGCCAGGAAGAACACGGCGAGGACGAACGTGACCAGCGAAATGATGTTGAACAGGAGCGCATGCCGCATGAATGGGATCGTGCGGCGGATCTTGAAGAATTCCATGGTCGCTTACTTCCAGGCCGTGTCGCCGATGGACAGGTGCTGCACCCGCCGCCGATGACCGTAAATGAGGTTGACGATCGCGCGTGAAACCATGACCGAGGAAAAGATCGAGGTCAGGATGCCCAGGCAGTGGACGACGGCGAAGCCGCGCACCGCGCCCGAACCGAAGATGAGCAGCGCGAGCCCCGCAATCAGCGTCGTGATGTTTGAGTCGAGGATGGTGCCGAAGGCGCGCTCGTAGCCGGCCGAGATGGCGGCCTGCGGGGTGGCGCCGCCGCGCACCTCCTCGCGGATGCGCTCGTTGATGAGGACGTTGGCGTCAATCGCCATGCCGAGCGTCAGCGCGATCGCCGCGATGCCTGGCAGCGTCAACGTGGCCTGCAGGAGCGAGAGCAGGGCAACCAGGAACAGCAGGTTCACACCGAGCGCGATGGAGGACACGACCCCGAACAGGACGTAGTAGGCCGACATGAACAGGACGATGGCGACAAAACCCCACTTGGTGGAGTTGAATCCCTTTTCTATGTTTTCCTTGCCAAGGCTCGGCCCGACGGTGCGCTCCTCGATGATGTCCATCGGCGCGGCGAGCGATCCTGCCCGCAGCAGCAGGGCGGTGTCGTTGGCCTCGACCGTGCTCATGCGGCCCGAGATCTGCACCCGGCCGCCGCCGATCTCCGCGCGGATCACCGGAGCGGTCACGACCTCGCCCTTGCCTTTTTCGATCAGCAGGATGGCCATGCGCTTGCCGACGTTCTCACGCGTGATGTCCTTGAAGATACGCGCCCCGGTGCCGTCCAGCGTGAGGTGGACGGCGGGCTCCTGGGTCTGGTTGTCGAACCCCGGCTGGGCGTCGGTCAGCCTGTCGCCGGTCAGCACGACCCCCTTGCGCACGAGGAGCGGCGCACCGTTGCGCTCGACATAAAACTCGTCCCCGAACGGGACCTCGCCCCGGGCAGCCGCCGCCAGGGTTTCGGGCGTCATCCGGTCCTCGTCCACCATGCGGATCTCGAGGGTGGCCGTGCGGCCGAGGATGTCCTTGGCCTTGGCCGTGTCCTGCACACCGGGCAGTTGCACCACGATGCGGTCGGCGCCCTGCTGCTGGATCACCGGCTCGGCGACACCGAGCTCGTTGATGCGGTTATGCAGCGTGGTGATGTTCTGCTTGAGGGCGAAGTCCTGCGTGCGCTTGATGGCCTCCTGCTTGAGCGTGCCGATCAGGCGGAATTCAGTGCCGTCCTGCGAGTCTGCGAGGGCAAGGTCAGCGATGCTGTCGGTGATGAGCCGTCTGGCCTTGTCGCGCGTCTCGGCATCGCGAAACCGCACGCGGATCGACTGCCCCTCGCGGGCGATTCCCGAGTGGCGGATGCTGTTGTCGCGTAGCTGGCCGCGGGCGTCCCCCACCAGACTGTCGAGGCGCTTGGTGAGCGCGGCCTGCATGTCGACCTGAAGCAGGAAGTGCACGCCGCCGCGCAGGTCGAGGCCGAGGTACATCGGCAGCGCGTGGATTGCGGTGAGCCAGTTGGGCGAGGACGAAAGCAGGTTCAGCGCGACTACGTAGGTCGGGTTGGCCGGATCGGGATTCAGCGCCTGGCTGATCGTGTCCTTGGCCTTGAGCTGGGTGTCGGTGTCGCTGAAGCGCACCCGCACGCTGTTCACGTCGAGCAGGGCCGCCGTGTAGGTGACATTGGCCTTCTTGAGCGCCTCTTCGACGCGGGCGAGCAGCGTGGGGTCGATCTTGACGGTCGCCTTGCCGCTTGAGACCTGCACCGCGGGCGACTCGCCGAAGAAATTGGGCAGGGTGTACAGGAACCCGAGCACCACGGCGAGCGCGATGAGGGCGTATTTCCAGGCAGGATAACGGTTCACGGTGGGCCCTTATGCCGTCGGCACGGCCTACTGCAGCGTCTTCAGCGTGCCCTTGGGGAGCAGTGTCTGGATGGCCGCCTTCTGCACGCTGATCTCGGTGTTGGGCGCGATTTCAAGGGTGAGGTACGCGTCGCTCATCTTGCTGATCCGGCCGAGGACGCCGCCCGCGGTGATGACTTCGTCGCCTTTCTGCAGCGCCTCGATCATGGCGCGCGCTTCCTTGGAACGTTTCATCTGCGGGCGGATCATGACGAAGTACAGGATCACGAACATGATCACGATCGGGAGCAGTCCCATGAAACCGGGATCGCCGCCGGAGGCGCTCGCCTGGGCGTATGCGGGGGAAATCAGCACGGGATACTCCTGGGGATTCGGAAAAAGCGCGAAATTATAGCAGCTTGGGTCGCCCTAACCGTCGGGTCCGGCGAGTGCGCGACGCTCGGCCAGCAGGCTTGCCGACACGGCTTCGAAATCGCCCGCCTCGATCGCGCTTCGCAGTCCGCGCATCAGTTCCTGGTAGAAGTAGAGGTTGTGGATCGTGGCAAGGCGCGCGCCGAGGATTTCGTTCGTGCGCTGCAGGTGGTGGAGGTAGGCGCGGGTAAAGTTGCGGCAGCAGTAGCACCCGCAGGTTGCGTCGAGCGGCTCCGTATCGTCCCGGTAGCGCGCATTGCGGATCTTGATGTCGCCGTGGCGCGTGAACAGCCAGCCATTGCGCGCATTGCGGGTCGGCAGGACGCAGTCGAACATGTCGATGCCGGCCCGCACGCTGT
>JBBQCV010000312.1:0-4038 GCA_038319115.1 Burkholderiales bacterium | reverse complement strand
CGCGAAGAGCTGGGCCGGCGGGAGGGACCGCGGCGCGAGGCCACGCTCGCCGCGCACCTGGCTCGCATCGCGATGGCGGCCAACTCGCTCCTGCGCATCATCAACGACATCCTCGACCTGTCGAAGATCGAGGCCGGCAAGCTCGCCATCGAGCCGGTCGAGTTCGAGCTCGACGCGCTGCTGCGTGACGTACTGGTGATGACCGGCGCGAATGCGCAGGCCAAGGGCGTGGCCTTCGATTACGTAGTGGCGTCCGAAGCGCCGCGCGTGCTGTCGGGCGATGCCGACCGCATCGGGCAGGTGCTCGCCAACCTGTGCGCCAACGCGGTCAAGTTCACCGACCGCGGCGAAATCCGGGTCAGAGTCGACATTCCCGCGGCCGACGACTCTTCGGTGACCCTCGCCTTCGCGGTCGAGGATTCGGGCATCGGCATGAGCGAGGCGCAGGTGCGCCAACTGTTCCAGCCTTTCACGCAGGTCGACCCGTCGAGCACGCGGCGCCGCGCGGGCACCGGCCTGGGCCTGTCGATCTCCACCCGGCTGGTTGCGGCCATGGGCGGGAAAATGGAGGTCGAAAGCTCCCCCGGCCGTGGCAGCATTTTCCGCTTCACCGTGCCCTGCCGCCGCGTTGCGCAGCCAGCCCGCATTGCCGCCGACGGCGCGCGCAGTACGGGCAGCGCGGGAGCGGCCGACCTCACCGGCGTGCGCATCCTGGTGGTGGAAGACGATGAGGTGAACCAAGTCGTCGCCCAGGGCGTGCTCGAAGCCGCAGGCGCGGTAGTCACGCTGGCCGGCAGCGGGCACGAAGCGCTCGACAAGGTGAGTCCTGGTGCCTTCGACGTGGTCATGATGGACCTGCAGATGCCCGACATGGACGGCATCGAGACCACGCGCAGGCTGCGCGAGCAGCCGGGCCTCGCCGCCCTGCCCGTCATCGCGATGACCGCCAGCGCGATGGCCGGCGACCGCGAGCGGTTGTTGGCGGCCGGCATGAACGATTACGTCGCCAAGCCGGTGCGCGTGGCGACGGTTTACGCGACGATCGCCAAGTGGGTGAAGAAGTAACGCCTCAGGCGCGCACCAGCCTGCCCGGCAGCGCGCCGGTCGCCTTGCCGTCCTCGGTGACCACTTCGCCCGACACCAGCGTCGCCACATAGCCCGAAGCGCGCTGCACGAGGCGCCGGCCGCCCGCGGGCAGGTCGTAGATCATTTCCGGCGTGGTGAGGCCGAGTTTGTCGAAGTCGATGAGGTTGATGTCGGCCTTCATGCCCGGCAGCAGCGCGCCGCGGTCGGTCATGCCCATCGCGAGGGCATTGCGGCGGGTCTGCATTTCGACCAGCTTCTCCAGGCCGAATTTGGGCCCGCGCGTGCGGTCGCGCGCCCAGTGCTTGACGAGGTAGGTCGGGTAGCTCGCATCGCAGATGTAGCCGCAATGCGCGCCGGCATCGCCCAGGCCGAGCAGCGTGGCCGGGTGGCTCATCATTTCGTGCACCGCGCCGAGGTCGGACGAGGTGTAGTTGTACAGCGGAAAGTAGAACTTCTGCTTGCCCTCCTCCTGCAGCATCAGGTCGTAGGCGACCTCTTCGGGCTTGCGCCCGCTCGCCTGCGCGATGCCGGCGACACTGTCCTCGGGGCGCGGTTCGTATTCCGAACTCGCGCCGATGGGATAGAGCTTGTGCAGGTGCTGGGTGATGCTGTCCAGGCGCCGGTTGCCGGGCGGGATTTGCCACTCGGCGAGGATGCGTGCGCGCAATGCCGGGTCGCGCAGGCGCGCCGCGCGTGCGGCCAGCGGCAGCTTGGCCACCTCCAGGTACGAGGAGCAGAGAAAGAACGGGTGCATCGAGCACTCCAGGCCGTGCACCATGCCGATTGCGCGGCAGGCCACCTGTGCCTTGATGTCGAGGCCCTCGGTGCGCGCCACAGTGACGCGGCGAAGCACCTCGCGCCAGCGCTCGGGCAGGAAATCGTGCTGCAGCAGCGTAAACGACAGCGGCCGGCCGCTGACGCGCGCCACGTCGCGCAGCAGGGTGAACTCTTCGTCGAGCTCGTCGAAATCGGAGATGAGCTGCACCACACCCTTGCCGGTCTCGCCGACGGCGCGCGCGATGGACTGCAGTTCGTGCGAGGCCGCACCCAGGCTCGGCACTGCTTCGCCCTTGCTGGTGCGGTGGACCACGGTGCGCGAAGAAGTGAAACCGAACGCGCCGGCCGCCACGGCCTCCTTGGCAAGCCGGGCCATGGCGGCAATGTCTTCAGGCGTCGCCGCCTCGCGGCCCGCGCCGCGCTCGCCCATCACGAACACGCGCAAGGCGCCGTGCGGGATCTGCGCGCCGAGGTCCATCACGCGCGGCGTGCGCTCCAGCGCGTCGAGGAATTCGGGAAAGCTCTCCCACTCCCAGCGCACGCCCTCGGAGAGCACCGCGCCGGGAATGTCTTCCACGCCCTCCATGAGCTCGATCATCCACTGGCGCTGGTGCTTGTGCGCCGGAGCGAAGCCCACCCCGCAGTTGCCCATGACTGCGGTGGTCACGCCGTGCCACGACGACGGCGTCATGTAGGGGTCCCAGCTCGCCTGGCCATCGTAGTGGGTGTGGATGTCGACCCAGCCCGGCGCCACCAGCAGGCCGGCGGCGTCGATCTCGCGCCTGGCCGCGCCGGTTACTTTGCCGACCTCGACCACTTTGCCATCGCTGATGGCCACGTCTCCGCTGCAGGAGGCGGCGCCCGTGCCGTCGACGATGGTGCCGCCGCGAATCAGGAGATCATGCATGTACGGTTTCCTTTGTGCTGGTGTTCACTTGTCGGTCCAGGGCAGCTCTTTCCACATGTTGCGGAACAGCGTCTCGGCGTCGCGCACCTCGGCCTCGTACTTGACGGGCGACAGATAGCGTAGCGGTGCAAAGAATTTTTCCGCCTGGGCGAGGAAAGCCGGGTCGGCGGCCGAGCGCTCGATCGCTTTGGCGAGGCGCTCGCGCACGGGCGCGGGCAATCCCTTGGGCCCGGCGATGCCGCGCAGCGAGGCCATTTCCATCGGGTAACCCTGCTCTTTGAAGGTGGGCATGTCCGGCGCGAGGGTCGTGCGCACCATGGTCATCTGGCCCAGGCAGCGCAAGGGCGACCCGCCCTTGATGTATTGCAGCGCTTCGCCCACGTTGATCGCCGCCACCACGATCTGCTTGCCCGTAATCGCGGTGCGCGTGTCGGCCGACCCCTTGAACGGGATGTGGTTCATCTTCACGCCGGCGCTCTTCTCGAACAGCAGCATCGCGAGGTGGTCATCCGACCCCACGCCGGTCGAGCCGACCGTGACCCGTCCCGGGTTGGCCTTGGCGTAGGCCGCGAGGTCGGCAAGGGTGCGGATCGAAGTGTCCGCGTGCACGCAGAACGTGCCTGGATCGTCGACCACGTTGCCGAGGTATTCGTAGGATTGCCAGGTGTAGCCGGCCTTGCGCTCGATCGGAACCGTCAGCAACGGAGGCGTGTTGACGAACCCGATGGTGTAACCGTCGGGCTGCGCGGCGGCAATGGCGGTAAAGCCGATCTCGCCGCCTGCGCCGGGGCGGTTGACGATGTTGATCTTGGCCCCGTCGCCCAGGTACTTCTCGATGAATGGCACGATCGCGCGCGCGATGATGTCAGTGCCCCCGCCCGGTGCGTAGGCGACGATCATGTTGATCGGCTGGTCGGCGGGCCATGCCGCGGTGGCTGCGCCCGGCATCGCCGCGGTCCATGCAAACCCAAACGCGGCCAGGCCGCGCAGTATCGACTTCTTCATGCCGTCTCCTCTGGTTTCATCCATGCACCGCGACGCTGTCTTTGGGCGCTTGCGAGCGGTATTCGTTGGTGTAGTCCCGGCTTACGCTTGCAATGCGCAGGCGGTAGCCGGCAATTATGCCTGCGCGGACCTTTGCCTGCGCCTGGCCGGATCTCACGGCAATCTTTGCGCATCTCCGGCAGTGCTATCCGTCCCGCGCAGCAGCGCGGCCACGACGGCGACATCGACAGGTTTGGTCAGGTGCCGGTCGAAGCCCGCGTCGG
>JBBQCV010000311.1:0-4071 GCA_038319115.1 Burkholderiales bacterium | reverse complement strand
GCAGCGGTTCCCGGCGCGGTTGCGCATCGGCAATTCGGTCGAGATCCGGCGGGTTGTCCCCAGGGCCATCGTCCCTGTAGTACTTACCCGTGTTGGACTGGCTGCGGCCGGAAGCCTGCGCGCCCGGCTCACGCGATGCGGTCCGCGTTGGGCTGGAGGAACAAGCCGCCAGCACCAGCACAAGAGCGCCGAGCAACGCGAGCGTGAGCGGACGGCGGGCGACCGGCGCGCTCATCATCTGGACGCCCTGGCGAACACCTCGCGCCCGTCGACGAGTGTGTGGCGCACCCGGCCGGTGAGTTCGTAGCCCATGAAAGGCGTGTTCTTGCCCTGGCTCCTGAGCGCTTCGGGGACCACGCGAAACGGCTCGGACGGGTCGAAAATCACGATGTCGGCCGGCGCACCAGGTTCGAGCCGACCTGACTTCACTCCCAGCACGCGCGCCGCATCGATGGTGACCTTGGCCAGCGCCTTCGACAGCGGCACCTTCGCCTCGACCGCCCATTTCAGCGTCAACGGCAGCAGCAACTCCAGGCCCGTCGCGCCGACTTCGGATTCGCCGAATGGCATCTGCTTGGCGTCCTCATCGACGGGGGTGTGGTCCGAGCAGATCACGTCAATGGTGCCGTCGGCCAGGCCGGTGCGCAATGCATCGCGATCCCGCACGCTGCGCAGCGGCGGCACCAGATGGCAATGCGAGTCGAAATAGCCCAGGTCCATCTCGGACAGGTGCACGTGGTGGATGCCGACATCGCACGTGACCGGCAGCTTTTCCGCCTTGGCCGCGCGGATCATCGCCACCGCGCCTGCGGTGGAAATGCGGCACACGTGCAACCGCGTGCCCGTTTCACGCACCAGCTCAAGCAGGCGGCCCAGCGCGATGGTCTCGGCCATCGCGGGGATGCCGGGCAGCCCCAGGCGCGTGGCGACGTCGCCGTCGTGCGCAACGCCGTCGCGCGCGAGCGACAGGTCTTCGGCGCGCAGCCACACCGCGAAGCCGAACGTCCCCGCGTACTGCAGCGCGCGCCACAGCACCTGCGTGTCATCGAGGGGGACGTTGGCCTGGGTGAAGGCGAGGCAGCCGGACTCCGACAGCTCGGCCATCTCGGTGAGCCTCTCACCGGCGAGTTTCACCGTGAGCGCGCCGATCGGGTAGAGCCTGGCATGGCTGAGCGACTTGGCGCGCCGGCGCAGCATGTCGACCAGGCCCGGCTCGTCCAGCGGCGGATCCGTATCCGGCGGGCAGGCCACGCTGGTCACCCCGCCGGCCACGGCGGCCTCCATTTCGGACTCCAATGTCGCCTTGTACTCGAAACCCGGCTCGCGCAGGCGCGCGCAGATGTCGACCAGCCCCGGTGCCACCACCAGTCCGGTTGCATCGATGACCCGGTCGGCAATCGCGCGGCTGGCGGCCGCGTCGAGCGCGACGATGCGCTCGCCCTCGATGAGCACGTCGCCGTTGCCGTCGCGGCCGCTGCCCGGATCGATGACACGCCCGCCCTTGATGAGGACTTTCATGCGCGCTCCCTATTGCGGCACGCGCGAATCGGTGGACGGGCGAGAGCGGGTTTGAGCATCCTAGTTGCCCGCGATGATGCTCATGACCGCCATGCGCACCGCGATGCCGTAGGTCACCTGCGGCAGGATCACCGAGTGCGGGCCGTCGGCGACCGAGGAATCGATCTCGACGCCGCGGTTCATCGGGCCGGGGTGCATCACGATCGCGTCGGGCTTGGCCAGGGCGAGCTTTTCGGACGACAGGCCGTAGTATTTGTTGAACTCCTGCGCGCTGGGCAGCAACGCGCCGCGCATGCGCTCGTTCTGAAGCCGCAGCATCACAATGACGTCGGCACCCGCAAGGCCCTTCTTCATGTCGTTGAACACCTTGACGCCGAGGCTTTCCACCCCAGTGGGCACCAGCGTCTGCGGCGCGATGACGCGCACCTCGGGTGTGCCGAGCGTGGTGAGGCCATGGATGAGCGAGCGAGCGACGCGGGAATGCAGGATGTCGCCCACGATCGCCACCCGCAACTGGGTGAAGTCCTTCTTGTAGTGGCGGATCGTGTACAGGTCGAGCAGGCCCTGGGTGGGATGCGCGTGGCGCCCGTCGCCTGCGTTGACGACGTGCTCGTGCGGCTTCACGTTGCGCGCGATCAGGTAAGGCGCGCCGGAGGCCACGTGGCGCACGATGAAGATGTCGGCCTGCATTGCGGACAGGTTGGCCACCGTGTCGAGGAGCGACTCACCCTTGGACTGCGACGAAGCCGCGATATTGAGGTTGATGACGTCGGCCGACAGGCGCTTGGCCGCGATCTCGAACGTGGTGCGGGTGCGCGTCGAGGCCTCGAAGAACAGGTTGAACACGCTCTTGCCGCGCAGGAGGGGCACCTTCTTGACTTCACGTTCGGTCACCCCGACGAAAGAGTCGGCGGTGTCGAGGATCTGGGTCAGGATCGCGCGCGGCAACCCCTCGATGGAAAGCAGGTGCTGGAGTTGCCCGCTCGCGTTGAGCTGCGGGTTATGCACCCTCGAGCTCCAGGCTCAGCCGGCCGTCATCGCTGCGCTTCATGCGCAGCCGGCTGCCGGCCGGCACGTCGAGCCTGGCGCCGCAGAACTGCGCGCAGATCGGCAGTTGCCGCCCGCCGCGGTCGGCAAGCACCGCAAGGGAAATGCTCGCCGGCCGGCCGTAATCGAACAGCTCGTTCATGGCCGCGCGCACCGTGCGCCCGGTAAACAGGATGTCGTCCACCAGCAGCAGGTCACGCCCCTCGACCTCGAACCCAATGCGCGTACGCTTGGGGTCGTGGTGCAGGCCCTGCTTGTGGTAGTCGTCGCGATAGAACGCGATGTCCATGAGCCCCAGGGGCGTGGACAGGCCGAGCTGCGGATGGAGTTTCTCGGCCAGCCATGCGCCGCCGGTATACAGCCCGATCATCGCCGTGCCCGGCCCGATGGTGGGCCTGAGCTCTTCGACGAGCTTCGCGCACAGGGCTTCAGCGTCAGGCAGCGTGGTCATGGAAGTATTGTTGCAGGATAAGCTGCGCGGCGGCCGAGTCGATGCGCTTGTCGCGCAGCGCGCGGCGCGCGCCCGTTGCGCGCAGGCCGGCCTCGGCTTCGACAGATGTATAGCGCTCGTCCACCAGCGTGACGGCAATGCCGAAACGGCCTTCGAGCTGGCGCGCAAAGCGCTCGGCGCGGCGCGTGAGTTCGTTGGGTGTCCCGTCGGGCGCCAGCGGCTGGCCGACTACGATGTGCTGCGGCTCCCATTCGGCGATGATGCTCGCGATGGCGGCAAAGCGCGGCGCGGTTTCTTCCGCCACGATTTCTGTCAGCGGGTGGGCGAGGCCCACGAGCGACTCGCCGACCGCCACACCGATGCGCCGGGTGCCGAAATCAAATGCCAGTACCGTGCACGAGGCCGCCATCAGCGCCTCAGGCATGACCGGCGTCTTCCGACAGGCTCGCCAGATCGATGCCCAGCAGTCCGAGCGCCGCGGGCAGGCGCTCGTCGGCCGGCGTATCGAACAGGATCTTGTCGCCGCGCGCCTCGACCGACAGCCAGGCATTCTGGCCAAGTTCGTGCTCGAGCTGGCCGGCCGACCAGCCGGCATAACCGAGCGTGACCAGGAGGCGCTTGGGGCCTTCGCCACGCCCCACTGCTTCGAGGATGTCCTTCGAAGTCGTCAGGCCCACGGCGTCGCGCACCATGAGGGTCGACTGCCAGTTGCCGGTGGGCTCATGCAGCACGAATCCTCGATCGGTCTGCACCGGGCCGCCGAAATAGATCGGCGCATCGGCCATGTCGTCGTCATCCATCGGGAGCGAAAGCCGGTCGAACAGCGAGCGCAGGGTCATGTCGATCGGCCGGTTGACCACCACGCCGAGGGCGCCCTGGTCGTTGTGCTCGCAGATGTAGGTCAGGGTCCTCGTGAAATACGGATCCGCCATGGCGGGCATGGCGATCAGGAAATGATGGGTCAGGTTGATCGCGGACATGGATTCGAGGACATGCGCGCGCTATTTTACCCGCTCCGGCCGCCGCGCGGCCAGACTTGGGCCGAGGCCACGTTG
>JBBQCV010000310.1:0-4074 GCA_038319115.1 Burkholderiales bacterium | reverse complement strand
ATAGCCCAGCGTTCCAGATGGCGACAGCCGCCATGCGTTGAGCGCGGCGGCCGCGTCCTCCAGTTCGCGGCTCGACGATTCGCACAGGGGGCGCACTTGCCCGTGCAGCTCGCACCAGGCCTGCGCGAAGCGGCGCGGGAGTGATTCGGCAAGAAGTTGCGCCAATGTTTGGTGCGAATGACGTTCGGCGGCAAGCCACGCGCGCGCATCGCGGCCGGGGAGGAGGTCGATCGATATCGGTTGGCGACTCCCGGCCTGCGCCTGCCAGTAGCTCGACGCCTGCAGGACGGCGGGTCCCGACAGGCCGCGATGGGTGACGAGCACTTTCTCGCGAAATGCCGGTCGTTGCCCGCCGCACGATACCACCGCATCGACCGACACGCCCGACAGTGGCTTGAGGTGGAGCAGGTCTTCGGGCGCCAGTGCGAGCGGCACCAGCGCGGGCTTCGGTTCGATGACGGGCAACCCGAATTGCGCCGCCAGCTTGTAGCCGAACGGGGTGGCGCCGATCTGTGGCAGGGCCAGGCCGCCGGTGGCGACGACCAGCGACGCGCAGCGGAACACACTTTGCGCGGTCGCCACGGCAAAGCGCGCCGCATCGGGCGCGGCCGTAATGCGTGCCACGAATTCGACCGCGCAGGGGTGGGCCCACCGCACCCCGCCGGCGTCGCATGCAGCGCGCAGCATGTCGGTGACCTGCTGCGCCGACTCGTCGCAGAACAACTGGCCGAGGGTCTTCTCGTGGTAACGGATGCCGCGGCGCTCGACCATCGCGATAAAATCGCGCTCTGAAAAACGCGCCAGCGCCGAGCGGCAGAAGTGCGGGTTGTGCGACAGGAAGTTGGCGGGGCCGACGCTGCGGTTGGTGAAGTTGCAGCGCCCGCCGCCGGAGATGCGGATGCGCTCGCCGAGCTTGGCGGCGTGCTCGATGAGCAATACGCTGCGACCGCGGGCCGCGGCCTGGGCGGCGCACATCATGCCGGCGGCGCCGGCCCCGATCACGATGACGTCGAAGCGCAAGCGGGCATTCTAATGGAGCGCACCATGTCCCGGTCCTGGGACGTCTTTTGCCGGGTGGTGGACAACTTCGGCGACGCGGCCGTGTGCTGGCGGCTGGCCAGCCAGCTCGCCGGCGAGCACGGCGGGCGCGTGCGGTTGTGGATCGATTCACTGCCGGCCTTGCAAAGCCTGCGCCCGGCCATCGCCACGAATCGCGCGCGGCAGGTCATGGACGGTGTCGAAGTGTGCGAGTGGACGCAGGACGCGGCTTTTGGCGCGCCGGCCGAAATCGTGATCGAGGCATTCGGCGGCGGGCTGCCGGAGGCGTACGTGGATTCGATGGCCCAGGCGTCGCCCGGTCCGCTATGGATCATCCTCGAGTACCTGAGCGCCGAGGCGTGGGTGGGCAGCCACCATGGCCTGCCTTCGCCGCATCCGCGCTTGCCCTTGCAGCGGCATTTCTTTTTCCCCGGCATCGTTGCCGGCACCGGGGGCGTGTTGCACGAAGCGACGCTCGAGCCGAGGCGCAGGCATTTCGAGGCCGATCCGCAGGCGAGGTCCCGCTTCTGGATCGGGCTGGGATTCGGACTTCCGGTCCGCGGGGCCCGCGTCGTGTCGCTGTTCGGTTACCCGAACCCGGCGGCAGGGGAGTTACTCGATGCGTTCGCCCAATCCGGGGAGGCAACTGTCGTCGCCGTCCCGCCGGGTGGCCTGCGCGCGCAGGTCTGCGCGTGGCTTGGATCGGCCGACCCCGGCGACGACACGACCCTCGCGAGGGACGGCCTCGAAATCCGCCTGCTCCCGTTCCTCGCCCAGCCCGCCTACGACGAACTGCTCTGGGCCAGCGACTGGAATTTCGTGCGCGGCGAGGACTCCTTTCTGCGCGCCCAGTGGGCGCGGCGTCCGTTCACCTGGCACATTTATCCGCAGGCCGAGCGCGCCCATGGCGTGAAGCTGGACGCGTTCATGGAAAAGTACTGCGCCGGGCTCGAGCCGGGCACCAGCAGCGCGATGTGCGCGCTGGCCGACGCGTGGAACGCCCCGGCCGGCACGCGGGAGGGCAGGCTCGGCGAGGCGTGGCGGTTTCTCTCCACCCGCCAGCCGGAATTGCGCCGGCATGCGGACGACTGGGCCACCCGGCTGGCCCAGGTGGGCGACCTCGCCGCCAATCTGGCCCAATTCTGTGCGGAGCGACTAAAATAACGGGTTTGCTTATTTGGAAACCGGAAAGCCAATGAAGATCGCACAGGAAATTCGCTCGGGGAACGTCATCATGGTGGGCAAGGACCCGCTGGTGGTGCAGAAGGCCGAATTCAGCAAGTCCGGCCGCAACGCCTCGGTGGTCAAGATGAAGCTCAAGAACCTGCTGTCCGGATCGGCGACTGAAACGGTCTACCGCGCCGACGAAAAGTTCGAGGTCGTGACGCTGGAGCGCAAGGACGTCACCTATTCGTACTTTGCCGAGCCTTCGTACGTGTTCATGGACGAGGAGTTCAACCAGCACGAAGTCGACGCCGAGAACATGGGCGATGCGCTCAATTACCTCGAGGACGCCATGCCCGCCGAAGTGACGTTCTACCAGGGCAAGCCGATCTCGGTGAACATCCCCCAGACGCTCGCGCGCGAGATCATCGCCACCGAGCCCGCGGTGCGCGGCGACACCTCCGGCAAGGTGCTCAAGCCGGCCAAGCTCAAGACGGGATTCGAGGTCCGGGTGCCGCTTTTCTGCGACACCGGCGACATGATCGAGATCGACACGCGCACCGGTGAATACCGCAGCCGGGTCAAGGCGTAACCCGACCGTAATAGTTCCGGCGCCGTGGCCCCGCATCCATGACATCAATCGGCCGGGGGCGGCGCATTGGCAGGATGGCGCTGGCCTTGGGGCTGGCGCTGGCCGTGGTCACGGCTCGGGCCGCGGACCAGGCCACGTGGACCCGTTACCTCGATGCCGGAACGGCGGCTTACCACAAGCGCGACGCCGAGGGCGCGACGCGCCAGTTCGAACTGGCGCTCAAGGAAGCCGAGGGATTCGGCGAGGGCGACCCCCGCCTGGCGACGACGCTTTCGTGGCTGGCGGAGCTCTACCGCGTGCAGCGCCGGTTCGATGAGTCGGAAAGGCTGATCGTCCGCACGATCGCCATCGACGAGAAATTCCGCGGCGCGAACCACCCGGACCTCGCGATGAGCCTCGAAAGTCTCGCGCTCCTGTACCACACGCAGAACCGCCAGCGCGAGATGGAGCCGGTCCTCATCCGCGCGATCAGTATCTACGAAAAGGCGCTTGGCCCGCAGCACCCACGGGTCGCCTCCGCCCTCAATAACCTTGCGGCTTTGTATCGCAGCATCGGCCGGCTGGAGGAGGCCGAGCCCCTCGTCAGCCGTGCGCTGGCGATCCGCGAAAAAGCGCTCGGCATGGACCATGCGGACACGGTACAGAGCCGCAACTACCTGGCGTTGCTGCATCGCGACCTCGCGCGCGCGCGGCCTTCACGGCCACGCCAGCCGGATCTCGTGCGCGAGTCTTCGCGGCCGGCGACGCCTGCGCAGGCGCCTGCGCCGGTTGCGGTTCCCGCGGCGGCCGCCGCGCCTATCCCGCAGCCAGCGCCCCCTGCGACCCGGGCAGCGACGCCGACAGCGCCTGTGGCGGCTCCTGCGCCTGTGGCGGCTCCTGCGCCTGTGGCGGCCCCTGCACCCGTGGCGGCCCCTGCACCTGCGCTGGCGCCTGCACCTGTGCTGGCGCCAGCCCCTGCAACCGCGGCGATTGCTGTTCCGAGGCCGGTGGTACCGGTGACGCCGCCTGCGCAAGTCGCGCTCAGCGCCCCGACGCCACCAGCGCTCACGCAAATGCCCGCGCTCACGTTGACACCAGCGCTCACGCTAGCGCCCGCGCAGGCGGCAAAGCCTGCGACGCCCTTCGTTTCCAAACCAGTGGAGGCCCCCAAGCCCGCAGCGTCGACGCCAACGGCGGCCGTCCCGGCGCCGGTAGCGGTGGCGCCACTGAGTTCCCAGCCAAAACCTGCCGCGGCTTCAGCGGCCACTCCTCGCGAGGCCGCTCCCCCGGCGGTACCTGCC
>JBBQCV010000309.1:0-4074 GCA_038319115.1 Burkholderiales bacterium | reverse complement strand
TTCACTTCCGGTATGAAATCATCCTGGGTGAAACCGAACAGGTCGACGGTCATCTGGCAGCCGAGCAGGTTCACGTCCGATTCGACGCAGGCCTGGCGCAGTTCCGCCACCGTCGCCACGCCCTTGTTCTTCATGGTCTGTTTCATCAATCCCGTCGCCATGCTTTCGAATCCCGGGATGATCGATTGGACGGCGTTGGGGATATTCCATTCAACGCTCTTGAACCAGTCCGGGCCGAACGGCATCTTCATCGGCATCGCCGGATTGCCGAGCGGGCTGATGTTCAGGTCGAGGTCCTTCTTCAGCAGCGTGAGTCCATAGAAAGTGAAGAAGATCGAGACCTCCCAGCCGAGGGCTGCTGCGGTCGAAGCCAGAATGAACGGCGGATAGGCCCAGTCGAGCGTGCCCTTGGTCGCGATGATGGTCATCGAGGGCGTCTTCGCCGCCTCGATCGCCGCCAGTTTCGCAGGCAGGAGGGCATCGAGGCGTTCGTTGATCAGGCGATCGAACGTGGCCGTATCGAGCGTGGCGGTGTCGAGTTGCGCGGCCATTGGAAATCCCCCGTTCGCAGTGAAAGTCAAACCAGACTAATACCCCTATCCAGTATTCGCAAGGGGTATCGCCAGGCACCAATAAGTTCGCTGCACAGCAGCATAAAATATTGATATAGAAGCGCAATTTTTTTCCTGTCGACTTGCACTGCTCCCAGTCCTGCCGATACTATCGGGGGTATAGGAGGCAACCGAATGACCGAAGCAGCGCAGATGCACGATCCGCAGGCGAAGAAGGCAATGCTGGCGCGGCTCGCGCGCATCGAAGGCCAGGTGCGTGCGGTGCGCAGAATGATTGACGCGGACGAGGAGTGCGAAGCAATCGCGCAGCAGCTCTCGGCCGCGCGCAAGGCGCTGGATCGCGCGTTCTATGAGATGGTCGCTTGCATGATCAAGGCGGGCGGCGCGCAGAGAAGCGACGAGCGGCAGGCAGGCGCGGAGCATGTCGCGGCGCTCCTCGCGCGCTACGCCTGAGCGGCTTTTTTCGTCTGCCTGGAGTTTTACTTTTCCTTTTTTCCACCACAAGGTGATCTGACATGAATTTCGACAAAGACCTCGACGCACGCGGTCTCAACTGCCCGCTCCCCATCCTGCGCGCAAAGAAGGCGCTCAACGACATGCAGTCGGGCCAGATCCTGCGCATCACCGCCACCGACCCGGGGTCGGTCAAGGATTTCCAGGCGTTCTGCAAGCAGACCGGCAACGAACTGATCTCGCAAACGGAGGAAAACAAGGAATTCGTCGTCCTGATGAAACGGAAATAGCTCCATGAGCGAGGTCAGTCCGGCGCAGCTTGCGCCCTACGTATCAGGCGGGGCATTTGTCCTCGCGTTTGTGTTCGGCGCGGTCGGCGCTAAGACCAACTTCTGCACCATGGGCGCGGTATCGGACTGGGTGAACATGGGCGACACGGGTCGCCTGCGCATGTGGCTGCTCGCCATTGCCATCGCGATTCTGGGGGCCAATGCGCTCCACCTCGCCGGCGTCGTGGACCTGTCGAAATCGATCTACCAGGTGCCGCGCTTTACGTGGCTATCCTATCTGGTCGGCGGGGGCCTGTTTGGCATCGGCATGACGCTCGGATCGGGGTGCGGCTCCAAGACCCTGATCCGCATCGGCGGTGGCAACCTGAAATCGGTGGTGGTCTTCATGTTTCTCGGCGTCGCGGCCTACATGACGCTGAAGGGCCTGTTTGGCGCCTTCCGGGCGGGCGTGCTGGAAAGCGCATCCATCACGCTGGCCGGCAACCAGGACCTGCCGGCGATTTTCGCCCGGCTCCTGGGGGGCGAGTTGAAGACCTGGATCATGGCCGTGAGCCTGCTCCTCGGCGGCGGACTGATCGCGTTCGTCTACGCCTCCAGCGAAGTGCGCCAGAATTTCGACTACACGCTGGGCGGGGTGATTGTCGGGCTGGTGATCGTGGCCGGCTGGTATGTCAGCGGCCATATTGGCTACGTCGCGGAAGACCCCAAGACGCTCGAAGAAGTGTTTGTCGCCACCAACTCGGGGCGCATGGAGTCGTTCTCGTTCGTTGCACCGGTAGCGTTCACGCTCGAATACCTGATGTTCTGGACCGATACCTCGCGGATCATCACCTTCGGCATCGCCTCCACAGCCGGGGTGGTAGCCGGATCCGCGGCGTACGCGCTCGCCACACGCACATTCCGCTGGGAAACCTTCCGCGACGCCGAGGACACGGCCAGTCACATGATCGGCGGGGTACTCATGGGGTTCGGAGGCGTGACAGCGCTCGGTTGCACGGTCGGCCAGGGAATCACCGGCTTCTCGACCCTCGCGCTGGGCTCGATCCTTACCTTCGCTGCGATCATCGCAGGCTCCGCGGTGACGATGAAATGGCAGTACTGGCGGATGATGCGCTAGGCCCGCGAGGTTGCGCGCAACTGCATCAGGACCCGCAATCACGGGAGGGGGCAAATCCCGGCGCACCACATTGAATGCCCGGAAGCGGGCGCGTACGATGTCCTTGGCAGGCTGATCTACCCAAACGGAGGAAATTCATGAAAAAGCTGATCTCGGTGATTTGCGTACTGGCGTTAAGCATGGCCATGGGTTGCGCGACCAATCCAGGCGGGGCAAGCGGAGGGCCGGACAAGGTTGTGTATCACCTCAGCGAGGGCACGGCACAAGCGACCAACGGGTTGCGCAATATCCGCAACCACCTCGAGGTCAATCCCAAGGCGAAGATCGTGGTGGTCGCACACGCGCAGGGAGTCGATTACCTCATGGAGGGCGCAAAGGACAAGAACGGCAATCCCTACAACGCGATCGTGGAGGACCTCAAGTCCCAGGGCGTGCAATTCGACGTCTGCGAAATCACCTTGCGAAACCGCAAACTGCAGAAGAGCCAGTTCATTCCCGAGGTGACTTTCGTGCCGTCGGGCGTGGCCGAAATCACCAAGCTCCAACAGCGCGAGGGATACGGCTACCTCAAGCCGTGAGCGGTGCTTGCGTTCGCGGTCTTAGTCCTGGGCCATGGCAGTATTTCGGCCTGCAGCCCAGTAAATACGCGGGGGTAGGCGAAAAATTGGCAGTATTTACTTGTTTCACCCGGCCACTTCCTAACGCTCCTCGCCCGCGAAAGCCTGCTCCAACTGCGCCAACCGATCGAGCGCTGCCTGCGGAAGCGGACCCTTGAGCACCGCTGCGCGCGCGAGGTCGCCTTCATAGGACTGTGCGGAGCCGATCGGCGCGGGTGGCGGACTGGCAATCGGATGCCGCTGGCCAAGGTCACCGGGTTATGGAAGTGGAGCACGTCGACCTGCTCGCGCCCGAGCCGCTGCAGGCTGCCTTCCAGCGACGTTGCGATGGCCTGCGCGGACTGCGCGGTGCCGGGCAGCAGCCGCACCTTGGTGCCGACGATCGCATCCCGGGGCTTGAGCCTGGCGAGGATGCGGCCGAGGTTTTTCTCCGATTCGCCGTTGCCGTATTGCACGGCGGTGTCGAAATAATTCACCCCCGCATCGAGCGCGCGGCCGATCGCGCGCTCCTGGTCGGCGGGCTCGCCCCGCACCATGAGGCCACCGACTGCCGACTCGCGGCCAGTGCCCTGCTGCCGGTTTCATAGGGACCCGCCTGGCCGACCATCCGGAAGTATTACGTGGCAAGGACTCCGACCGACGTAGTCGGCTCGAAATCCTCAAAATGGCGGATTCAGCCTGCGATCCCCAGCAATCGTGCCGCCGTTCCCCCCAGGATCGCTACCCGCTCGGCATCGGACAATCCCGGTGTGGCCATCACTTCGTCCACCGCCGTCGTGGTCCACGGGAAAGGATAGTCGGTGCCGAGCATGAGTTGGCTCGCGCCGACTTCGGCGGCGAGGTGGCGCACCGCTTCCGGTGAGAAGACCATCGTGTCGTAGTAGAGCTGCTTGAGGTAGTCGGTGGGCTTTTTCTTCAGCGGCCCGCCCGCCCCGCCCGCGCACAGGTCGGGGCGGGCGACGCAGCCGCGGTCGGAGCGCGCGGCATAGGACGGCAGGTACCCGCCGCCGTGCGCTGCGCAGATG
>JBBQCV010000308.1:0-4077 GCA_038319115.1 Burkholderiales bacterium | reverse complement strand
ATGACGATGCCATCGTCGAACTCACCGGACTCGTCGCGTTTCAGAACCTGTCGAGCAAGTTCAACGCGGCGTTGGACGTCGAACCACAGGGCTTCTGCGAACTGCCGCGAGTGACATCCACCGAAGAGAAGCCAAGCTTTGAGGTCGCGGAGCATTCTGAACGCGAGTCGCTGGTCGTGAATTCGGGACTCGAGACCGACCGGGACCGCAGAGGAGACCAGCGATGGAAAGACTGACGAAATTCAATGCCGGGTACCTCTTCGTTGCGATCCTGGCCATCGTGTTGATGCGCGACGCCTGGGTCAACGCGTCGCAGGTCGAGCCGATTCCGTACAGCGAATTCCTCCATCATGTGAAGAACGCAGAGGTCGCGGACATCACGATCTCGAAGAACGTCATCGAAGGCAAGCTGGTGAAGCCCACGCCCGACGGACGCACGCGGATCGTCACCACGCGCGTCGAGCCGCTGCTCGCCAAGGAACTGTCCCAATACGACGTCAAGTTCTCCGGCGTCATCGAGAACACATTCTTTCGCGACCTGTTGTCCTGGGTGCTCCCCGCGGTCGTCTTCTTCGGGATCTGGATGTTTCTGGCGCGCCGCATGGGTGCAGGTGGCATAGGTGGCGGTCTGATGTCCATCGGCAAGAGCAACGCGAAGGTGTACGTGGAGACGGACACCAAGGTCACGTTTGCCGATGTCGCAGGCGTCGACGAAGCGAAGGACGAACTGCGCGAGATCGTGGGTTTTCTCAAGGATCCGCAGCGCTATGGGCGGCTCGGGGGCCGGCTACCCAAGGGCGTGCTGCTCGTTGGCCCGCCGGGCACGGGCAAGACGCTGCTCGCGCGTGCAGTGGCGGGGGAGGCCGGCGTGCCTTTCTTCTCGATCTCGGGCTCCGAGTTCGTCGAGATGTTCGTCGGTGTGGGCGCGGCCCGGGTGCGCGACCTGTTCGAACAGGCACGCAAGAAGGCGCCGGCGATCATTTTCATCGATGAGCTGGACGCGCTTGGGCGCGCCCGAGGATCGTTTGGTCTCGGCGGCCACGACGAGAAGGAGCAGACGCTGAATCAGCTTCTCGCCGAACTTGACGGCTTCGATCCGTCGACCGGCCTGGTACTGCTCGCGGCCACCAACCGCCCGGAGGTCCTGGACCCCGCGCTGTTGCGTGCGGGGCGCTTCGATAGGCAGGTCCTGGTCGATCGGCCGGAGAAGGTGGGCCGCGTCCAGATCCTGCGCGTGCACATCAAGAAAATCCAGCTCGCGGATGGCGTCGAGCTGGAGCAGATCGCGGCGCTCACGCCCGGATTCTCCGGCGCGGACCTGGCGAACCTCGTCAATGAGGCGGCACTCGTTGCCACCCGAAGGGACAGCGAATCGGTGACCCTGGAGGACTTCACCGTGGCCGTCGAGCGCATCGTCGCCGGGTTGGAGAAGAAGAGCCGCATCCTCAACCCGATGGAGCGGCGCACCGTCGCGTACCACGAGATGGGGCACGCCCTGGTGGCCATGATGCTGCCCGGCGCCGACCGGGTGCACAAGGTCTCGATCATCCCGAGAGGGATCGGTGCCCTGGGCTACACGATTCAACGACCCATCGAGGATCGCTTCCTCATGAGGACCGAGGAACTCGAAGACAAGATGGCCGTGCTGCTTGGTGGCCGCGCCGCCGAGCAACTAGTGTTCGGGCGGGTTTCAACCGGAGCGGCCGACGATCTTGCCAAGGTCTCGGACATCGCCCGCGCCATGGTGACCCGTTACGGCATGCACGAGACGCTCGCCAATCTATCGCTTGAGCGGGAAGCTTCGCCGCTGCTGCCCGTTCCAGGGTTCACGGGTGCGCGCAACTACAGCGAACACACCGCGCAAGCGATCGATGAGGCAGTCAGGGAGATCGTCGCAGCCGCGTTCAAGCGCGCGCTCGATCTGCTCGCGCGAAGCCGCGAAACGCTGGAACGGGCGGCGGCCCAGCTTCTGGAGCGCGAAACGCTTGCCGACGCCGAACTGAGAAGCATTGCCTCGCAGGTCGAAAGTGCAGATCCAGAGACCGAAACAACGAGGGCTGCGTAGATGTATTCGCAATACCACTGGGCTTGCTCACTCGTTGCAGATTTGGCCTTGACATTGCCATGGTGGGAAGGCTTAGATTGGTCTCATGAATTGCTCATAGGAGAGTTGCCATGATGGAACTGGACGTGAAGAACATGACCTGTGGCCACTGCGTGCATGCGGTGAGCGGCGCGGTGAAGTCCGTCGACCCTGCCGCGAATGTGCAGGTCGACCTGGAACGAGGCCGCGTACGCGTCGAGGGCCAGCGGTCGGAAGGCGAGTTGATTGCCGCCTTGCAGTTGGCGGGCTATCCGGGCGTGGTTGCGGGTGCGCAAGCCCCGGCTGCTGCAGCGAGGAGAACGGGTTGCTGCTGCGTATGACCGGACATGCAATAACGAACAACCTTTCACACGGTCAACAGGAGAGATGAAATGGGCTTTTTGTCAATGAACTGGATTTGGATTGCGATCGCGATTGGCGTGGTCTTCTACTTTCTTCGCCGGAGTTCAGGCGCGCATACGGGCGGGAAGGGAACAGACTTTCGCAACCTGCTCGATGGACCGCGGCATGGCGGGAGTGTGGGCCACACTGGTCAAAGTGCCCAGCCTGAAGACGGCCCCAGCGCAAGTGCATCGGGCGCTGCCTTGGATCCCGTCGGCGGCGAAGCGGTGACAACAGCGCAAGCGTTGACATCCGTTCACCAGGGAACGGTGTACTACTTTGCCACCAAGGAGAACCGCGACCGATTCGAAGCCTCGCCGCAGGAATACGCCGGGAAGGTTTCAGGCCATGCGACGCCTGATTCCGGCGCGGGGCGTGGACGCTCGCACCGGCACGGCTGTTGCTGAGATCGGCACGATGCCCTGCGATGCAACCCAAGCGGGTCTGCCCCGGCGACGACGTGGCCGACCTTTGCGACGATCAAAGGAGCGCGGCTCGGAGCGAGTGGGCCGCTCCATCGCGCCGCCCGCCTGGCGGACCCGATCGGGAATCCGCCTGCGCCGTGAGTCGTCGGCATCAATACCGGTCCGGTATTGCTCGGGGCCACCAAAATGAAAGGTGCGACCCGGGAGCACCTGAGCTATACCGCCTCCGGCATGGTGACGAACATCGTCGCGCGCCTCTGCAATCTCGGCACGCGAGGCAAATCTGCCTCGGCGCCGCAACCGGAGACCTTATGAAGAATATTTTCTCGCTGGTCGGGCCGGAAGAAACGCGCTTGAAGAACGTCCAAGATCCAGAGCTGGTCTATCGGATCGAAAACGCGGGCGGAAAACGCCAGCGTCCCAGCAACGCGGCAACGTGCGATGGGCGGAGACTGATCAATGTCAAAACCGGGGCTGCCGATGCGCGCAGAATTTCCGGCATGAGAACGGCTGGCATGGCTGGCGTGGCGATGCTGCTTACCTCGTTCCGCGCGCATGCGCACGGCCCACACGAACTCGCGGCCGCCGAAGTAAGCGGTGCCGCGGCAAGTGCGCATATCGACGCGGCGTTCGAATCCGACTGCCTGCGGCCAGCTGCGAATCGGGCAAGCGGCCATCGTATCCACTGCGTTCCTGCGTCGACCCCCCCGATGGCGGTCGGCCTGCTGCAATTGCCCGATAAACATGCTGCCGTCGGGATCGTACCCGGACTGCCGACTCGCGCAACATTCGGCGCAGGCGTGTGTTCCGGGATAGCGCCGCGCATCCCTATCGCAGCACTCCAGCGCTTCATCCTGTTCGGCAACTTCCGCAGCTAGTTTTTCCTGCACCCCGCAGCCCGCGAACTTCTGCCGCGTTCGGCCATTGCGGTTCGTCTGCCAATTCACAATGCACCATTTTCCGGATCGAAGACCATGAACACATCCGCCATAAGACCAGCCAGCTTCGGGGTGCTTGGTTTCGCTTTGATGCTCGCAGCCTATTTCGCCGTGCTCACGCTTGTATCGGGCTGGTCCTTCACCCTGAGCCAGTTCTCCGATTCCTGGTACTACATCGTTCCGCTCGCCGCAGGGTTCGGCGTGCAGGTTGCATTGTTCATCCAGTTGC
>JBBQCV010000307.1:0-4082 GCA_038319115.1 Burkholderiales bacterium | reverse complement strand
GCGCGGTTCCTGTTCCTCGCCTACGTGCTGCTGGTGGTGTACGCGACGCTGTATCCGTTTTCGGGTTGGCGTGATGCGGGCATCCCGGCCTTCGCTTACCTGACCGCCGCCAAACCGCCGTACATCACCTGGTTCGACCTCACCGTGAACGTGCTGGCGTATGTTCCGTTCGGAGGGCTGGCGGTCCTGGCGATGTATCCGCGCGTGGTCAGGACGGCGGCGTTCGTGGCCGCTTTGGCGAGTGGCATCGCCCTCGCGCTTACCCTTGAGGCCGCGCAGACTTTCCTGCCCGCACGCATCGCCTCCAACGTGGACGTGGCCTGCAACGCCGCAGGCACGCTGCTTGGCGCGCTGCTGGGCCTGTCGGGCGCGCGCTGGCTGTTCAGCGCCAGCCCGCTGCTGCGCTGGCGCAGGCAGCACGTGCTGCCCGGGGCGCGTGCTGACGCGGGACTGGTCCTGCTGGGGTTGTGGCTCGCCACCCAGCTCGATCCGGTGGGGCTGTTGTTCGGCGCGGGCGACCTGCGCAACCTGTTCCGCCAGCCGGCTGGCATCGCCTACGAGCCTGACGTGTTCGTCTCCGTCGAGGCGCTCACCGCGGCGTGCAACCTGATCGCTGTGGGGCTCACCGCATCGGCCATCCTCAAACCTGGCGGGCCGCAGCTGCGCGCGATGTTCGTGCTCATCGGCCTGGGCCTGGTGGTCAAGGCCGCGGCGTTCGCCATCCTCAGGCAGGCCGAGAATGCGATCCACTGGCTCACGCCTGGGGCACTGATCGGACTGGTGGCAGGCTTCCCGCTGCTGCTTGCGGCAGCCATGCTGCCGCGCGCGCTGCGCCTGGCGCTCGCAGCGGTGCTCCTCATGGGGGCCACGGTGATGGTCAACCTCGCCCCGGCCAATCCGTATTTCGCCTCCACCCTGGCGGTCTGGACCCAGGGCCATTTCCTCAACTTCAACGGCCTCACGCGGCTGCTGTCGATCCTGTGGCCATTCGCGGCCCTGCTTTACCTCATGCTGGTGGCCGCAAGGCACGGCCAGGACAACGCCCGCGGGTAAAATGGCGCATGTCCTACTACGAACGCCACGTATTTTTCTGCTGCAACCAGCGCGACGGCACGCGCGAGTCCTGCAATCCGAAGGGCGCCTCCGAACTGCGTGACTACGCCAAGAAGCGCGTGAAGGAACTCGGCCTGGCAGGCGCCGGCAAGGTGCGCATCAACCAGGCCGGGTGCCTGGACCGGTGCGAGGAAGGGCCGGTGATCGTGGTGTACCCGGAGGGCGTCTGGTACACGTACGTGGACCGCGAGGACATCGACGAAATCCTCGAAGAACACGTGCGCCACGGGCGGGTGGTCGAGCGCCTCAGGATCTGATGCGCGCTTCGACGCGGCGCGTGCAGGTCGCCGGCCCAGTCGGCGGCATCGAGTGCGCCATCGATGCGCCCGTGGTGCCGCGAGCGGTCGCACTCATCGCGCATCCCCACCCATTGTTCGGCGGAACCCTCGACAACAAGGTGGTGCAAACGCTTGCGCGCTGCTTCGTCGAGCTTGGCTACGCGGCCGTGCGGCCGAATTTTCGCGGCGTTGGCGCCACCGAGGGGGTGCACGACGAAGGGCGCGGCGAGGTCGACGACCTGGCCGCGGTGCTCGCGTTCGCGCAGGCCGAGTTCGGCACCGCGCCGCCGGTGCTGGCGGGGTTCTCTTTCGGTTCTTTCGTGCAGACCCATCTTGCCGGGCGCGTCGAGGCCGAGCGCATGGTACTGGTGGGCGTCGCGGTAAAGCGCTTCGACGCGCGGCCGGTGCCGGCCGATACCCTGGTGATCCATGGCGAGGTCGACGAAACGGTGCCCCTTGCCGACGTGCTCGACTGGGCGCGGCCGCAGGAACTGCCGGTCGTGGTGGTGCCTGGCGCCGACCATTTCTTCCACCAGAAGCTCAACGTCCTGCGCTCGATCGTGCTGTCGAACTGGCGCGGGCGGTGAGCCCGGGCGCTGGGAGCGGCAGCGTGGTGCTGTCGGTGGAAGGGCTGCGCAAATCGTACGGCGCGGAGGAAGTGGTCGCCGGGATCGATTTCGAGGTGCGCGCCGGCGAATGCTTCGGCCTGCTCGGGCCCAACGGCGCGGGCAAGACCACCACCCTCAAGCTGGCCCTCGGCCTGGTCGACCCGGATGCCGGCAGCATCCGCCTGCTGGGCCGGCCGGTGCCGCAGGAAGCGCGCGAGGCGCGCCAGCGGGTCGGCGTGGTGCCGCAGTTCGACAACCTCGACCCCGATTTCAGCGCGAGCGAAAACCTGCAGGTGTACGGGCGCTACTTCGGCATGAAGAAGAGCGAGATCGAGGCGCGCATCCCGAAGCTGCTCGAGTTCGCCGGCATCGCCGGGCGCGGCAAGGGCAAGATCCAGACCCTGTCGGGCGGCATGAAGCGCCGGCTCACGCTCGCTCGCGCGCTCGTGAACGACCCCGAAGTGGTGTTCATGGACGAGCCCACCACCGGCCTCGACCCGCAGGCGCGGCACCTGATCTGGGAGCGCCTCAAGCGACTCAAGCAAGAGGGCAAGACGCTGCTGCTCACCACCCACTTCATGGAGGAGGCCGAGCGGCTGTGCTCGCGCCTGGTGATCCTGGATCGCGGGCGCATCATCGCGCTGGGCTCGCCACGCGAGCTGATTGCCCGCCATATCGAGCCCAACGTGGTGGAAGTGCACGGCCCCGGGTTCGAGGCATGGGCCGAGACGGCGCACACGCTGGCCGGACGGGTGGAGGTGGCCGGCGAAACTGCGTTCTGTTACGCCGACGACGAGGAGCCGCTGCTGGCCAGCCTGAAATCGCACCCCCAGCTCATCTACCTGCACCGGCCGGCAAACCTCGAGGACGTGTTCCTCAAGCTGACCGGGCGCGACCTGCGCGACTAGCCATGAACGCACGCCTTTTCGCCGTGCCTCGGCTGTCGATGCGTTTCGTGCACATCTGGCGCCGCAACCTGCTCGTATGGAGGAAGCTCGCCATCCCGTCGATGCTCGGCAACCTCGCCGACCCGATGATTATCCTGTTCGGCCTGGGCTATGGCCTGGGCTCGATGATGCCGGCGGTGCAGGGCGTGCCTTACATCGCCTTCCTCGCCGGCGGCATGGTGGTTTCGAGCGCCATGTATGCGGCCACGTTCGAGGCGATGTACTCGGCCTTCTCCCGCATGCACCAGCAAAAGACATGGGAAGGGATCCTCAACGCGCCCATCCTGCTCGAGGACGTGGTGCTCGGCGAACTCGTGTGGGCCACCACCAAGGCGACGCTCTCGGGCGTGTCCATCCTGGTGGTGGTGACGCTCCTAGGGGTGGCCTCGCCGAAATTCGCGCTCGCCGTGCTGCCGGTGATCGTGGTGATCGGCCTTGCCTTCGCTGCCCTGGGCCTGGCCATGAATGCGCTTGCGCCCAACTACGATTTCTTCATGTACTGGTTCACGCTGGTGATCACCCCGACCTCGCTGCTGTCGGGGGTGTTCTTCCCGATCGACCAGCTGCCCGGCGTGCTGAAAGGGGTGGCCGCTGCGCTGCCGCTGTACCACGCGGTGGCCCTCGCACGTCCGCTCATGCTGGGCGAGCTGCCCGGCGACGTGCTGCTGCACCTCGCGGTGCCGCTCGTATATGCTGCCGCCGGGTTCTACGTCGCGCTGGTGCTGACGCGCCGGCGGCTGCTCAACTAGGGCCGGGGGACTTCCCATGCTCTGGGTCAAGGCGCTGCACATCGTATTCATGGTCACCTGGTTCGCCGGCCTTTTCTACCTGCCGCGCCTGTTCGTCTACCACGCGCAAAGCACCGATGGCGTATCCCTCGAACGCTTCAAGGTGATGGAGCGCAAGCTCTACTACGGCATCATGGCGCCCGGTGCCGCACTCACGTTGGCGTTCGGCACATGGCTGTGGCTGGGCTGGGGGTTTTCCGGCGGCTGGCTGCACGCCAAGCTCGCGCTGGTCGCGATCCTGATCGGTTACCACCTCTGGTGTGGCAAGCTGCTGGCCGATTTCCGCCACGACCGCAACCGGCGCAGCCACGTATGGTTGCGCTGGTTCAACGAAGTCCCGGTAGTGCT
>JBBQCV010000306.1:0-4091 GCA_038319115.1 Burkholderiales bacterium | reverse complement strand
GTTCGTCGTGCGCGCCTGCGGTCACTTTGGTCGCGTTATCGTTCATCTCAGCTCCAGCGCGCATCGCGCTTTTCTCGGTAGGCGCGCATGGCTTCGGCGAAATCGTCGGACGCGAGGCCTTGGCGCTGCAGCTCCATATAGAGAGCGAGCGCCGCTTCGAAGTCGGCGCTGGCCACGAGGTTCATGGCGCGCTTGGTGGCGCGCGCCCCTTGCGAGGCATTGGCGACGGTCTTGGTTACATACGCGTCGAATTCCGCGTCGCGGTTCTCGTCTGACACGAGGCGCGTCACCAGCCCGATGCGCAGGGCTTCGGTGCCGTCGAAGGACTCGCCCCACAGCGCCATTTCCTTGGCCCGCCCCATGCCGACGAACTTCGCCAGCCACCAGACCGCGAGGCCCGGCAGCAGGCCTTCCTTCGCCGCCGGCAGGCCGAACTTGGTTGCCGGCGTCGCGATGCGCAGATCGCAGGCGAGGCCGAGCTGTACGCCGCCGCCCAGCGCATAGCCGTGCATCAGGGCGATCACCAGCTTGTCCATGGTCTCGATCAGGCGCAGGCACTCCTCCCACAGCGCGAAGTTGTCCGCGCCGATCTTGCCGGTGGAGAGGTCCTTGAGGTCGATGCCGGTACAGAAAGCGCGCCCCTGCCCGCGCAGGGCGAGGACGCGCACTGCATCGTCGCTCCCAGCCATTTCGAGCGCCGCCTTGAGGTCGTGCTTGGCCGGGAAGGACATCGCGTTCAGCCGCTCGGGGCGGTTGAAGGTGATGGTCGCGAGCTTGTCGCCGCTCGCGTAGGACAGGTGCTCGAACTCGCGGCGCACGGCGTGGCGCTTTCAGTCGGCGCGCGCGCCGGAGGCCACCACCACCGGCTGGCCGAGGCTTTCCGCCAGCCGCGGGGCGATGGTGCGCGCGATGATGTCGTTGCTGCCGCCGGGCTGGTAGGGCACGACGATGGTCACCTGGCGCGACGGAAACGCCTGCGCCTGCGCGAAGCAGGGCAAGGCGCACAGGAGTGCGGCGGCGGCTCGGACGAAACGCATGGCTGGTACATTCGTCATCGTGGTTCCCTCTCTCGTAGTTATGGTGGTGCGCGACCGCGCAGCGATTGCGCGACCCTGTGCTGGTCAGCTCGTGCGTGCGTAGTTCACCTCGGTACAGACGTTGAGGACGGCCTGGCGTTTTTCATTTTTCACCGCGTCGAGCGCGCGCTTGAGCGCCGGCAGCAAGTCGGCCGGGTTCTCGACGCGCTCGCCGTACCCGCCGCTCGCGCGCACGATCTCCTCGAAACGTGGCGACGGCTCGAGCACCGAGAAGGGCGGCTTTTCGGCCGCCGCGGCATGGCCCTTGGGATACATGCTCAGCGTGGCGCGGTGCACCGCACCCCAGCGCGCGTTGTTGTTGATCACGTAGAGCACCGGCAGGTTGTGCGCCTCGCCCACGAAGTGGGTCGGGGTGGGATTGCCGAACATGTAGGCCCCGTCGCCGATGGCGCAGATTACGGTCGCGTCGGGTTTGCCGAGCTTGGCGCCCAGCGCCGCGCCCATGGCCCAGCCCAGGCCCCCCGAGGGCGGGTGGGAGAAATACCGCCCCGGCCCGTCGATGGTGAGTTCCTCCAGCACCAGCGGGTACTCGTTGATGAGGATGGTGTTCTCGTCGGCCACCGCGTTGATGCAGTGGGTCATCCACTTGGTCGAGATCTGCCCGGATGTGGGTGCCGCGCCCAGCCCCATGCGCGAGCGCACGCGGAAATCGGCCGACTGTTGCGAGATGGCGGCGCGCCGCGCGGCGATCTTGGTGGCCGAGCCCGCGTGGCGCTCGGTGCGCTCGGTCAGCCGGTCGAGCGTGGGCGCGAGGCTGCCGGCGAGCGCAATGTCGGTGCGAAAGCCGCGCACCGGGTAGCGCGCGAACAGCGGATCGGTGCCCAGGTGCACCACCATGCAGTCCGGCCTGAGCCTGGCGCTGTCGGGAATCCACGGCACGTCGCTGTCGACCACCAGGATCAGGTCCGCTTCGGGCAGCATGGCGTGCGGGTCGTACCCGCAGTTCATCGGGTGCTCGGTCGGCAGCGCGAGGTAGCGCGGCCGGTACTGGATCACGGGAAGGGCGTAGGTTTCGGCCAGTCGCGTGAGCGCCTGCGCCGATTCGGCCGTGCGCCCGCCGTTGGACGTGATGATGAGCGGGTTCTTGGCGTTGCCCAGCAGCTTGGCCACCTCATCCAGCGTGTCGGGATCGGCCGAGGGCGGGCTCACCGGGGCGATGGTGGTGCGCTTGCCGATCTTGGTTTCGCCCATCGCCGAGGCGAGCACTTCGCGCGGCAACGTGAGGTACACAGGGCCGCACGGCTCGCTCTTGGCGATGGCCAGCGCGCGGTCGACGACCGACTCGACCTGCGACGCATGACGCAGTTCGTAATCCCATTTGACGAACTCGCGCAGCATGCCGCCCTGGTCGAACTGTTACTGCGCCCAGTTGATGTAGTTGTTGCGCGAGCCGAGTTGGCCGCCCTCGGTGAGCGGCGTGCGCCCGGCGGTGAACAGGATCGGGATGTTCTGGCGCGCGGCGTTGAAGATGCCGTTCATTGAATTGGCGGTGCCCAGGCCCACGTGGACCATCATCGCCTGCGGGCGCCCGGTGACCATGTAGTAGCCGTGCGCCATCGCCACACCGACGTTCTCGTGCGGCACGATGATCGGCTCGGGCATCTGCGACCCCTGCGCGCGGCCCTTGGCCAGCGCCTCCACGAGTGGCGGGAAGTCGGTGCCGGAGTTGCCGAACAGGTATTCCACGTCGCGCGACGCCAGCAGGGCCAGGTAGGCCTCCGCCACCGTTTCCGGCTTGAATTCAACCGCTTGTCCTGTCTTCATTGCATGTCTCCGGCGCCTCGGCGCTTGGATTAAGTTCTCAGGGAGAACAGATGTTTGTTTGATGAACTGATCCTACGCCGCAGGCCCGGAGCGTCAATCCCCGTTCCGCAATCGGTGCCCAAAGGTGAGATTGTCAAACTGAGTTTGTCAGTTAAAATGCGCCACATGAATTGCGCAGAACGGCTCGTGGAGATTTTTGGCAGCCAGGCGGATGTCGCCCGCGCCTTCCAACTCGACCGCGCCGTGGTGAACAACTGGGTGAAGACCGGCTACGTCCCGGCCCGCTGGGCCATGGAAGTCGAGCAGCTCACCGGCGGACGCATCCCCGCCGTCGACGTGCTCAACGACGCGGCCGCGCGTAAACCCGTACGAGTGAAGTCCAGGCCCGACGATTTCGCCGGCGCCGCCCTTGGGAGTGAGGCCATGAACAAATTTGCCCCGCCGAAACGCATCCAGTCCTTTCACCCGCCGCAGCGCACGCTCATGGGCCCGGGCCCGACCGAGATCCACCCGCGCGTGCTCACCACCATGAGCCAGCCGGCCATCGGCTACCTCGACCCGATCTTCGTCGAGATGATGGAAGAGCTGAAGTCGCTGCTGCGCTATGCCTACCAGACCAGGAACCCGCTGACCTTCCCCGTGTCGGGGCCGGGCTCGGTCGGGATGGAGTATTGCTTCGTCAACATGGTGTCGCCCGGTGACAAGGTCGTCGTCTGCCGCAACGGCGTGTTCGGCGGGCGCATGATCGAGAACGTCGAGCGGGCCGGCGGCGTGGCGGTGGTGGTCGAGGACAACTGGGGCGAGCCCGTCGACCCGCAAAAGCTCGAGGACACGCTCAAGAAGAACCGCGACGCGAAGATCGTCGCCTTCGTGCACGCCGAAACGTCCACCGGTGTGCAGTCCGACGCCAAGACGCTGGTCGAGATCGCGCACAAGTACGACACCCTCACCATTGTCGATGCGGTGACTTCGCTCGGCGGCACCCCGGTGCTGGTCGACGAATGGGGCATCGACGCGATCTATTCGGCCAGCCAGAAATGCCTGTCGTGCACGCCGGGCCTGTCGCCGGTGTCGTTCTCCGAGCAGGTGGTCGAGCGCGTCAAGGCGCGCAAGGACAAGATCCACAGCTGGTTCATGGACATGAACCTGCTGCTCGGTTACTGGGGCGCCACCACGCGCACCTACCACCACACCGCGCCGACCAACTCGCTCTTCGCGCTGCACGAGGCG
>JBBQCV010000305.1:0-4122 GCA_038319115.1 Burkholderiales bacterium | reverse complement strand
CCCACCGCCTTGTAGCCGCGCGGGTAGTCGGGGCGGGGGGGCGCGACGCGCTGCTTTTCCTCCAGCGGCAGGTCGAAGAACGCGTGCGCCTTTGCGTACAGCGCATCCATCGTGGCGCGCGGCACACCATGGCCTTCGATGGCGAAGAACCCGATTTGCTCGGCCGCCTCGCGGATCGCGGCCGGCACGGCGGCGCGCCCGTGCGCCGTTCCGCTCACGAAGGGTTGGATGTCGATGACTGGAATTCGGTCCATGTTAATCTTTTGTCGAGTGTTCCCAAACCACGTTCTTACCTAGCAACGAACATGCCCATATGAAACTCGACCGCAAAATCGCCCTCGTGACCGGCGCCGCCAACGGCATCGGCAAGGCCATCGCCACCGCCCTCGCGCGCGAAGGCGCCCGCATCCTCGTGGCCGACCTCGCCCGCGCCGAAGAAGCCGCGGCCGAACTCACCGCCGCGGGCTTCGAGGCCAAAGGCATCCGCGTCGACATCACCAGCGAAGAAGACGTGGGAGGCGCCATGAGCCTCGCCCAGGGCCACTTCGGCGGCCTCGACATCGTGGTCAACAACGCCGCCATCTTCTCCACCCTGGTGCCCAAGGCGCTCGAGGACATCACCGTGGCCGAGTGGCGCCAGGTCATGGACGTCAACACGCTCGGCACTTTCGTGGTCACCAAGGCAGCGCTGCCGTTGCTGAAAAAATCCGCTGCGGCACGCGTGGTCAACCTGTGCTCCGGCGTGGCCTTCAAGGGCAACCCGCTGTACCTGCACTACGTGGCGAGCAAGGGCGCGATCCTGTCGATGACGCGCGCCATGGCCAAGGAGCTCGGCGCGCACAACATTCTCGTCAACGCCATTGCGCCCGGGTTCACGCTGTCGGAGAACGTCGAGGCCAACCCGGCCCTCATGGAAAAGGTGCGCGGGCCGTCCATCGCGGGGCGTTCGCTCGCGCGCGACATGTACCCGGCCGACGTCGTCGGCGCCGCGGTATTTTTTTGCGGGCCCGATTCGGCTTTCATCACCGGCCAGACCCTGGTGATCGACGGCGGCTCCTACTTCCACTGACCCGGCGCTCCCGCCATGGCCCGCGCCGCACGCAACGTCAAAAGCCCCGACCGTCCCGCAAAGGCGCGCGCGCCGGCGCTCGAGCCGCGCCTGCCGCTGTGGTCGCGGCCAGGCTACCTCGTGCGCCTGCTGCACCAGATCAACTACGCGCTGTGGTCCGAGGAACTCGGGCACGCCAACGCGACCCCGGTGCAGTACAGCGTGCTCACGGCGCTGTCGATTCGCGGCGAGCAGGACCAGACCACGCTGGCCGACGAGATCGGCATCGACCGCACCAACGTCGCCGAGGTGCTTTCGCGCCTCGAGGCGCGCAAGCTCGTCAAGCGCAAGGAAAACCCCGCCGACCGGCGCGCGCGCCTGGCCTCGCTCACGGCCAAGGGCCGCGCGCTGATGACGAGCCTGTTTCCTGCCATGCAGCGTTCGCAGGACCGCCTGCTCGCCCCGCTCACGCAGAAGGAGCGCGACCTGTTCATGGCCACGTTGGTGCGCCTGATCGAGGCCAACAACAGCCTCGTGCCGGCCGCACAGCGCTCCGAGTAGGCGCGCCGCGCGGCTTTCGCGCGGTCGGGCGGCCAGCGGCATCAGACCGGGTACACCAGGTCGTTGGCGATGAGCACGGTGTCGTACACGCACTGACGCTCGCGAATCAGCAGGCGAGCGCCCTGGCGCACGAAGGTGTCGTAGTAGCGCCCGGCCTGGTGGATCGTGGTCGGCCCGTCCACGAGCGTCTGCAAAAGAAGATAGTTGGCCCGCGCCTTGATGAGGCTGCCCTCGCCCGCGCCGGCGTCTGGCCCCTCGACGGAAACCACGCGCACGTTGCTGGTGAAGTGCTGCATGTAGCGCGGCGCGAACATCTGCGTGTGCTGGATCGCGAAGGCGCGGTCGCGGATCATGCCGCGCCCCTCGGCGTACACCAGCCCGACCCGAAGGCCGGCATCGGCGTTCTCGCGCGCGGTGATCCGGTACAGCGCGTCCTCGGCGAAGAAATCGACCCAGTGGTCGAGCGCACCGCGGTCGAGGACGTGGCAGTACTCGGTGTGGAACTCCTCGATTTCGAGGCGCACTTCGCGCACGCTCTTCGCGTCTGGCGCCTGCATGTCAAAGCCGGCGTACATATCAGCGCGCCCCCCGCCAGAAATTTCGACCCGGATCGGAACTCAAAGCCCCATCTCCTCGCGGTAATGTGCGTACATGCCGCGGATCGCGGACTCGTCGATGACTGAATTCGTGCTGCCGGTGGTGTTGCCGCCGAGCTTGAGCACCCCGGCGCCCGGGCCCGAGCGGCGCACGCCTTCCTGCAGGAACTTGATCGCCTCGTTGTCTTCCAGCCCGAGGAACCCGGACGGCCCCATGAGGTTGCCCTGGCGCAGGCGGTGGCGCGTCATCTCCTCGGTGTCGCCCTCGTAGCCGAACATGGTCCACATCATGATCTGGCTGTGCGGGCCGTTCGGGATGATGTGGCGGATGCCGAGGGTGTTGAGTTCCCTCTGCACGATGAGGTTCGGCCAGATGGTCTGCATGGTGACCGACCAGGGCGAATCGAATTCGCGCACGTACTCGAGGAAGCGCCCGTCGGCGAGCTTGAAGTCCTCGCGGTAGGCGCGCATCTCCTTCTTGGTGTCCGCATCGAGCGCATCGGCAACGTTGTCGGGCTTGGCCGAGGCGAGCGTGCCGTGCCGGCCGGTGGGGTCGGCGATCATGCCGTTCTTGCTGCCCGCCACCATGAGGCCGAAGGTCACAAGGAACGAATGCAGCAGCGTCGCGTGGTAAGGGTCCTTGAGGTTCTCGTGGTAGAGCTTCCAGTTGCCCGGCAGCTCATTCCTGTAATAGCCGAGGATCTTCACCTTGCGCCCGCCAAACACGACGTTGAAGTCCTTGAGGATCTCGGGCGACAGGTACGCCTCGATCGGCGGCATGTCGGCGCTGTACGAGGCGAACACCACGCCGTTCAGCGTGGTGACGTGGAGCTTCCTCAGCCCGTGGTCGGCGTTGTTGAAATCCTTGGGCATGCCGCCGCCCTCGCCCTTCACGCCGCGCTTGAACGGGATGCCCTGCAGGTTGCCCACCAGGTCGTACGACCAGCTGTGATACGGACACACGAACTCCTTGGTGTTGCCCAGGTGCTGGCGGCAGAACTCCACGCCGCGGTGCGCGCAGCGGTTTTCGAACACGTGCACGGTGCCATCGGTGTTGCGCGAGACCACTACCGGTGTCGGGCCGACGAAGGAGCGCTTGTAGTCGCCCGGGTTGGGCAGCTCGGCCTCCAGCGCGACGAAATTCCACGTGCGTCCGTGAAAGATGCGCTCGATCTCGCGCTCGTAGACCTCAGGGCTGGTGTAGACCCAGTCAGGCACGCACGCCACGCCCTCCTCGGGCCACTTGAACTCGAACCCCGGCTCGTGCGCCTTTTCCTTGGCGAAGCTGCCGGTCTCCCCTATGACGGTGTTTGCGCTGTACATGGTCCCTCCTGTTCCCGCGTGTCGCGGCCTACGCCGCAGCCGCCGCGCGGGCCGGTTCGGCGCGCGCGGCGAGGTCCTTGAGCTTGGTGGCAGCGTCGGCGAGCGCGCCGGCGCTCACCGGCGTGCCCGATTCGATGAGCTTGCGGGCAAAGCGGATCTCGCCGCCCGCGTTGAATGCCGTGGCGCACACCACGCGCCCGCCGACAAGGGAAAACGCCATCGCGCGCCCGGCCGCTGGGTCGCCGCGCCACACCGTCTCGGCGCCGGCCTCGGCCATGCCCGCCATCTGGATGTTGACCCCGTGCTGGTCCGACCAGAACCACGGGACTTCGGCGTACGCCACCGCGGCTTGCGCGCGGCGCGCCACGTTGCGCGCTACGGCGATGGCCTGGTTCTGCGCGTTCTGCCAAGACTCGAGGCGCACGCGCCGTCCCAGCAGGGGATTGTAATGGTTGGTCACGTCGCCCGCCGCCCACACGCCCTCGACGCTGGTGCGGCCGAACTCGTCGGTGACCACGCCGTCGGCCGACAGCGCGCCCGCGCCTTCGGCCAGTTCCGTATTGGGGATGATGCCAATGCCGATCACCACCACGT
>JBBQCV010000304.1:0-4131 GCA_038319115.1 Burkholderiales bacterium | reverse complement strand
GCGGCTCGCGTTGCGCGGCAGCACGCTCGTGCTGGATCCGTTCTCGGGCGGCGAGCCGTTGTCGGAGCAGGACCTGCGCAAACTGCTGCGCCGGGTGATCGCGGGAAGCGGCCGCGCGGGGTTGCGTTCCGCCGGCGATGTCGCCGCGGAACTGCCGCTCGACCAGTTCCTCGAGCCGGCGGGCCATCGCCAGGTCCTCGCGCGGGTGCTGCGCAACCTGAAAAACATCTATCGCCAAAAGGACGAGACCGGGCGGCAGCTGGAGGTCATCAACCGCATGCTCATCGTCGCGCCCGACGACCACGAGGAATTGCGCGACCGCGGCCTTGCATACCAGAAGCTCGAAGCCTTCCGGGCGGCGCTCAAGGACCTGCGCGACTACCTCGAGCATGAGCCCGAGGCGGCGGACGCGGATGAGATCCGCGCCCGGATGGTCGAGCTGACCTCGATCTGCGCGAGGCTCAACTGACCTGATCGTGCAGGTTCAGGCGGGCGAGGCGTGCCCGATGCCCGCTTCGGCGCGCATCTGCAGGGCGCGCTTCTGTACGGCGGCATGCAGGCCGGGCTTGTAGCCGAGCGCAAAGAACACCTCGGCGCAGAGGAATATCGGTGCGACGAAAATCTGGAACAGGTTGTCCACCAGCGCGGGCTTGCGTCCTTCGAACACGTGACCGACGAGCTGCACCACCCAGCCGCCCGCAAACAGCACCAGGAACCACGCCACGCCGGCGCCGAGCGGCAGGGCGGCAATCGACTCGGCCGCGTACAGCAGCGCCCCGAAGACCCCCGCCATCGCGACGCCGAGCGCAATATCGAGCCTGAGGTAATAGCCCAGCAGGATCGCGGTGACCAGCATCGCGGCGCTTATAGTCACACCCCCGGCTTCGATCCTGAGCCAGGCGAGCGCCACCATTACCCCGAGGACGATCGCGGGAACGCCGATGAAGTGGGTCAGCTTGTTGCGCGCGTCCTGATGGTACGCGGCGTAAAAGGCCATCTGGTCTTCGAGGGTTCGCACCGTTTTCCTCTTTGGTTCCGGGGTGGGAGATGGGTGAAATCCGCTATAATTCATAATTTTACAGCGCACAGCAATGCTCGTCACGCACGGACCCCCTGCGGGTGGGAAGCCGCTCGCACCGAATGCTCCGGGCACCGGGCGGCGCGCGATCACAGTAGGCAACTTCGACGGTGTCCACCGCGGCCACCAGGCGATGCTTGCGCGCCTCAAGCAAAAGGCCGCCGAGCTCGGCGTCGAATCTTGCGTGCTGACGTTCGAGCCGCACCCGCGCGAATTCTTCACCCCCCTCGCAGCTCCCGCCCGGCTCACCCGGTTGTCCGCGAAGCTGCACGTGCTGCGCGACGCGGGTGTCGACCGGGTGCATATCGCGCGCTTCGACGCCGCCTTTGCGGCCCAGTCGCCCGAGGGTTTCGTGCAGGACATGCTGGTCGACGGATTGGGGTGCGCCTGGCTGCTCGTGGGGCGGGATTTCCGCTACGGCGCGAAACGCAGCGGCGATTTTGCCCAGCTCGAGCGCTCGGCCGCCGGGCACGGCTTCGAGCTCGAGGCGATGCCCGAAGTCTTGAACGACGGAAAACGTATTTCCAGCTCCGCGGTGCGTGAGGCGCTGCGAGTCGGCGACCTCGAAGCTGCAAGCGTGCTGCTTGGCCGACCTTATTCGATTGCGGGACGGGTCGTGCACGGCGAGAAGCTCGGCCGCGAGCTCGGTTATGCGACGGCGAACATCCGCCTGCCCCACAAGCCGCCGCTGGCGGGTATTTTCGTGGTCGAGGTGCTGGGCGTGCCGCAATCGCCGCTCACGCCCTGGCCGTCGGTGGCAAGCATCGGCGTGCGCCCGACGGTTAAAGAGGACGCGGTGCCGCTGCTCGAAGTGCACCTGTTCGGGTTCGACGGCGACCTTTACGGCCGGCGGCTGGAAGTGAAGTTTCTGCACAAGCTGCGTGACGAGGCAAAGTTTCCCGACCTCGAAACGCTCAGGAGCGCGATCGACCGCGATGCGGCGGATGCGCGGGAATTCTTTGCGAAGAACCATGGCTGACTACAAGAAAACGCTGAACCTGCCCGACACCCCTTTCCCCATGAAGGGCGACCTCGCCAAGCGCGAGCCGGTCTGGGTGGCGCAATGGCAGGACAAGGGCCTGTACAAAAGGCTGCGTGACGTCTCGCGCGGACGGCCGCGGTTCGTCCTGCACGACGGCCCCCCGTACGCCAACGGTGACATCCATATCGGGCACGCGGTCAACAAGATCCTCAAGGACGTCATCGTCAAGTCCAAGCTGCTCGCCGGCTTCGATGCCCCCTATGTGCCGGGCTGGGATTGCCACGGCATGCCGATCGAGGCGCAGATCGAGAAACTCCACGGCCGCAACCTGAGCACCGAAGAGACGCTGCGCCTGTGCCGCGCCTACGCAACCGAGCAGGTCGAGCGGCAGAAAAAGGATTTCCAGCGCCTCGGCGTGCTGGGCGACTGGGACAATCCCTACCTCACCATGGCCCCGGGCAATGAGGCCGACGAGATCCGCACGCTCGGGATTTTGCTCGAGAAGGGTTACATCTTCCGCGGCCTCAAGCCGGTGAACTGGTGTTTCGACTGCGGCTCGGCGCTTGCCGAGGCGGAAGTCGAGTACGAGGATCGCAAGGACATTGCGGTCGACGTGGGATTCGGTTTCGCCGAGCCGCAGAAGGTGGCGGCGGCCTTCGGGCTGCCCGCGCTTGCCGCCAAGCCCGGCTTCGCGGTGATCTGGACCACCACCCCGTGGACGCTGCCGGCCAACCAGGCGCTCAACGTGCACCCGGAGATCGACTATAACCTCGTCGAGACCGACAAAGGCCTCCTGATCCTTGCCGCCGAGTTGCAGCAGGCGTGCCTTGCGCGCTACAAGCTGGGCGGCACGACACTCGCGTCCTGCAAGGGCGCGGCGCTTGACCACATCGCCTTCCGCCACCCGTTCTATGACCGGCTGTCGCCCGTGTACCTTGGCGATTACGTCACCCTCGATACCGGCACCGGGATCGTGCACTCGTCGCCTGCCTATGGCGTGGAGGACTTCGAGTCCTGCCGACGCAACGGCCTCAAGGACGACGCCATCCTCACGCCGGTGATGGGCGACGGCAAGTACGTGCCTTCGCTGCCGCTCTTTGGCGGAAAGATGATCTGGAAGGCCAACCCGCTCATCGTCGAGGAAATGCGATCGCGCGGCACGCTGTTCGCCGCCGAGAGTTACGTTCACAGCTATATGCACTGCTGGCGCCACAAGACGCCGGTGATCCTGCGCGCCACGATCCAATGGTTCGCGGGCATGGACGCGGTGCCGGGGTGGAGCGGCACCAGGCCAGCCGAGCCGTTGCGCACGACGGCGCTGCGCGGGGTCGAGAACACGCAGTTCTTCCCCGCCTGGGGCCAGGCGCGCCTGCACGGCATGATCGCCAACCGGCCCGACTGGACACTTTCGCGCCAGCGGCAGTGGGGCGTGCCCATGCCTTTCTTCATCCATCGCGAAACCGGCCAGCTCCATCCACGCACCCTCGAAATGCTCGAGCAGGTGGCCAAACGCGTCGAGCGCGATGGCATCGAGGCGTGGCAGTCGATCAGCGCGGAGGACGTGCTGGGCGCCGATGCACCGCAGTACGAAAAGAGCCGTGACACGCTCGATGTCTGGTTCGATTCCGGCTCGACGCACTTCACCGTCCTCAAGCGCTCGCACGCAGGGGAAAGCACGTTCCCGGCCGACCTGTACCTCGAGGGCTCGGACCAGCACCGCGGATGGTTCCACTCGTCGCTGCTCGTATCCAGCATGATGAACGGCATCCCGCCCTACAAGGCGCTGCTCACGCACGGGTTCGCGGTGGACGGCGAGGGCAAGAAGATGTCCAAGTCCAAGGGCAACACGGTCGTGCCCCAGGAGGTGTCGGGCACGCTGGGGGCGGAAGTCCTGCGTCTTTGGGTGGCGAGCACGGACTACTCGGGCGAACTGTCGATCTCCCCGGAGATTCTCAAGCGGGTGGTGGAGAGTTACCGGCGGATTCGCAATACCCTGCGTTTCCTGCTGGCTAACACGTCCGATTTCGATTTCGCGCGCGACGCCGTCGCGCCGCAGGACATGGTCGAGATC
>JBBQCV010000303.1:0-4148 GCA_038319115.1 Burkholderiales bacterium | reverse complement strand
CAGCGATTCGCCTATCTCGCGATAGTCCTCGAGGATGGCGCGCGCGTTGTAGAGCTTGTCGGCCATCGACACCAGCAGCGCCTCGGCCGGCTTGGCGGCGATTTCGTCGATGTATTTCTGCTTGCGCGCGCGCCAGCGCCCCGGGTCGCGGTCGCGCTGCTCGTCGGGATCGCCGTCGGTGCAGGCCGCGACGATCTTCTCCACCCCCTCACCAAAGCGCTCGCCGATCTCGCCGGGCGTCATGCGGTGCGCCTGGTCTTCCAGCGCGTCGTGCAGCAGCCCGCCGATGGCCTGGTCTTCGTCGCCGCCATGCTCGAGCACGATCGAGGCCACGCCCAGCAGGTGCGCGACATACGGGACGTTGCCGCCCTTCCTCCTCTGCGCCTCGTGCAGCTCCGCCGCCCACACGAGGGCGTCGCGGAATCGCTTGCTGACCACGGGCGCGGTGGAGGTCATCGGCGCGGCGCCGGCTCAGTCCACCTTCACGCCCTGCTCGCGGATGGTCTTGGCCCACTGCACGGTCTCGGCGCGGATCATGTGGGTGAACTGCTCCACCGTGGTCGGGCTGGGGTCGGTGCCGAGCGAACGCAGCCGTTCGGGGAAGCTCGTGCCCGCAAGCGCGCGCCCGACTTCGGCGTTGAGTTTCTGCACGATGTCCTTGGGCGTGCCGCCGGGGGCGCACAGGCCGTACCACGACTTCACGTCGAAGCCCTTGACGCCGAGTTCGTCGAGCGTGGGCACGTCGGGCAGGTGCGCCGAACGCTTGAGCGTGGTGACCGCCAGCGGCGTGACCTTGTCGGACGAGGCCTTGAGGTAGCCGCGCGCCGAGGGCAGCGGGTTGAAGTACATGCTCACGTGGCCGCCGAGCAGGTCGTTAAGCGCGGGCGCGCTGCCCTTGTACGGCACATGCACCATCTTCAGGCCGGTGACACTGGCGAAGAGCGCCGCCGTGAGGTGGGTGACGTTGCCGGTGCCCGCGGAGGCGTAAGTGAGCTTGCCCGGGTTCGCCTTCGCGTAGGCTAGGAATTCGCTGAACCTGGTCGCCGGCACGGTACGGTTCACCACCAGCACCATCGGCGTGGTGGCGATGAGCGAGATGGGCTCGATGTCCTTCTCGACGTTGTAGGGCAGCTTCGGGTACAGGCCCGGGTTGATGGTCATGGCGCCGATCGAGCACAACAGCAGCGTGTAACCGTCGGGTGGCGACTTGGCGACGTAATCGGTGCCGAGGATGGCGCCCGCGCCGGGCTTGAAATCCACCACGTTGGGCTGGCCCCACGCGCTTTGGAAATGCTCGCCGAGCGCGCGCGCCACCGGATCGATGTCGCCGCCCGCGGGGAAAGCCACGATCAGCTTGATCGGCTTATTGGGATACGACTGCGCCTGTGCGTGCGCCGTCGCGGGCGCCACTGCCATGGGAATCGCTGCGGCCATCACGGTGAGCCGGGCGAACCTGCGGATTGCGGATAGTTTCATTGGAACTCCCTCATTTTCTTTTGGTAGTCTTTTTTGCGCCCTTGCGCGCTGCCGGCCCGCGCGTCACGGGCACGGGCTTGCCGAACTCACGCTTTACGCCGTGGGCCTTCAGGAACTCCTTGAAGCGCGGAACCATGGCGTTCTTGGCGCGCTCGACGTAATACGGGATCACCGGCTGGTACCAGTCGAAGATGCGCCGCAGCTCACGCACCGGCTCCTCCGACACGTCCACGCGCAGGTCGCAGCGCGAAAAGGTGTCGCGGCCATAGACCAGCAGCCCGGCCGAGGTCTGGCCTTCCTCCTGCCCGCCCGCGTCACGGCCCGCCTCGATCGCGCGCAGCAGGCGTTCTTCGAGGTCGAGCTTTGCACCCGCGAGGAACTCCTCCGAGATCGCAATGGCGACCTCGGGCCCGGCCAGCACGTTGCCCATCGCCACGTGGTTCGCGCCCACGATGTGGCCGGCCCACTCGACATTGGCCTTGCCAGTGAAAGCGGCGCAATGCCCGTCGCTATTGACGATGCCGATCTGGCGCTTGGCGCTCCACTTGTCCATGGCCACCAGCTCGTCGGCCACCTTCTGCGGCCACCAGCCCTCGTTGACGAGCCGCAATCCGAGCGCGCCCAGGCGCGGGTCGGGCACCGACTGGAAGGCGACCGCGCCGTCGCGCGAAACATGCACGCACCGGCTCATGACCGCAGGCGAACTGGTGGCGATGCCGATGCCGAGGTGCCCCGTGCGCTTGCATCGCCCAACGATGGTGAAAGTCATGGATGGCACCCCCGGTGGGAAAGGAAGCCAAAGATAACGCATCCTGCGACCGCAGACCCGACGTTTCGCAACGCCGGAAGGCCCGGAGGTTCACAACGCCGAAAGGCCCGCCGTTTCGCATCCTCGTTTGCGCGGCGCGCGCGGGCCGGGTAAAACCGTAGGCATGAAAACCACCCGCATCGAATCGACTTCAACCCAGAGCGCCGCGCGCTTCCTGCTCGACGGCCTGTCCGAGACCGGCATCGAGTACCTGTTCTGCAACTTCGGCACCGACCACGCCCCCATCATCGAGGAGATGGCGCGCATGGAGGCCGCCGGGCTGCCATTCCCGCGGCCGATCCTGTGCCCGCACGAGAACACCGCCATGCACATGGCGGGGGGCTACGCGCTCGCCACCGGCCGCGGCCAGGGCGTGATGGTGCACGTGGACGTCGGCACGGCCAACGCCGCCATGGGCATGCACAACCTGTTCCGCACGCGCCTGCCGGTGATGCTCATGGCGGGCAAGGCGCCCTACACCAGCCTGGGCGAGCTGCCCGGCACGCGCGACGACTACGTGCATTTCGTGCAGGAGCCCATGGACCAGGGCAGCATCGTGCGGCCGTTCGCCAAATGGGAATACACGCTGCCCTCGGGCGCGGTGGCGAAGGAAACCGTGCGCCGCGCGCACACCCTCATGCAGAGCGACCCGCCCGGCCCGGTGCACCTGATGTTTGCGCGCGAGACGCTCGCCGAGCACTGGGCGCCGGAGGCGATCCGCTCGTTTCCCACCGCCTCGCATGCGCCGCAACTGGCGGGCGGCATCGATCCCGCGCGAGTCAAGGCGCTGGCCGAAAAGTTGCTCAAGGCCGAGCGCCCGATGCTCATCACCGGTTATGGCGGCCGCACGCGCAGGACCTCCGATGCGATCGAAAAGCTTTCACGCCTCGCGGGCGTGCGCGTGTTCGAGAACGCACCGGTCATCAATGTCGGGCGCGAATTCGCCGGCTTCGCGGGTTTCCGCGTGGCCGATTTCCTGCCGCAGGCCGACTTCGGCCTCATGGTCGACACCGACGTGCCGTGGATCCCGCGCGACACCGCGCCGCACCCAGCGGCTTACTGGGCGCACATCGACATCGACACGGTGAAGAAAGCGATCCCGATGTGGAGTTTCCCGGCCACCGAGCGCATCGAGGCCAACGCGGGCCATGTGCTCGAGCAGCTCGCCGCGGCCGTCGAGACGATGGCGGGCGCGACGTTCAAGGCCGCCGCGGCGGCGCGATGGAAGGCGATGGAATCGGAGTTCAGCGCGAGAAAGGCCAAGGCCGCCGCCCTCGCCGCCGAGCCGGGGCAGGTCGGCGCGATCAACGTCGAGTATTTCGCCGCCGAACTGGGGCGGCGCCTCGACCCCGAGGACACCATCCTGTCCGAGGCGGTGACCAACAACCCGGTGTTTGCGCGCCAGGTGCCGCGCCCGGTGGCGTGCACCATGATCCGCCACAGCGGCAGCGGCCTGGGCGCGGCGGGCGGCCTCGCGCTCGGCGTGAAGCTCGCGCGCCCGCGGCACCGCTCGGTGCACATCATCGGTGACGGCGGGTACTACTTCGGCAACCTCGATTCGGTCTTCGCGGTGTCGAAGGCGCAGGCCCTGCCGATCTTCACCATCGTGGTCGACAACGCCGGCTGGAATGCGGTGCGCGACGCCACACTGCGCGTCTATCCCGACGGCAAGGCCAACGAACGCGATGCCTTCCAGTCGCGCCTGCCCACCGGCATGGACTTTTCCAAGCTGGCCGCGGTAAGCGGGGCGTATGGCGAATGCCTGTCGGACCCGGGCGAAACGGGCGCCGCCATCGAGCGCTGCCTGGCGGCGCTCGAACAGGGGCGCAGCGCGTTGCTGCACGCCAAAGTCACGCCGATCTGA
>JBBQCV010000302.1:0-4153 GCA_038319115.1 Burkholderiales bacterium | reverse complement strand
AAAATATCAATGCACGCATCAGGAGTATCCCTTCTTTACAGTCAGTGTTCGGATGCGCAAATCGTATCACCCGCACCGCACCACGGCTGCGAAACATCCTCCCCTTCGATCGCGGACTTGGGGGAAACTCCGGCCCTCGGTAATCACAGGAATGGATCATGGCCTTTCCCCCTGAGGGCATACTTACCCACCCTGCCTTGCACGCGCGGCTGCTTGGCCGCACGCACGAACACCCCCGGACCCGATCATGAAACTGCCCCCATTTGAATATGCCGCACCTGCCACGCTGGCTGAAGCGATAGCCCTGCTTGCCGCCGGCGACGGCAACGCCAAGGCCCTCTCGGGCGGGCAGAGCTTCCTGCCCGTCCTGGCATTCCGCCTGGCTTCCCCGAGCCTCATCGTGGACCTGCGCAAGGTGCCGGGCCTGGGGCGCATCGACATCGACGCCGGGGCGGTGCGCCTCGGCGCGAAAGTACGCTGGCGCGACATCGGCGACGACGAGCGCCTGCGCACCGCGCATCCGCTGCTGCAGGCTGCCATTGCCCACGTGGCGCATTACCAGATCCGCAATCGCGGCACGGTGGGCGGCAGCCTCGCGCACGCCGACCCGGCCGCGGAGATGCCCGGCATCGCGGTGGCCTGCGACGCGCAACTCGTGCTGACCGGCCCCAAGGGGACGCGCACCGTGCCGGCTGCCGATTTTTTCACCGGCGCCCTCTCCACCGTGCTTGCGAACGACGAGCTCATCACCGAGGTGCGCCTGCCCGCCTGGCCGGCCACGCGACGCTGGGCGTTCGAGGAGTTCGCCCTGCGGCGCGGCGATTTCGCCCTTGCCGGGGTGGCCCTCCACTACGACGCGGACGCCGAAGGGCGCGTGACCAACGCGCATATCGGCGTGATCGGCGCCTGCACGCGCCCACACCGCATCGCCGCCGCCGAAACCGTGCTCAATGGCAAGCGGCCGGATGCGGCGCAGATCCTTGCCGCCGCGAGTGCCGCGGCCGAAGCGGTCGACCCGCCCGGCGACCTGCACGCCAGCGCCGATTACCGGCGCGCGCTGGTCGCCACCCTCCTCGAGCGCGCGTTGACGCGCGCTGCGCAGTAACCTTTCAGGAATCCCACCAATGTCCGCTACGCTTCCCACCCGCTTCGAGCTGAACGGCCGCCCGGTCGAAGTCACCGTCCCGGCACGCACCACGCTGGCCGATTGCCTGCGCCACCACCTCATGCAGACCGGCACCCACGTCGGTTGCGAGCATGGGGTGTGCGGCGCCTGCACCGTCATCGTCGATGGCGCCGCGGTCCGCTCCTGCCTCATGCTCGCGGTACAGGCCGACGGCACCAAGGTCACCACGGTCGAGGGTCTCTCGAACGACACGAGCCTGACGCCGTTGCAGGCCGAATTCCGCAAGCATCATGCGCTGCAATGTGGTTTCTGCACCCCCGGCATGCTTACCACCGCGCACGCGCTGCTCACCGAGGAACCGGACGCCGACCGCGACAGGATCCGCGAGGTCCTGTCTGGCAACGTCTGCCGCTGCACCGGCTATATCGCGATTGTCGAGGCGGTCTATGCCGCCCGCGGCGCCTATGGCCACAAGCCGAAGGTGGCCGCATGAGCGCGCCGGACGCATTCGTCGCCAAAACCGTCGGCACGCCGGTCGAGCGCATCGAGGACCTGCGCCTGCTGCGCGGCCAGGGCCAGTACGTGGATGACTTGCATCCCGAAGGCCTGCTGCACGCGGCTATCCTGCGCAGCGCGGTGCCGCACGGCGTGATCCGCTCGATCGACGTCACCGCGGCGCTCGCGATGCCCGGCGTGCGCGGCGTGTACACGGGCGCCGATATCGCCCGCGACTCGGGCGGTGCGGTGCCGGTGGTTTCGCTGCGCCTCGCGCCGTTGCCCGAGCTCGAGCCCTTCGGCCAGCCGGTCATCGCACACGCCAAGGTGCGCTACGTCGGCGAAGCCCTCGCAGTCGTGGTGGCAGACTCCGCTGGGCTCGCCGAGGACGCGCTCGAAGTGATCGAGGTCGACATCGAGTCCCTGCCGGTGGTGCCCGACCGGCACGCCTCGGCCGCAAACAAGGTGCTCCTGTTCGAAACCCTCGGACGCAACGTGCCGATCACTTACACCGCCGCCAAGGGCGATACTGCGGCCGCATTCGCGCGCGCGCCCTATGTGCGCAAGGAAAGTTTCCGCGTGCAAAGGCACAGCGCGGTGTGCATGGAACCGCGCGGCGTGCTCGCGGTGTGGGACGGGGCCGCGACCAAGATGACGGTGTCGGGCGCGGCCAAGGTGCCCTTCGCCACGCGCAAGATCCTCGCGCGCCACATGGACCTGCCCGAGGAATGCGTCGACCTGATCGAATCCGACGTGGGCGGCGGGTTCGGCGTGCGCGGCGAGTTCTATTCGGAGGATTTCCTCATCCCGTTCGCCGCGCGCAAGCTCAACCGCCCGGTGAAGTGGATCGAGGACCGGCGCGAGAACCTGTTGTGCTCGAACCATTCGCGCGAGATCGACATGGACCTCGAGATCGCCTGCGAAAAAGACGGCACGATCATCGGCCTGCGCGGGCAGGCCTGGGTGGATGCCGGGGCCTACATGCGCACCAGCGCGGCGGTCCCGCCGCGTAACGTCGCGCAGTTCGTCTCCGGGCCCTACAAGATCGCCAATATCGAGGTCAAATCCTCGGTGATGCTCACCAACAAGAACCCGATCGGCACCTATCGCGGCCCGGGCCGGTTCGAGGGAGATTTCTTCCGCGAACGGCTCATCGACATGGCCGCCGGCGACCTCGGCATCGACCGCGTGGAGATGCGCCGCCGCAACCTGCCAGCCGAGAAGGACATGCCCTACCCGCTCGCCACGCTCAACCAGCCGGAGAAAAAGGAAGAGCTCGACAGCGGCGATTACCAGATCACGCTCGATCGCTGCCTGGCCGAATTCAAGTGGCAGGAAAAAGCCGCCCTGCAGGGCAAGCTCGTCGACGGGCGCTACCACGGCATCGCCATCGGCTGCTTCATCGAGGGCGGAGCGGCTGGTCCGCGCGAAAACGCCCGCATGGTGGCCGACCCCGACGGCCACATCTCGGTCTTCGTCGGCTCCACCAGCATCGGACAGGGCCTGGAAACCGTGTCGGTCCAGATCGCCGCCGACGCGCTCGGCGTGCCGATGGACAGGATCCACTTCTTCCACGGCTCGACGACCTACCTCAAGGAAGGGTTCGGCTCGTACCACTCGCGCTCGGTGGTGATGGGCGGCTCGGCCATCATCGACGCGGCGCGCAACCTCAAGGCGGCGCTGCGCACCGCGGCAGCCACGCGACTGGGCTGCGCGGCAGCCGAGGTGGTCATCGGCGAAGGGCTCATCGCGTCACACGGCGGGCGCAGCCTCACGCTGGCCGAACTCGCGTCGGCCGGCATCGACGCCGAAGGCACTTTCGCCAACCACCACCATACCTATGCCTATGGGGCCGCCGCGGCGCACGTCGCGGTCGATCCGCGCACCGGCCGCGTGCAGGTGCTGGAATACGTGACGGTGGAGGACGTCGGGCGCATCATCAACCCCCTCACCACCCATGGGCAGGCGATCGGCGCGGTGGTGCAGGGCCTGGGCGGCACCCTGCTCGAGCACCTGCAGTACGACGAGAACGGCCAGTTCCTCACCGGGTCGCTCGCCGACTACCTGCTACCGACCTCAACCGATTTCCCCAACATCAAGGCCTTCGTGCTGGAGAACTCGCCCTCCCCCAACAACCCGCTCGGCGCGAAAGGCGCCGGCGAAGGCGGTATCGTCCCGGTCGGCGGCGTGGTTGCCAACGCCGTGGCCAATGCCCTCTCGACGCTCGGCGTGGAGCCGCGCGAACTGCCGCTGTCACCGCCGAAGATCTGGGCCCTCGTCCAGGCCGCGCGTTGATCGCATGACTTTTACGTCCCAACCCAAGCGAGGTCCGACCATGGAAAAAATCTCCTCCCGGCGCAGGTTCATCCGCTCTGCCGGAGCCGTTGCAGGCCTTGCCGCCATCCCGTTCATCAAGGCGCACGGCCAGAGCAAGCTGCGCCCGGTGTCGATGCGGCTGGACTGGCTGTTCCAGGGGCCGAACGTGGGCTTCATCGTCGCGCGCGAGAAGGGGTACTACGAACAGGCGGGCCT
>JBBQCV010000301.1:0-4158 GCA_038319115.1 Burkholderiales bacterium | reverse complement strand
GCACCCCTGCCAAGGCCGAGACAGGCGGCGAGCGATACGTCGTCCAGGTCGGCGCCTTCGCGACACCCGAGAAGGTCAAGGAGCGCACCGAGATCCTCAAGCGCGAGCGGCTGCCTTACTACACCGAAACCGTGGCCGCAGCGAGCGGGCCGGTGACGCGCATCCGCCTGGGGCCCTTCAGTTCCATCGAGGCGGCGCAAAAGGCGCGCGAGCGGGCCAAAGCGCTCGACATGAACCCGGCCAACCCGATCGCAAAATGAGCTGGCTCGATTACGCGATCATCGGACTGCTGCTGGTCTCGATGATCTGGAGCGCATTGCGCGGGGTGGTGCGCGAGATCGTGTCGCTGGGCGGCTGGATCATCGCTTTCCTCGCGGCCAACCTGTTCGCCGGGCCGCTTTCGACGCATCTTCCCCAGGCGATTCCGGGGGAGACGCTGCGTACGCTCGCAGCGTTCCTTGCAATTTTCGTTTTTGCCCTTATCTGCTCGGCATTGGTCGGGTTCCTCATGTCCAGGCTCGTCAGTGCAATCGGCCTTGGGCCGCTCGACAAGGCACTGGGCGCGCTGTTCGGCATCGCCCGCGGGGCGATCCTGGTGCTTGTCGCGGTACTCGCGGCCGGAATGACCAGCGCGTCCAGCCAGGCATGGTGGAAAGAATCGGCCAGCGGCACACATCTTGTCCGGGCGGCGCTGGCCCTCAAGCCGTGGCTCCCGGACTCGTTCGCGCAGCGCCTGCGCTATGATTGACGCCTAGCCGCGTAGGAGCACGTCCAATGTGTGGGATCCTCGGCATCGTCGCTCGCTCTCCGGTCAACCAGCTCCTCTATGACGGGCTCCTGCTGCTCCAACACCGCGGGCAGGATGCGGCCGGGATCGTCACAAGCGAGCGCAAGTCCTTCCACATGCAAAAGGGCAACGGCCAGGTGCGTGATGTGTTCCGCACGCGCAACATGCGCTCCCTGCCGGGCAACATGGGCATCGCCCACTGCCGTTACCCGACTGCAGGCTCAGCGTCCAATTCGGCCGAGGCACAGCCCTTCTATGTCAATTCGCCGTTCGGCATTGTCCTCGGCCATAACGGCAACCTGACCAATTCCGACGAGCTGAAGGACGAGATGTTCCGCCAGGATCTGCGGCACATCAACACCAGTTCGGATTCCGAGGTGCTCCTCAACGTCCTCGCGCATGAGCTCGAAAAGGGTTCGGTCAAGCTTCGCCTCGATCCGCAGACAATCTTCGCCGCAGTGGCCAATGTGCACCGGCGCTGCAAGGGCGCCTACTCCGTAGTTGCAATGATCGCCGGTTATGGCGTGCTCGCCTTCCGCGACCCTTTCGGCATCCGCCCGGCGGTGATCGGCATCAACGAGACTCCCGACGGACCCGAGTACATGGTGGCATCGGAAAGCGTCGCCATTGATGCGCTGGGGTATCGCGTGCTACGCGACGTCGCGCCCGGCGAGGCGGTGTTCATCGACGAGGACGGCAATTTCTTCAGCCAGCAGTGCGCGCCGCACCCCACGCTCAACCCCTGCATCTTCGAATTCGTCTATCTCGCCCGTCCCGATTCGCTGATCGACGGCGTCTCGGTGTACGAGACACGCCTCAACATGGGGGAAATGCTGGGCGAGAAGATTCGCAAGCACTACCGGCACCTGCAGATCGACGTGGTGATACCGATCCCCGATTCGAGCCGGCCCTCGGCGATGCAGCTCGCCCAGGGTCTGGGCGTGGCCTACCGTGAGGGATTCGTAAAGAACCGCTACATCGGCCGCACCTTCATCATGCCGGGACAGGCAGTGCGCCGCAAATCAGTGCGCCAGAAACTGAATGCGATCGGCATGGAGTTCAAGGACAAGAACGTGATGCTGGTCGATGACTCCATCGTGCGCGGCACCACCAGCCAGGAGATCGTGCAAATGGCGCGCGAGGCGGGCGCTCGCAAGGTGTACTTCGCCTCTGCGGCGCCACCGGTGCGCTTCCCCAACGTCTACGGGATCGACATGCCCACCCGTTCGGAGCTCATCGCCGCCCACCGCACGGAAGACGAGGTTGGGCGCGAAATAGGCGCCGACGCGCTGATCTACCAGGACCTCGATGCGCTCAAGGAGTGCGTGAGCAGGCTCAATCCGCGGCTTACGAGCTTCGAGACCTCGTGCTTCGACGGCAAGTACATCACCGGCGACGTCACCAGCGATTACCTTCACACCATCGAAGTGCGGCGCGATGCCGCGCGCGATTCGGAGGAAGACCCCGACAGCGCCCAGCTCGACCTCAACTTGGTGACCGCTGCCTAGTCTGGTAGAATTTTTGTTCGCGCCGATTTGAGACAGCTTGCGGGCGCGTTATAAATCCAGCTAAAGCGTGCCGTCGAAACCCGGTCCGCTGGTTGGCCCGGGTTTTTTTACGCCCGCCGATAACGGGAAAGGCACCATGAGCACCAACAAGCCAGCAAGGGACTCCGCGGTTCCACCTGCGCCCCCCGCCGCCGCGAGGGGATTCACCACCGGGATCCTGCATTCCGATGCCGACGCCGGCATCGAGCACGGCGCCCTGCACAAACCGCTGCACCTGTCAGTGGCCTACGGTTACAAGGATGCACGTGACCTCGCGGCCGTGTTCCAGGGCAAATCGCAGGGTTATGTGTACGGGCGGCAGGGCAATCCAACCTCGGGCGCGCTCGAAACCAAGGTCACCCGGATGGAGGGCGGCGTCGCCACGGTGTGCTTCGCGACCGGCATGGGAGCGATCGGCGCCACCATGCTCGCGTTGTTGAAGGAGGGCGACCACGTGGTCGCGAGCCAGTTCCTGTTCGGCAACACGGTGAGCCTGTTCGGTACGCTGTCGGCCCACGGGATCGGGGTGACCTTCGTCGATGCGACCACCGTGGCCAACGTCGAAGGCGCCCTCACACCCGCGACGCGGATGGTGTTCGTCGAGACGATCGCCAACCCGCGCACCCAGGTCGCCGACCTCGCGCGCATCGGCGAGCTCTGCCGCGCGCGCGATGTCCTTTACTTCGTCGACAACACGATGACCTCGCCGGTGCTGTGCCGGCCGAAGGAGTTCGGCGCGGGGCTGGTGATCAATTCGCTCACCAAGTACATCGGCGGCCATGGCAACGCATTGGGCGGGGCGATCACGGACACTGGCGTGTACGACTGGACACGTTTCCCCAACATTGCCGAGAACTACAAGTCGCAGCCTCCCCGCATGTGGGGCATCCAGCAGATTCGCAAGAAAGGTCTGCGCGACTGGGGAGGGACTCTGTCCGCCACCGATGCGCACCATATCGCTGTGGGCGCGGAAACACTCGCCTTGCGCATGGAGCGTACGTGCGCCAATGCGCAAGCCGTGGCCGAGCTGCTCGAAAAGCACCCCAAGGTGCGCGCGGCCCACTACCCGGGACTTGCCTCGCATCCCCAGCACGCGCTGGCCAAATCGCTGTTCAGCATGCAGGGCGGGATCCTTTCCTTCGATCTGGCTGACGGGATCGACTGTTTCGACTTCCTCAACCGGCTCGACATCGTGGTGTCGTCGTCCAATTTGGGCGACAACCGCACGCTCGCCATCCCGGTGGCGCATACCATTTTCTGGGAGATGGGCCCCGAGCGCCGCCGGCAGATGGGCATCGCGGAGTCCCTCATCCGGGTGTCGATCGGCATCGAGGATTGCGTTGACCTCCTCACCGACTTCACCCAGGCACTGGACCGCGCATGAGCATGGCGATGAATGACATCGCGGCGGCTGCCGCGGCGATCGTCGCGGCGCGCCGCAGTGGGAGCCAGTTCGATTGCGCGCCGCTGCATGGGCCCCGGGGCGCAGAAGACGCGTACGCCATCCAGGACCGGGTCCGGGCGGAAATCGATCCCGGTCCCGGGCGGGCTGGGAAGGTCGGCACCCCGAGCCGGGAGGGCGAGCCCTCCGCGGCGCCGATTTTCGGTTCGGGGGTCCTCGCCAGTCCGGCGATGGTGCCCGCGAGCGGCTTCCACATGCGCGCCGCGGAAGTGGAGGTCGCTTTCAGGCTCGGCCGCGACGTGGGGCCCGGCTGCGCCGAATCTGATCTTCGGGCGGCAGTCGAGTCGGTCCTCGTGGTGATCGAGCTTTGCGATACGCGCCTGCGGGATTTCGACTCGGCCTCGACCTGGTGGAAGCTGGCC
>JBBQCV010000300.1:0-4167 GCA_038319115.1 Burkholderiales bacterium | reverse complement strand
GCCGCGTCGCCAGAACGGCGTGGCAGGCGTAGATTGCAGGGTGAGCGCAGAAACCGAATGGGAGGCCGGGCATGAACGCAATGCGAATAAGTGGCAAGAGGGTGGGCGCACTGATGGTAGCGCTTTTGGTCGCAACCTTTGCCGGGCGCGCGCTCGCCGCGGGCGGTTCGCCCGATCCCAGCCCGCCGTGGCCGGTCGACCCGGTGGTCGAGCGCGTCAATGCGCTGACCGAAAAGAAGGACTGGAAGGGGGCCGTCGAAGTCCTCGCCCAGGCGGTCGCGGCTAATCCGCGCAATGCCGAATACCACAACCTGTATGCGTACACGGTCCGCAAAAGTCCCGCGCCCGACATGAACCTCGTGTTCAGGCATTACGCCGAGGCCCTCAGGCTGCGTCCTGACTACCGCGGTGCGCACGAGTATGTCGGCGAGGCCTACCTGATGGTGGACAACCTTCCCAAGGCCAAGGAGCACCTCGCGCTGCTGGACCGCTTGTGCACGTTCGGCTGTGAGGAATACACCGACCTCAAGAAGGCGGTCGCGGCCTACGAGGCGCGGCGCAAATAGAACGAGGAACCCTGATTATACCAAAAACTGAATACCGGTTGACCGGAGAGCCGCGCGCTGCTTGACTCCGTGAAAACGAATGTTCAGGATTTATAGGCGGGGTCGAGGCGGTCTAGTTTCCTGAGCAGCGCCGGCCACGCGATCTGGCCGCCCATGCCCTTGGTCGCCTTTTCGGAGGCGGCCTTGGCCCCGGCGATGATGCGCGGGTCGACTTCGATGAGCGGTGCTCCCTGCGCGCGGATCTGGATCTCGCAGGCGCGCTGCAGGTTGAACATCGCGAGGAAGGCATCCGCCACCGACGGGCCCACCGTGAGCAGGCCGTGGTTGCGCAGGATGAAATTGGTGCGGTTGCCCAGGTCGTCCACGAGGCGTGGCTTCTCCGCGTCGTTGACCGCGATGCCTTCGTAGCCGTGATACGCGAGCGACGCCAGCGAGATCGTCGCCTGCTGCGAGATCGGCAGCAGGCCGCCTTTCTGCGCCGCCACCGCCACGCCGTCGGGCGTATGGGTGTGCAGCACGCACTGCACATCGGGCCGGCCGAAGTGGATCGCGCTGTGGATCACGAAGCCGGCCGGGTTCACCGGGTAGGGCGAGTCGAGGACCTTGGCGCAGTTCTCATCCACCTTGACCAGGCTCGAGCCGGTGATCTCCTCGAACATCATGCCGTACGGGTTGATGAGGAAATGGTGCGGGTCGTGCTGGCCGGGTGCGGCCGGAACACGCGCCGAAATATGCGTGAACACCATGTCGTCCCAGCCGTACAGCGCCACCAGGCGATAGCACGCGGCGAGGTCGACACGCACCTGCCACTCCTCGGCGGAGACCTGCGAACGGATGTCGGGGGCAAGCTTGGCGTTCATGCGTTCCTCCACAGCGGGTGGGTGTGACGGCAATGGTAGCGCAGAGGCAGGCGCGCCGGCGCGGTCTGCTATTCTCGTCGCCCATGCGACCCAACTTCGTGTTCATCCTCGCCGACGACCTCGGCTATGCCGACCTCGGCTGCTATGGAGGGCGATCGGCGTTCGCCGGAAATTCGTGCTCGCCCACCCTGGATCGCCTCGCCGGCGAGGGCCTGCGCTTTACCGACGGCTACGCCAACTCGTCGGTGTGCTCGCCGTCGCGCTTTGCGCTGATCACCGGCCGCTGGCAGTACCGGCTGCGCGGCGGTGCCGATGAGCCGGTGGCCACGCGCGTGCGCGGCAACCCGGTGCTCGGCCTGCCCCCGGACCACCCGACGATGCCGTCGCTGCTTGCCGCCGCGGGCTATTCGACCGCGCTGGCGGGCAAGTGGCACCTTGGCTTCCCGCCGCACTTCGGCCCGCTGCAAAGCGGCTACCAGGAATTCTTCGGCGTGATGAGCGGCGGGGTGGACTACTTCACCCACTGCGATTCTGCCGGCGTGCACGACCTGTGCGAGGGCGAAGAAGCGGTGCAGAAGCCCGGCTACCTCACCGACCTCATCTCGGACCGCGCGGTGGATTACATCGGGCGCCAGCAGGCCAGCAAGGCGCCTTTCCTTTTGTCGGTGCACTACACCGCGCCGCACTGGCCGTGGGAGACGCGCGACGACGAGGCCGAGGCGCGCTCGATCGCGAAGATCATCCACACCGACGGGGGATCGGTCGCGACCTACCTGCGCATGATCCATCACATGGACGAGGGCATCGGCCGCATCGTCGATGTGCTGGCGGCCACCGGCGCCGCGGACAACACGATCATCGTCTTCACCAGCGACAACGGCGGGGAGCGCTTCTCCGACACCTGGCCGCTGGTGGGCAAGAAAATGGACCTGCTCGAGGGCGGCATCCGCGTGCCCTACATCGTGCGCTGGCCGGCGCGCGTGAAGGCCGGCGGCGCGACCGCGCAACTCGCGATGACCATGGACTGGATGCCGACCTTCCTCGACGCCGCGGGGGCGAAGCCGCACCCGGACTACCCGCTCGATGGCGTGAGCCTTTTGCCGGTGCTCGAAAACCCGCAGGCGCGCGTCGAGCGCGACCTTTTCTGGCGCATGAAATTCCGCGGCCAGCGCGCCATGCGTTCGGGCGACTGGAAATATTTCGCCAGCGAAGACGGCGAGTTCCTGTTCGACATGTCGAAGGACCAGCGCGAGCGCGCCAATCTCGCCCAGCGCGAGGCGGGCCGGTTGGCGGCGATGCGCGCGCAATTCGAGGCGTGGGAGAAGTCGGTGCCGCCGATCCCGCCCGATGCGACTTTTTCTCTGCCTTACACGCGCGCCGACCTCGCCCACCCGGCCTGAGGCCGCGGCACGGTGATTCATTCAAGTATTCTAGCGGCCATGAATCCCTCTGCCAGCAGCAACCGCGCTTACCGCGTCGCGCCCACCGACTCCACCACATTCTTCCCTCGCCTGTTCGGCACGCACGGCGCCGTCGCCGCGAGCCACCACCTCGCGGCCAACGCGGGCGCCGACGTGCTCAAGGCCGGTGGCAACGCCATCGATGCCGCGGTTGCCATGACGTTCGTCGAAGGCCTCGTGGATCCGCAGATGAACAGCATCGGCGGTGAGTGCCCCCTGCTCGTGCGGCTCTCGGGCAGCGACCGCGTGGTGGCCCTCAATGGCAACATGGCGGCACCGGGCCGCGCCACGCCGGAAGAGTTTCGCCGCCGTGGCCTCGACCACGTGCCCGACGAGGACATCCTCGCTGCGGGAGTGCCGGCGACCTTCAGCGCGCTGGTCACCGCGCTCAGCCGTTTCGGCACCCTCAGCCTCGCCGACGCCGTGCAACCGGCACTGGCGCTGGCGCGCGACGGCTTTCCGATCTCCAACGGCCTGGTGAACCAGCACAAGTTCGGCCTGCGCGCGCTGGAGGAAAAATTTGGCGAGTGGGCCGGGAGCTGCGCGCTGTACCTGCCGCACGGCGTGCCGCAGGTGGGCTCGTTGATGAAGAATCCCGCGCTTGCACGCATGTACGAGCATCTCGCGGCGGCGGAGCGGGGCGCGGGGGGGAACCGCGCGGCGAAGCTGTAGGCCGCGCACGACGCGTATTACCTCGGCGACGTGGCGGCGGCGATGGTTAAGTTTTCCAAGGAGCGCGACGGGTTGCTCGAGCGCGGCGACTTCGAGCGATTCCGCACGCACGAAGAGGCGCCGGCGCGCTTCGATTTCGGCGCGGCCACTTTGTTCAAGTGCGGGTTCTGGACGCAGGGGCCGGCGATGCTGCAGTCGCTCGCGATCCTCGAAAATTTCGACCTCGCCGCGATGGGGCATAACAGCGCGGACTACCTGCACTTGCTGATCGAGGCGATCAAACTCGCTTTCGCCGATCGCGAGCAGTATTACGGCGACCCTTCGCAGGCGGTGGTGCCGGGCGAGGTGCTGCTGTCGCGCGAGTACGGCAAGGCGCGCGCGGCGCTCATCGACCTGCGGCGCGCTAACGACGAACTGCGCCCGGGCGATGCGTGGAAGAACGCGGCTCTTCTACCCGCGGACGAACGATTCACCCCGCAGCCCTGGGGCGCGGGCACGGTGCACGTGGATGCGATCGACGCGGCCGGCAACATGGCTTCGTTCACGCCGAGCGGCGCGTGGCTCGCCTCGGCGCCGGTGATGCCGGAACTGGGGCACCCGCTCTCGACC
>JBBQCV010000299.1:0-4179 GCA_038319115.1 Burkholderiales bacterium | reverse complement strand
GGCGGTCGCGTCGACGTAGTCGCCCACCGAGGGGCGCAGGTAGTCGATGCGCAGGTTGATCGTCGGCACGCCGCCGCCGACCAGCATGCCGATGGCGTAGTCGCCCACCGTGTCGATGAACGAGGCGATCGGCCCGCCATGGAACTGCTTGGTTCCGGGGCGCCGTTCGAGCTCGGGCCGCAGGGGCATGCGCGCCGAGAACGTGCTCTTGTCGTGGTCGACGGCAAGCACCTTGAGTCCGAGGAAGCCGATGAAGGGCGAGCGGTCGAAGGTCGCCTGGATGTCGGCGGCCTCGAGCTTTTTGGGCGCGGCCTTTTCCGGCGCGGCGCTCATGGCTTCACCACCACTTTGCCGAACACCTCGCGGTCTTCGAGCAGGCGGAACGCCTCGTTGGCCTCCGAGAGCTTGAATTCCTTGTCGATGACGGGCTTGAGCTTGCCGGTCTTGAGCATGTCGAGGAGGGTGAAAAGATCCTCGCGCATCCAGCCGTTCGAGCCGAGCACCTGCAGCTCGAACGTCCAGATGAAGCGCAGGTCCTCCTGCGGGTCGTAGCCGGCGGTGGCGCCGCAGGTGAGCAGGCGCCCGCCGCGGTGGAGCACGCGCATCGACTTGACCCAGGTATCGCCGCCGGTGAAGTTGACCACCACGTCGACGCCGTCCTCGAACTTGCGCCGGTGCGGCTTGCCGAACTTCTCGAACACCCACTTCATGAAGTCGTGCTTCTTGTAGTCGAGCAGGTGGTCGGCGCCGAGTTCGCCCAGCCGCCTGAGCTTGTCCTCGGTGGAGGCGGCGGCGATGACTTCGGCCCCCGCCAGCTTGGCGAGCTGCACGCAGCAGGTGCCCACGCCGCCGGAGGCGCCGAGGATGAGGACTTTTTCTTTGGCGGCGATCTTGCCGATGGTGACCATCATGCGCAGCGCCGTGCCGTATGCCACCGGCAGGCAGGCCGCGGCCTCATAGGACACTTCGGCCGGCAGCTTGACGAGGTGGTGGTCGGGCACCGCGCAGAACTCGGCCAGCCCGCCGGGGCGCATCTCGCCCAGCAGCCCGCCCGGGCCCTTGCGGTCCACGGGGTCGACCATGACGCGGTCGCCGACTTTCCAGTCCTTGACCGAGGCGCCGACCTCGACGATCTCGCCGGCGAAATCCAGGCCCGGGATGCAGGGCATCGGCACCTTGATGCCGGGCATGCCCTTGCGCGTGAACACGTCGTGGTAGTTGAGGGTGGCCGCGCCGACCTTGAGGATCACTTCGTCGGCGGCCGGCTTGGGATCGGGATAGGCGGTCTCGTACTTGATCGTGCCCGGGCCGCCGTGCTCATAAATGACTGCTGCTTTCATAACGGTTTCTCCGCTTGCGAAAATTGGATCGCCGCGCCGCAGGCATCCTCCGGCGCGACCCAAAACTGCGATGCATTCATGCCGGCATGAACCGTCACGCCGTTCTTCTCCAGCAGGCGCCGTGTCGCGTCGATGGAGGCGACGCGCACGCCGAACCCGGCCGGCGAGGGCACCGGCGGCACGAAGCTGCCCGGCACCCGCTCGCGCCAGGCCTTTTCCTCGGCCAGCCACAGCGTGCCGCGATCGAGGCTCATTTTCGCGCCACCGGGGAAGTGCTCGATGCGATCGCTGAACAGCGGCGCGAATTTTTTTGCAGTCGCCTGCGGATCGGCCACCACGAAATAGATCGCATCCAGCGCTATCGCGCCGTTGGGGTGGTCGAGCAAGTGAGGCTGCCACAGCACATCGCGCGTCACATGCTCGATGAATATGAAGCGGCCCTCGGTGACCTTGTCGCGATCTACGTACATGTTGCGGAATTTCGCGCGGCGCGTTTGGCTGTCGTCCGGGCCGAAGGATGCGTCGCGCTCGAGGGCGCGTGGTGCCTCGACCGGCGCGCCCTGCTGCTGGAACTCGGCAAATGTCGCATCGGCGTCGCCGCACCCGATGGCGACGATGTGCAGGCCCTCGTAGCGCGCGACCATGGGCTTGACCGAGCTGTACATGCTCGCGTCGGTCAGGCCGATGATTTCGAGGTAGCCCTCGCGGAACATGGCGCAATGGTTGCCCGAGCCCCATGGCTCGACCGGACCGCCGGCCGTGCGTGCGCCGGAATGGAAGCTGCGCGCGGTCAGCCGGAAGCCCAGGCGCTGGAATGCATCGCGTCCTCGATCGAGGTCGGACACGGCCACGCCGCAATGGTCGAGTTCGCGTTTCATTGGGTCAGCCTGAGGAGGAATCCGTTGGTGTGTTCGGGTGCGACGAACCACTCGTCGTCGCCCCGATGGACGGGAACGCCATTGTCCTCCATCAGCCGGGCGGCAGCCGCGCGGTCAGCGAAACGCACCGCCACGCCGGCAAACGAGGGCTCGGCGCGCGGACGCCAGCCGTAACGCGCCTCGATTGCCTGCGGCGTGTATTGCTCGAGCACGCCGCCGCCGGGAATCGCAAGGCGCAACGTCCCGTTCGGGCCTTCCGTGGCGAGCGCACCGGTCAGCGTTTCGAGCCGGCTGCGTTGCGCGGCCGCATCCCCTGCACAAACCAATGCCGCCTCCAGCGCGAGCGCCCCGTTGCGATGGACCTGGTAACGCGGCTGCCACAGGTATTCGGGGGTCTGGTGCTCGAGGATGATGTAGCGGCCCTCGGGATAGGACTCGTCGCGGCTGAAGATATTGCGAAAGCGCATGGTGCGTTCGGTGCCGTCGACATCGAGCTTGCGCGCGCGCTGCACGGGGGCATTGAGCGTGCCGGCGCGTTTGGTCAGCTCTGCATACGCCGCGTCCGCGTTGGGCACCCGCAGCGCCAGCAGGTGCAGGCCCTCGAACCGGTCGATGAACCGCGTCCACGGGTTGAACGCGGCGGGATCGACGATGCCGATGAGTTCGAGGTAGCCGTGCTGGAAAATCGCGCAGCGGTTGGCCGTCGCCCACGCGCTCTCGTCGTCGCGGCCGGGCATCTTGCCGCGCTGGCGGCTGACCGGCGAGAGCGTGAAGCCGAGTTTCTCCCAGCGCGCGGCGCCGCCGGCGAGGTCGCGCACGATGGCGCCGAGGTGGTCGAGCGAGGCCATTCAGCCGGCCTTTTCGGTTTCGCGCCAGAGCTCGCGCGCTTTGGCGCGCAGCAGCTTGCGGTCGATCTTGTTGGGGCCGGCGAGCGGCAGCGCGTCCATGAATTCGACCTGGCGCGGGTGCTGGTAGGCCGGCGCATTGGCGAGGGAGTACTTTTTGATCGCCTCCTGCGACAGCGTGGACCCTGCGCGTCGCACGATGAACGCAAACGGCTTTTCGCCCTTGAGCTCGTCGGGAACCGGCACCACGCACGACTGCGCGATCTCCGGGTGCTTCTCGAGCATGTGCTCGACTTCGCCCGGGTAGATGTTCTCGCCGCCGCAGTTGAACATGTCGTCGGAGCGCCCGACGAAATAGTAGGCGCCCTGCGCGTCGCGGCGGAACACGTCACCGGAGAAATACCAGCCGTCGGGCGTGAGGACTTCGCGCGTCTTGTCGGGAAGGTTGAGGTAGCCGGTCATGGTGGCCGGCGTGCGGTGCACCAGCACACCCTCGTCGGTTTCGCGGCCCTCGGCGTCGACCAGGCGCACTTCAACATCGGCAAGCGGCCAGCCCAGGGCCATGTCGGGACGCGGCCGGCCGTCCGGATGCGGACCGAACACGACCGGACCGGCCTCGGTGGTGCCATACGCGTTCATCACGGTGGCGGTGGGGAACAGCGTGCGCAGGTCGTCGATCAGGTTCTGCGTGGTGGGCGCCGAGCCCATGCGCACGGTGCGCACCGACGAGAGGTCGGTTTTGGCGATGGTGTCCTTTTCGCGCACCATCATGGCGAGCATGGTGGGCACCGACGTGAGCCATGTGACGCGAAAGCGCCCGATGGCCTCCACATAGCGGCGCGCGTCGAATTGCGGCATCAGCACCACGCTGGCGTGCGCGGCGAAGGCGAACTTGGAGGTGCCGAGCGCGTTCATGTGGAACAGCGGCGCGGCGACGATCAGGCGATGCTCGCCAGGCGGCACGGTGCGCAGGCGCGATTCGACCGCCCACAGGTGGCCGGCATGCGAAAGCGGCACGCCCTTGGGCCGGCCGGTGGAGCCCGAGGTGTACAGCACCATCGCGGTTTCGCCCGGCTTGGGCACGACAGTCTCGAACTCGCCCGGGTCGAGCAGGGA
>JBBQCV010000298.1:0-4188 GCA_038319115.1 Burkholderiales bacterium | reverse complement strand
CGGTGATCATCTCGGTCACCGGATGCTCCACCTGCAGGCGGGTGTTCATCTCCATGAAATAGAAGCTGCCGTCCTGGTTGGCGATGAACTCCACCGTGCCGGCGCCGACATACCCGACCGCCTTGGCCGCGGCGACTGCGGTCTCGCCCATCGCGTGACGGCGCGCCTCGGGCATGCCGGGGGCGGGCGCCTCCTCGAGCACTTTCTGGTGGCGGCGTTGCACCGAGCAGTCACGCTCGAACAGGTAAACGCACTGGCCGTGCGTGTCGGCGAACAGCTGGATCTCGATATGGCGCGGACGCGATAGGTACTTTTCCACCAGCACGCGGTCGTCGCTGAACGAAGCCTTGGCCTCCCGTTGGCAGGAGGCGAGCGCGTTGGTGAATTCGGCGCTGGCTTCGACGATACGCATGCCCTTGCCGCCGCCGCCGGCGGAGGCCTTGATGAGGACCGGGTAGCCGATCGCGTCGGCCTGGGAACGCAGGAAATCGGCTTCCTGGCGCTCGCCGTGGTAGCCGGGCACGAGCGGCACGCGCGCCTTTTCCATGAGGGCCTTGGCGGCGCTTTTGGAGCCCATGGCGCGGATCGCCGCGGCGGGCGGGCCGATGAAGATCAGTCCCGCCTTTTCGCAGGCGGCGGCGAAATCCTCGTTTTCCGACAGGAAGCCGTAGCCAGGGTGTATAGCCTGCGCGCCCGACTTCCTGGCCGCGTCGAGAATAGCCTCGCCGCGCAGGTAGCTTTCCCTCGCCGGCGGCGGGCCGATGCAGTAGGCCTCGTCGGCCAGCGCAACGTGCCGCGCGCGCGCGTCGGCTTCCGAATACACCGCCACCACCCCGATGCCCATGCGGTGGGCGGTGCTGGCGATGCGGCAGGCGATCTCGCCGCGGTTGGCGATGAGGATGCGGGAGAACACTATTTCTTCTTCGCTTTGGCTGGCGACTTCCTGGCCGGGGACTTCTTGGGTACCGCCTTTGCGGGCCTGGATGCAGTCTCGCCGGCCGGCGTAACCCACGCGGGCTTGCGCTTGTCGAGGAAGGAGGCGATGCCTTCGCGGCCTTCCTTCGACACGCGGATTTCAGCGATGCGTTGTGCGGTGCCGTCGATCATCGCCTTGTCGATCGGGCCGCGCGACACCGCCCGCATGAGCTCCTTGATGCGCGCCAATGCGTCCCGGCCGCCGAGCACGAGGTGGCCGAGCAGTTCGTTGATCTTGGTGTCGAGTTCGTTGGGCAGGCACAACTCCGACAGGAGGCCGATGCGATAGGCTTCGGCCGCGCTGAATTTCTCCGCCGTAAGAAAGTAGCGATGCGCCATGCGCTCGCCCATCGCGCGGATCACGTAGGGGCTGATGGTCGCGGGTGACAGCCCGAGCTTGGCTTCGGTCAGCGCGAACTCGGCGTCAACGCTGCCCACCGCGATGTCGCAGGCCGCGACCAGCCCCACGCCGCCGGCGTAGGCCGGGCCATGCACGCGCGCGATGGTCGGCTTGGACAGGCGGTCGAGCGTCTTGAGCATCGCGGCCAGTGCCTTGGCGTCGGCGTAGTTCTGCTTGAGCGTATAGCCGGCCATGCGCTTCATCCAGTTGAGGTCGGCCCCGGCACAGAAGGCCGACCCTGCGCCCATGAGGACCACCGCGCGCACCGAATCGTCGGCATCGAGCTTGCGCAGCGTGCTCGCCAGGTTGGCAATCAGCTCGTCGTCGAACGCATTGCGGATCTCGGGCCGGTTGAGCGCCACGATCGCGCACTGGTTGCGGATCGATACCTCGAGGTTCTTGGCCATGGACGTGGGTGCTTTTTTATGGAGTGGGGGTGGCGGGGCTACATCCGGAACACGCCGAACCTGGTGTCCTCGACCGGCGCGTTGAGCGAGGCCGAGATTGCCAGCCCGAGTACGCGCCGGGTGTCGGCAGGGTCGATCACGCCGTCGTCCCATAGCCGGGCGCTGGCGTAGTAGGGGTGGCCCTGGCGCTCGTACTGGTCGAGGATGGGCTGCTTGAAGGCGGCCTCTTCCTCGGGCGTCCAGGCGCCGCCCTTGCCTTCGATGCCGTCGCGCTTGACCGTGGCGAGCACCGAGGCGGCCTGCGGGCCGCCCAGCACCGAGATGCGCGCGTTGGGCCACATCCACAGGAAGCGCGGCGAATAGGCGCGGCCGCACATGCCGTAATTGCCCGCGCCGAACGAGCCGCCGATGATCACGGTGAACTTCGGCACCCGTGCCGTGGCCACTGCGGTGACCATCTTGGCGCCGTCGCGCGCTATGCCGCCGGCCTCGTACTTCTTGCCCACCATGTAGCCGGTGATGTTCTGCAGGAACACCAGCGGGATGTTGCGCTGGCAGGCCAGCTCGATGAAATGGGTGGCTTTCAGCGAGCTCTCGGAAAACAGCACGCCGTTATTGGCGAGGATCGCCACCGGGTAGCCGTGGATGCGCGCGAACCCGGTCACCAGCGTGGTGCCGTAATTGCGCTTGAACTCGTCGATCTCGGAGCCGTCCACGATGCGTGCGATGACTTCGCGCACGTCGTAGGGCCTGCGCGTTTCGCTCGGGATCACGCCATAGATTTCCTCTGGCGCGTACAGCGGCTCGACGCTCGCGCGCACATCCAGCGTGACGCTCTTCTTGCGGTTCAGGTTGGCGACGATGTCGCGCGCGATTGACAGGGCGTGGGAGTCATTCTGCGCGAGGTGGTCGACGACGCCCGATACCTTGGCGTGCACGTCGGCGCCGCCGAGGTCCTCGGGGGTCACGATCTCGCCGGTGGCGGCTTTGACGATCGGCGGGCCGCCAAGGAAGATCGTGCCCTGGTTCTTGACGATGATCGACTCATCCGACATCGCGGGCACGTAGGCACCGCCCGCAGTGCACGAGCCCATGACCACCGCGATCTGCGGGATGCCCGCGGCCGACATGTTGGCCTGGTTGTAGAAGATGCGCCCGAAGTGCTCGCGGTCGGGAAACACGTCGTCCTGGTTGGGCAGGTTGGCGCCACCGGAATCCACGAGGTAGATGCACGGCAGATTGTTCTGGGTGGCGATCTCCTGCGCGCGCAGGTGCTTCTTCACCGTCATCGGGAAATACGTCCCGCCTTTTACCGTGGCATCGTTGGCCACCACCACGCATTCGCGCCCGGCGATGCGGCCGATGCCGGTGATGATGGAAGCGGACGGCACTTCGCCGCCGTACATGCCATAGGCGGCGAGCTGGCCGATCTCGAGGAACGGCGAGCCCGGGTCGAGCAGGGTGCGAACGCGCTCGCGCGGCAGCAGCTTGCCGCGCGAGATGTGCTTCTGGCGCGCGGCTTCGTCCCCGCCGATGGTGATCCTGGCTACTTTCTCGCGCAGGTCGGCGACGAGCGTGCGCATGAGCGACGCGTTGGCCTTGAAGTCGGCCGAGCGCGGGTCGAGCTGTGACTTGAAGACCGGCATCAGCTTTTATCTTTTGCCGGCCTGCCGGCGCCACCGGCAGGCCGCTCGGCGGCAGGGCCGCCCGACTTCTTCCATTGGCCGAATCCGCCTTCGAGGTGGAACACGTTCTTCACGCCCATCTCCTCCAGCGTGGCGGCGGCGAGCACACCGCGCCAGTCCGCGGCGCAATACACGATCAGGGTCTTGTCCTCGGCGAACACGGGCTTGTAATACGGGCTGTCCGGGTCGACCCAGAATTCGAGCATGCCGCGCGGCGCGTGGAAGGCGCCCGGGATCATGCCGTCGCGCTCGAGTTCGCGCACGTCGCGCAGGTCGACGAAGACCGTGCCCGGGTCGTCGAGCCGGGCCTTTGCCGCCTCGGCGGCGATCCCCTTGGTTTTCTTCTCCGCCTCGGCGATGAGGACCTTGATGCCTTTCTTCAGTGCCATGTCCGCTCCGTATCCGCCCCGCAGGGCGATGGCTTCATTCCGATGCCAGCGCGCGCCCTATGACCAGCCGCTGGATGTCGCTTGCGCCCTCGTAGATCTTGCACACCCGCACATCGCGCCAGATGCGCTCCACCGGAAAGTCTGCCACGTAGCCGTACCCGCCGTGCACCTGGATTGCATCCGAGCACACCGTTTCGGCCATTTCGGAAGCGAACAGCTTGGCCATCGACGCTTCCTTCAGGCACGGCCGGCCCGCATCCCGCAAGGCGGCTGCGTGCAGGTACAGCTGGCGCGCCGCCTCGACCTGGGTGGCGCCATCGGCCAAGCGGAAA
>JBBQCV010000297.1:0-4191 GCA_038319115.1 Burkholderiales bacterium | reverse complement strand
CGCCTTCAACTGCTCGGCCGCGACGAGATTCATGTGATGCAGGAACGAGATATCGACCGCGTCCAGCAGGATCACCGGCTCGCCCTTGTAGCCGGACTCCTGCAGGAGCTGCTTCGCCTTGGCGATATTCTGGGCCTTGAGGGCGTCGCTGCCGGCCGCGGATTCGTTCGGCCCGCCGCAGCCGAACATGGCCACGCAGCGCTTCCAGTTCTGCGGGTCGCCGAAAGCGGCGGTCATGTAGTCGACCTGGTTGGTCGCGTACAGCATGGCCTCGCGCGCCTTGGGATTATTGAACGGCGGGTGCAGGTGGTTCAGTCGCATGAACGCAATGCTGCCGAGGCGGTCCGAATTGGTCACGACGATATTCGGGCTCTGGCGCAAGAGCTTCAGCAGGTCCGGTGGGGGCAGCTCGAAGAGGTCCACTTCGCCCGCGTTGAGCGCGGCAATCGCGGTGGCCGGATCGGGGATCAGGATCCACTCCACCCGGTCGACTTTCACCACCTTGCCGCCGGCGGCCATGCTGGCCGGCTCCTTGCGCGGCACGTAGTCGGTGTTCTTCAGGTACACCACCTTGTTGCCCGGCGCCCACTCGGCCCTGGAGAACTTGAACGGGCCTGAGCCGATGACCTCGGTGATCTGCTGGAACGGATCGGTGTTGGCGAGGCGCTCCGGCATCATGAACGGCACGATGCTGTCGATCTTGCCCAGGGCATCGAGGACAAACCCGACCGGCTCGCGCAGGACCATTCGGAATGTCTTGTCGTTGACGGCCTCGATCCTGGTCACGAAACTCATGAGCGTGCCGCCCATGACGTCGCGCTTGCCCCAGCGCTTGAGGGACGCGATGCAGTCGGCCGAGCGAACCGGCTGGCCGTCATGCCATTTTAGGCCGTCGCGCAGCGTGAACGTGTAGGTGAGCCGGTCGGCGCTCAGTTCCCAGCGCTCCACCATCTGCGGCTGGGGCTTCAGGTTTTCGTCGAGCGAGAACAGCGTGTCGAAAACCATGTAGCCGTGGTTGCGCGTCGTGTAGGCCGTCGTCCAGATGGGGTCGAGCACCTTGAGGTCGGTGATCGGCACGGCGCGCAGGACGCTTTGGGCGGTTGCGGGGCCTGCGGCAAGCGCTGCGGCGAGCATGAGAATCCTGGCGAAATACATGGCGATCTCCCTGTGCGTTCGAACGGGGCAAGGCCCCGCAATGACTACGGTAGGACTACGGGCAAGACAACTTCCACGTCGAATTCGACCAGCATGTCGGCCATCGCGAGGCCCGATACGATCAGGCCCGTGCCGCAAGGTGCGATTCCGCGCAGGTGCCTGGCGACCGTGTTGTAGACCGGTTCGCGATAGGCGCGATCAAGCAGGTAAGTGGTGATCTTGCAGATGTGCTCGGGCTTTCCGCCGGCTTCCTCGATCAGCACCTTGAGGTTCTTCATGGCCTGGTCGGCCTGAGCGGCCGGGTCGCCCTTGCCATGGAAGCGGCCGTCGAGGTCGAAGCCGGTGAGGCCACCGAGAAACAGGTTGCGCCCGGTAGCGCGGACAGCGAGCGAAACTTCGTAGTCGATGCTCTGGCCCGGCCAGCGACCCGACGTGTTGAAGCGACGGAAACGATCATGTGTCATGCGCCTGCCCCTCCCCGGGCAATTGCCTGTGGCCAGATGAGCATCCTTGCACGCCGCCGGTCATTGTGCAACGCTTCTCCCATGAGCGAAGCCCGGGACGCGCTGAACGGCAGGATCGACGTCGAGCGCGAGCAGCTGGTGCAATTCTTCCGTGACTTCGTGCGCATCGATACCTCGAATCCGCCGGGCGACACGCGGGCCGGCGCCGCCTTCATCCGCCGATTTCTCGAGGCGAACGGCATCGCGCACCGCGTGATCGCACCGCAGGAGACCATGCCCAACATCGTCGCGTCTTTCGAGGGCGCGGCGCCAGGCCGGCATCTGGTCCTCAATGGGCATATCGACGTGTTCCCGATCGGCGATCCCGGCCGCTGGTCGCGTGACCCGCTCTGCGGCGACATCGTGGAGGACTGCGTTTTCGGGCGGGGCAGCGTCGACATGAAATGCGGCACCACCGCGTCCGTATTCACGTTTGCGTACCTGCACTCGATCCGTGACCGCCTCAAGGGTAAGGTGACGCTCACAGTCGTGTCGGACGAGGAAACCGGCGGTCGCTGGGGCAGTGGCTACCTGGTCGAGAACCATCCGGAAGTGCTCGGCGACTGCGTGCTCAACGGCGAGCCGAGCAGCCGCCATACAGTGCGATTCGGCGAGAAGGGCATCTTCTGGCTGCGCTTTCGGGTCAAGACGCCCGGCGCGCACGCCGCGTATCCGCACCTTTCGGCGAGCGCGACCAAGATCGCCGCCCGCCTGGTGCTCGAACTGGAAAAGCTGGAGGCATTGCGCCCCGCGACGCCGCCGGCGATTGCCCGCATGCTTGTGCGCGCCGATGTGCGCGAGGCGATGGAGCGGGGACTGGGGCGTGGCGCGGTCGAAACCGCGGGGCGCTTGTGCGTCAACATCGGCGTGCTGCAGGGCGGCGTGAAAGTGAACATGTTGCCCGGCGACTGCCTCATCGAGGCCGATTTCCGCCTGCCGGTCGGGCTATCGCGTGCGCGCGTGCTCGAAGAGATTCGCGCGATCGTGCACCGCTTTCCCGAGGTGACTTTCGAAGAGCCGCCCGACACGATCGATGCGACCGCGTCGGACCCGGATCACCCGATGTTGAAAATCATCCAGGACAACGCCGAAAGGATTGCGGGAGTGCGCCCGGTGCCGGTCGTTACGCTGGGAGGGACCGACTGCCGGTTCTGGCGAGCGAAAGGGGTGCCGGCGTTCGTCTACGGTTGCCTGCCGGATCGCATGGGAGCACCCGATGAGCGCGTACCGGTGGCCGAATTCCTCGATGTGGTGCGGGTCCACACCGTGTCGGCTTACGACTATTTGATGAGCGGCTGAACTTCAGCTTTTCTCCCGGAACCACCGCGGAATCGACGGCGCCTCAGGCGCCGCGATCGGCTAGCCGCCCTTGGCCGCCCGTACCTCGATCCCGGCGATCTTCGACAGCTCCTTGTGCACGCGGCTGACGCGCTCGACTTCTCCCTTGGCCGGGAAGCGCTCGTAAAAGCCCTCAGCGCGGAACGCCTTGATCTGCTCGCGCCATGGCGCAAGCCTTTTTTCCCAGCGGTTTACGCGTCCTTCGACCGGTTCGGCGTCGGCATGGGTGAGGTCGGCGCACACCCGGATCATCGCCTTGATGGTGACCGGGCGCGTAACCATGTAGCTCTCGTGGCCCCAGGCGTCGTCCCACACGCGCTCGGCGGCCTTGAGGAAATCGCGCAGCATCGCGTAGTAGCGGCCGGCTTCCTTGGCGCTACCGCCGGCGACCTGGATCTTGCGCCACTCGCGGTTGGTCCAGCGCTGCAGTTCGTTGAAGAGCTCGGCCTGGAGGATCCACTTGTCTTTCTGGCTGCGGCCTCCAAGGCGGTTGATGCGGTAGCGCAACGGGCTGTCGCCCTCGCTATACAGCGCGCCGACCATGCGCGAGGCAAATTTGCGGTGCGGCTCGGCCCAGGACACCCGCTCGTACAGGTCCACGAGGTGGCTCTTGTTGATGCGCGTCGGCGTCGAGTTGATGATGACGAACATCTCGGTCGCGAAGTCCTCGCTGCGACCGTCGAAGATCATGCAGGGCACGTTGATCTGCGCGGCTTCTTCGGGACGGTCGTCGAGATGGAAGCGCAACGCCGCGAGGCGGTGCTGGCCGTCGACGATGAGGAATTTCTTTTGCGGCTCGGACAGGTGGCCGACGCCTTCGACGCCGGCGGTGCGGAAACCCAGCTTTTCGGACGTAAAAAGCAGCACCGTTCCCGGGATCGGCGGTTGGGTAATTGCGGTTTCGTAGAAATTCTTGAGCTGCTTGACCTTGCCCTTGGAAACGGCGCGCTGGAAGGCCTTGTCGCTGCGCTCGATCCTGGAGATGAACTGGGCGATCTCGTCGTCGGCGGAGATCTTGGCGGGCGCGATTTCCTCGCCCTCGCCATAGAAGCGGCTGATGAACTGGACCTTTCCCAACAGGTCCTTGGCCGGGACGCTGGCGAAGTAAAAGATGCCGTCCTTCTGGCGTATCTGCGTGGCGAGCACGTTGACCTCCCCCTCCGGTTGGGCGCGGCGGGCGCGCCGACAGGAAATA
>JBBQCV010000296.1:0-4225 GCA_038319115.1 Burkholderiales bacterium | reverse complement strand
ATCGGCGACCTCATCGATGCGCACAATGCACTCCTCGGCGAGGTTGCGGCCTCCAAGCGGCGCGACCGCGAACTGGCCGAGGAGCGCGCGCGCCACCTGTCGAGCCACGACCCGCTCACCGGCCTGCCCAACCGCAAGGCGCTGCTGCAGCACCTGGGCCGGCTGGCTCGCCCCGACGCCGCAGAGGGAGTCGGCGTGGTGAGCCTTTTCGTGGTCAACCTGTTGCAGTTCCGCGTCCTCAACACGAGCTTTGGCGCGCATCCCTGCGACGAACTGCTGCGCCAGCTCGCCATGCGCCTCGCACGAGAGGCCCGGCCTGAGGACTTCGTCGCCCATTTCGGCGCCGACCGTTTCGCCATCGCCTGCTGCTGGGGCGAGGCCGATGCGTCGCGCGCGGCCGATTTTGCCGAACGCATCCTCGCCGCGACCACGAAGGACTACCAGCTCGAAGGCGCGGCGGACCTGTCGCTGGCGGTGCGCCTGGGCATCTCGAACGCCCCGGCCGGCGCGATCGACGGCGAAGCGCTCATCAACCACGCCGAGCTGGCGCTTGCGCGCATCGGTGCCGAGGATGGCGCGCGCTACGAGTTCTATTCGCCCTCCTTCGGCGACGAGGCGCGCGCGCGCCAGACGCTGCGCCGCGAACTGGAGCATGGCATCGGGGCCGGCGAGTTTTTCATCGTGCTGCAGCCGAAGGTGGCGCTCGATGCCTCCGGTGGCGCGCGCCTCGCGGGTGCCGAGGTGCTGGTGCGCTGGCGCCATCCCGTGCGTGGGCTGGTGAATCCCGACGAGTTCATCCCGCTGGCCGAGGCGACCGGGCTGATCGTTCCCCTGGGCGATTGCGTGATCGCCCAGACCTGCGCGCTGCTGCGCGGCTGGCTCGACCGGCACGGCTGGGCGCCGCGCCTCGCGGTCAATCTCTCAGCCCGCCAGTTCGCCCTGCCCGATCTCGACCGGCGCCTCGAGCGGGCACTCGAAGCGGCCGGCGTGACTCCCGACCTGCTGGAAGTGGAAGTGACCGAGTCGGCAGCGATGAAGGATGTTGCCCAGACCGCCGCAGTGCTCGCGCGCCTGCGCTCGCTCGGCGTGCGCGTGTCGATCGACGATTTCGGCACCGGTTACTCGTCGCTCGCCTACCTGCGCGAATTCGCTGTCGACGCGATCAAGATCGACAAATCCTTCGTCGACGAGATCGGCACCGACCGCAATGCCGAAGTGATCTGCGACGCGATCCTGCGCCTGGGCCGCGCGCTGGGCTGCAAGGTGGTGGCCGAGGGCGTGGAGACCGAAGCCCAGGTTGCGTTCCTGCGCCGCCGCCGCTGCGACGAGGTGCAGGGCTACTACTTCGGCAGGCCGGTGCCGGCCGCGGAGTTCGAGGCGAAGTGGATCGTCGCGCGAGGGGTGAGCGCGCGCGTCGCGGCCTGAGCGAATCTACATCGCCGGGTGGAGTGCACACGGGAGAACGCTCGTGCGGTTTGCTAGAATAGGCCGCACAGACACCGGTAGGAGGCTATGCATGAGCCGCGACGTGATCGAAGTGGACAAGCCGTGGGTAAAGGCCATCCCGTTTTCGCTGGGCGTGGCGAGCGACGACCGGTTGCTGTTCACGGCCGGCATCACCGCACGCGACCCAGACGGCAAGGTGGTTGGCGTGGGCGACATCCGCGCGCAGATCGAGCAGTGCTTTCGCAATGTCGGCGACGTCCTGCACGCGGCGGGTGCGGACTACGGTGACGTGCTGAAATGGACCATGTTCACCACCGACATCGTGGCTTTCGGCAAGCACGGCGAGCTCTGGCGCAGCTTCTTCGTCAACAAGCCGGCGAGCACACTGTTGGAGATCAGCCGCCTCGCGCTCCCGGAGATGCTGGTCGAGATCGAGGCAATCGCGCGCATCCCGGCCAATACGAAAGGATGAACGCCCCTGCGCTTTCGGAATTCGTTGACCGCACCGCCGCGGGGATCCTGGACTCATGTACCACCTGCGGACGCTGTGTCGAGGTATGCCCGGTCGTGCCGTTTGCGAACCTTGCGGCCGCCGAGCCCAAGGCGGTGGTCGCCGGCGTGCTGCAAGCGCTGCAAGGCATTGCGCCGATGTCCTCGGACTCGGCCACTTGGGCGCACCAGTGCAACGGATGCGGGATCTGCATCCCGGCCTGTCCCGAGGGCGTGAACCCGCGCCAGATGATCATGCTGGCCAACACCCAGGATGCGAAGCGCGGCTCGGCGACGCCGCAGCTGTTTCGCAAGATGGCACGCGCCATCCGCCTGATGGCCGCCATGCAGCTCGTGCCCGAGGACCTGGCGCGCCTGCTGCAACCGCCGCGTGCGCACGACGTGGACGTGGTCTTCTATCTCGGCTGCAACGCGATCCGCACGCCGCACATCCTGTTCAATGCAATGTATGTCCTGGATGCGCTGGAGGTCGAGTACGAAGTCCTTGGGGGGCCGTCGGCGTGTTGCGGCATCATCCACAGCAAGTGGGAGGGTGACCTCAAGACGGGCGGGACGGTCACGCAGGTGACGCTGCAACGCTTCGGCGAATTCAAGCCGAAGAAAGTGCTGAACTTGTGCCCGTCCTGCGAGCTGCACCTGGGCGAGACCATCAAGGGCTACCGCGAAGTCAATTTCGATTTCGACCACATCACCAAATACCTCGTGGAGCGCGAGGCCGACCTCGCGGCGCGGTTGACCACGCCGGTGCCGATGCGGGTGCTGCTGCATGCGCACGACGGCATGTCCGAGCTCGGCCGCAACGTCGAACGCTTGCTGCGCGCGATTCCCGGTCTTGTTCTGGTCGATACCGTGCTCGAGCCCGGCTATACCTGCGGTGGCTCGGGCGCCGACCGCTCGCCGGCGCTGAAGGCGCACATGCGCGAGGAAACCCTGCGGCGCGCTTTGGAACCCGGTATCGATGCGCTCGTCTCGCTCTACCACGGCTGCCACACGCAGCTTGCAGACGCGGGCCACAAGCACGGCTTCCAGGTGCTCAATTTCACCGACCTCCTTGTGCGCGGTCTTGGCGGCACCCCGCGCGAAGACGCGATGGAGGCGGTTCGTGCGATCGACGACTGGCGCGAAGTCGCGCTGCAGGCCGGGCCGCTACTCCGGGCCAACGGCATCGAGATGGATGTCGAAGCGCTTGCCGCGGTGCTGCCGGAGGTGGTCACGTTGTCGGAGTTCCGGGGCGGGTTGCGCGCTTTCGCGGCGAAGACTTAGGTTACGATTTGACCGCGAACTCGATCGGGGGAATAGCCCGCACTTTCCTGCCCAGGCGCGCAAACTCCCGGTCGAACGTGGCCACACGCGCCGAAGCGTGCGAAGAGGCAGCGATCAGCGCATCGCCGAAATCCATTCCGGACCGATACCATCCGACGGCACGCTCGGTGACCGCGCGATCCTCGATCGTCACGCGATCCAGGCCAAGCAGCACGTCAAGGGCACGGCAAACATCGGCGCGTGGCGCGCGATAGTAACTTTCGAGCGTGTAGACCACTTCCGTCAACGCGGCACGGCTGATAAAACAGGCATTGTCCGCAACGATCGTCAGCGCGCGCGGCGAAAGCCCGGGATGATCCTTTAACAGGTATCGCAGGAGGATATTCGTATCGAGGCTGATCATCGGCCAGCCCGGCGTTTTCCTTCCCTTGCCGCAGCCGCCGCGCGAACGGCATCGCGGATATCCGCATCACCCGCTGGCCGGCGCCTAGTTTTGAGGACACCGTAACCCTGTTCGGCCGTGATCCGATGCCCGGCGCCGACGGGGCGGAGCAGGATCCCCTGCGCCGTGCGCTCGAACGTCACTTCGCTGCCGATACGGATTCGCTCCATCTTGCGCACCGCGCGCGGAATGACGACCTGCCACTTGCTCGATACTTTCGACGATTCCATTTCGCCTGCCTTTCCTTTCGTTGAACTATCGTAAGACGAATTGTGCCCGGCCCGCCTCCGACTGGCAATCCATGCATCGACCAGCGGCCGCATGCTTTTCAACCACCGGACCGAACACAATAAGGCCCTGGCGTAGCTTCCGACGAAGGCGCCCCGGCGAAGCGCAGCGCAAGAGGCAGTTCGCGCGCTTCCACGTGCTATTCTGGATTTTTTCTCCCGAGCCTCCGCATGTCCACCGATCCCTGCGCCCTGTCCGCCACCGAGCTGATCGCCCTGTACCGCGCGAAGAAGCTCTCCCCCGTCGAAGCCACCCAGGCTGTGCTCAAGCGTGTCG
>JBBQCV010000295.1:0-4244 GCA_038319115.1 Burkholderiales bacterium | reverse complement strand
GCGATTCAGGCTGATTCCAGACTCGGCTGCCTGAATGGCGAGAGTGCGGTGAATTTGTGGTGGTATGCGCACCATGAACTTTCCGCTAAACGCTTTCGTCGCGATGGGTTCGGGCATTACTTCGCGACTTTTACGCATATCAGCGATGCTTTCTCGCACGAGATTTCGAATTCCTTGCAACGCCTTTTCCGGCGTCTTCTCCAACCAACTCAAGCTCGGAAACTCCGCGCATAGGCCAACGTGTTCTTGGTCTTCTTCAGACCAGGTGACACGGTATGTATACCGATCGATTTCCTTATTCATCATTTTTCTCCAGTCGGTCGATAGTCCACTCAACCTGGCGCACCTGATTTGGCCCCAGCGCCTGAAGCCCGCGTGGGCGGATAGCGCCACCAAGTTGCAACGACCGCTACGGCGAAAGCCGAGTACAGCAAGGTGAAGATCCAGGTTGGGGCCTCATAGAAGAGCAGGCGTTGAACCCAGTGCTCGATGAAGCTCGCGGTGTAACCCGGTGAACCACTTTTAACTCGAAGCCACGACTCGAGCGTTGTGAGAGGGCAGACCACCCCAGCCCAGGCTTGAACCGTAACCACAGCGATGGCCACGAGGTGCGCAGCCCTGAACCAGGTTGCATTGACCCAATGCCAGCCCTTTGCGTTGCCGACCACGACAAGGACCAGCCCGCCGACGACGAACAAGACGACGGCAGCATGCAAAACGAGAACCAGATCAGCGAACGCTTGGTACACGATGGCCTGCGGTTGTGAAGCCTAGTCTTGGTGAACGGCGGGCCAAAATGACGGCTGATGAAGGAACGGCGCTGGCGGCCCGTCCGTTCCACTTGAAGTTCGGCGTCATCGCATAGCGCCTACACTGGTGGCGAAGTGCCGCGACTCGTGTGCCAGAGCGCAAGCACTTCAATTTGCTCACCGCGGACCCGGTAGTAAAGGAAGTAGTGAATTCGCGCCAGATGGACGCGCCTCACGCCTTTCGTCCTGGCGTTGAATGCCGGGGCGCCAATATCCGGTTGTGAGCTGAGAAGCGAGAAGGCCTCCGCGAGCTCTTCGTCTAACGCGCCTGGGGAAAGGGGACGATTTTGCTCCCACCAAATGGCGGCTCGCTCAATATGCGCGTCGGCACGCTTGTTGACCCGAATTCGCACGGCCTAGTCAGCCGCGACGGCGGGCAAGCTTCGCAAGCACCTCTTCGCCAGAGATCGTTTCGCCACGATCGGCCTCGGCGATAGACAGGAGGAGTTCAGCCTCCTCCTCGGGGGACAGGGTAAAGCCATTCTCGCCGTTTCTGGCCAAAACAGTCACCGTTTCACCCTCCTCCAGGGGTGCCCCGTCGACCACGACCTTTCCGCCGACAACCTTTCCTGTCGCTATCTTCATAGCCGAAAGAATACTCCGATGCACGACCTGCGGGGAAATGACGCCGAACGTCGCCGTTGAGCCGCACCGAACAAGGCGCGCAGCGCCGCCGCGACCGCGTCGGTCGCAAACGGCTGGTTAGGCCCTCGCTTTTGATTACACGTAGTCACGAATGAACTCATAGTAGGAACGCGATCCGAATTCGGAATGAAGCTTGACTGAGCGGCGAACCCGTTCGATGCACCTGAGATATTCGCGCAGGGTGAGATCGTTGACTTTTCCTATCCGCGCGTCACCCACGGAAACACACCAATCGACAATCTCCTTCGCAAGTGGGTGTGCTGTCACTTTCTCGTTCTTTGCAAAACCGCAATGTTTCTTCACTGCAATTTTCGCGTTTTCCAGCGCGAAAATGCACAGGGCATCTGTGAGGCTCCCTTCTCGTTCGTACGCGGCTTTGAGCCCCACCTCGATGTTCTGCCAGACATCCAGGTACTTGTCGTCTTCGATTTCCATAGTCCAAACGGCTGCAGCGAGGCCTAATCGGGATAGGAGAAGACCTCACGGCCTCCCCCTCCCACACCACCGCGCATACGGGTCACGTACACGGCGGTTCGATGAATAAAATTCTACCGTGGTGCAAGAGCAGGTAGCCCCATGCTACTGAAGTACCGCACCGGCAGAGCCAGTGCGAGCGCCGGGGTCTTCGATAGCCGCCAAGGGCCATGCGCGGACTTGCTGGTGTTCCATGCTTCACGCACGCTCACACCACGTTTGCGCAGGTTCCGGTAGCCAACTCGACCCCATTGCTTCCAGATATAACAGCGGAATTTGCGTCGTATCCATTTGTCGATATCGCGCAGAGGACTCAGCACCTCGGCGATGCCGAAGTACGCTTTCCAGCCAAGCAGGGTTTCTCTAAGCTCTGCCACGATGTCGGTCAAACGTCGGCCTCGCGTACGACGGCTCAGTTCGCGGATGTGCGCCTTGAGCTTGTCGATGCCTTTGTCGGCCACCTTGAGTAAAGCGCCTTTGCGACTGACCGTAAAACCCAGAAACTTGCGTTTGGCTGGGCGATCTACCGCGCTTTTCAGCGGATTCACTGTGAGTCGCAGTGTGTCACTGATAAAGCGGCTTACGCTTGCCATAACCCGTTCTCCTGCTCGCCGGCTTCTGACCATGACGTTACAGTCATCAGCATAGCGTGAGAAGCGGTGGCCACGCCGTTCCAGTTCCCAATCCAGTTCATCCAGCACCACGTTGGCCAACACCGGTGAGAGCGGCCCACCTTGCGGCACGCCCATCGTTGTCGCCTCGGTTTTCTCCCCAACACGGACACCCGCCTTGAGATAGCGATTTATGAGTCGCAACAAATCAAGGTCAGAACAGCGGTGTTTGAGCCGCGCCATCAACCGGCGCGTGATTGACCCGGTCAAAGAACGCCTGCACGTCCATGTCTACCACCCATCCCCAGCCTTCGCGGATACTTGTCTGCACGTGTCGAACCGCCTGATGGGCGGAACGCTGCGGGCGGAATCCGTCCCCCAAGGGGACTTCTTCCGGGGCGTACCTGTGCGGGTGAAAATGAGGTTCCCATTGTGCCGAGATAACTTGCGCAATGGCTTCGCTTCCTGAATCGGTCCAACACCGTGGGAATACCCAAGGGGCGGGTCTTCCCATCCGGCTTCGGGATATCCACGCGTCGCACTGGTTGTGGCCTGTAGGTGCCCGCCAGCAATTGGGCACGCAGGGCCGGCCAGTGATGGCGGAGATAGTCTGGCAGTGCATCAACCGTCATAGCGTCGATGCCCGGCGCGCCTTTGTTCCGGCGTGCTTGCTTCAGAGCACGCTGCAGGTTGCCGCGTTCGAGAACGCGGGCCAGCAGCGCTTGGGGTTGAATCGACTCGGCATGCCCAGGCTCTCCAGTGACGACTTCATCCCGCGCTGTGCGCGCAGCCAACTTGCGTCGGTTCTAAGATGCGTTGCCGTCCCTCTTCACTTGTCTGCCTTGTCATTCATCGTTCAGGCCTTCAGCGGTGCCACCCGCCTACTATGCCGTTTGCTGACTTCTCCACGGTATTCAGCGCCAATCACTCAGCGCCCAGCTTCGATCCTCTGAAGCACCGGGGAGACCTCCCGGGGTAAGACACGTCACTTTCACTGCATGAGCGCCGGATTTATGACCGAAGGGAATCCCCGTGGGACAAAATGCACCCCAAAACCGCAGATGGAGGGCTTCGCAGTCACGTGCCCGCTCGCCCCAGGTGCATCACGCCTAATATCCGATTTCTGTTCGTCGCCCCGCAGCTTCGGGTTCAGCTTCCTTCAGACCCCACCTCGCGGCGACGCCCTTGCCGTTTCCCTAGCCTTCGGCTCTGCTTAAACCTGGCTGCCGGACTTTCACCGACATAGTTACGTGCCATGCCCGGCACACACGTTTTGGTGAACGGCGGCCCGCTACGAAAGATGAACGTGGCACGGCGCATCCGGCCCGTCCGTTCGACCTTGAGTTATGCCTCAACACGAACCACCTGCCCAAGTCGGACGGTCGCGATTGCGGTCAAACTAGCGGGTACAAGAGGCAGCAGGTCTTCGAGCGCATTGCTCGAAGCGCAGAGTACGACCACGCCCAGACGCCGGTTCGAAATGTTCTGCTGGAACTCGAGATTCTGGTCGCCGGTTACGAACACCGAGAACTCAGCGCCCTCAGCTTTCGTAAGCAACGCACCGTTTTTGAGACCTGCCCACGATTCCTGCTGGACAGTACGAACGTCGTGGCCGACCAAGTACCGTGCTAGCTGCCGAGGAAGCTGCTCGTCAAGCAGAATGCGCACGAGCGCTCAGGGCTTCGTGAGCCGCTTCCAACGACGC
>JBBQCV010000294.1:0-4245 GCA_038319115.1 Burkholderiales bacterium | reverse complement strand
GCCTGATCCGGACGCTCGCGCGCGCGCATGGCGCGCGTTCGGTGGAACTGTTCGGCTCGGCGGCGCGCGGCGAAGAACGGCCCGGCAGTGACCTGGATTTCATGGTCGAGTTGGAGCCTGGGCGCAGCCTGCTCGACCTGATCGGCCTCGGCGTGGACCTGCAAGCCGTGCTGGGACGGAAAGTCGAAACGATCACCAGGGCGGGCATGAAGCCCAGGGTTCTCGCGCAGGCGCGCAAGGACGCGATCCGGATCGTCTGACGGTGGCCCGCGCGCCCGCCGACCACCTGCGCGACGCGCTCGATGCGATCGCAGCGATCAAGACCTACACGCGCAAGGGCAAGCGGGATTTCCAACGCAACGCGATGCAGCGCGATGCGGTGGTCGCCCGCATGATCCAGATCGGCCAGGCCGTCAAGGACGCGCAGGCCGAAGGCCTCGACCTGCCTGCCCTCTCGCCCGAAATCCCCTGGCAGAACATCGCCGGCATGCGCGACAAGCTCGCGCACAAGTACTGGCTGCTCGACGTGGAAATCGTCTGGGCCGTCGTCGAGAGCGAACTACCTCGTCTGAGCGTCGCGATTGCAAAGATTCTGAAGCAGCGCTAGTGCATACACCCGTCGCGATTCAATGCTTCAAGTGACAGGCGCGAAGACCAGGAAATACTGGCTGGGCAGGAAGCGATGCTCCCGCGCGAGGGTGTAGCCGGCGCCCTTGAGTTCGGCGATCACGCGCTCCGGGGCGATGCGCGCGGCCTTCGGCGGCCCCTCCGGCGAATCGAGGCGGAAGTCGATGATCGCGACGCGGCCGCCCGGCTTGAGGGATGCGCGCAGCTTGCGGAAATAGCCCGCGCGATCATCGATATGGTGGAACACGTCCACCATGAGGATCAGGTCGGCTTTCTCGGGAAGACGTGGGTCGTCGGGTGCACCGGCTAGCGCGATGACGTTGTCCCGCTTCTCGCGTTTCGCGCGCTCGGCAAGGTACTTCACCATGTCGGGCTCGATGTCCACGCCGTAGACGCGGCCCTTGGGCACCATGTTCGCAAGCCGCATCGCGAAATAGCCGGTACCCGAGCCGATATCGGCGATAACAGCGTCTGGCTTGGGAGCCAACGCTTCAATGACTTCATGCGGCTTCTGCCACGCGTCGCGCCTCGGATCGTCGAAGACATGCGCCCATTTTTCCGCGCCGCTGAAACTGTGCTGGTGTGTTGCGGGGGATTGCGCGAGCGCAGGCACAGCGAGCATTCCAGCGCAAGCCGATAGAGCTAAAACGGCTGACATCAATGGATTCCGGAGCATCTTTTTGCCTCGCGTATTCGGGTTCTGACGTGCAGTGGCGAAATGGGCGGGTTTCCCCGCCCATCCAAACGATGCGGTCAGTGCTTGTGCGCCGACTCACCATGCTGCGGAAGGGTAATGCCTTTCTCCTTGGCCCGCTTCTGCATTTCTTCATGCGTTGCCCGTGCGAGTTTCTGGCGCTCTTCGGGCGTCTTTGCGTCGCGCATCTTTTCCCGAAGAGCCGTGCGCTCTTCGGCAGTCATGAGCGATTGGCCGGCACCCATTCCCGCGGCGCCATGGGCCATTGCACCGTGCCCCATGCCTCCCATCATGCCGTGCTGCATGCCATCCTTTGCGTGCGGCTCGCCGCCGTGGCCCATCGAGCCTGGCTGCGCGAACGCCGCAGCCGCGAGGCCAAGGCTCAACCCGGCAACGATGACTGTTGCTGCTTTAAGTGAACGTTTCATGATCGGTTCCTTTTCAATAGTGTGGGGGATCATCTTTCCTGCAGGACTGATTCAACCAAGGATTTGTAAGTGTGCAGTGTCGGGAACAGCCTGTTTTGTATCGCAGGTTTGCAGCGGCGGAGGTTGTTACACTGGGTTACATACTTGCGGCTGAAAACGAGCCGCCTGAAGGAACATGTCGGCCATGACCGCGCAAGACCACATCCTGGTCGTCGACGACGACGCAGAGACCCGCAGCCTTCTGCGGGAATACCTGCAAAAGCAGGGATACCGGGTGACGACCGCCGCAGACGGCAAGGCCATGCGAGGGGCGCTCGATACGGCTCGCCCGGACCTCATCGTCCTCGACCTGATGCTTCCAGGCGATGACGGGCTTAAATTGTGCCGCGACCTGCGGACCCGGTCCAACGTGCCGGTCATCATGCTCACGGCGCGCGGCGAGGAGACCGACCGCATCGTGGGGCTGGAGATGGGCGCCGACGATTACCTGGCAAAGCCATTCAATCCCCGCGAACTGCTGGCGCGAATCAAGAGCGTGCTCAGACGCGCGCGCTCGCTACCGGGAAATCTCGAGCCCGACGCGGTGAAGTCTTTCCGGTTCATGGGCTGGTCGCTTGACGTTGCCACCCGCAATCTCACCTCACCCGAGGGCGTGGTGGTGCCGCTGAGCGGCACCGAGTTCAAGCTGCTGCGCGCCTTTCTCGCGCATCCCAACCGGGTGCTGACTCGCGACCAGCTCATCGACTTCATGATCTCGCGCGACGCCGGACCCTTCGATCGGGCGATCGACGTCCAGGTGAGCCGCCTGCGCCAACGGCTTCGCGACGACGCGCGTGAGCCGGGCATCATCAAGACCGTGCGCGGCGAGGGCTACGTGCTGGCGGCGCAGGTCGAGGCGTCGGGCTGATGCGCCTTGCGCCGCGCTCGCTGTTCAGCCGCCTGGTGCTGGTCCTGCTTGGTGGCCTCGTCGTAGCGCAGCTTCTGAGCTTCGGTATTCACATGCACGAGCGCGGCGAGGCCCTGTCGCAGGCGAGCGGCATGCAGGCCGCGCAGCGCATTGCGGACATCGTGAAACTGCTCGAGCCGCTCGACTCGGCTGAGCGTCGGCGGATCGTGCAGGTCTTCAGCGCGCCGCCGCTCGCGATCAGCCTCGATCAACCTTCACTGCACACGCAGGATCGCGGTGCCGAAGATAGCGCGCGTGCAGCCCTGTTCGGCGCGATGCTGCGCCGCTTCCTTGGCGAAGGGCGGCCGGTTGCCGTTGCGGTGAGAGCGGGTCAGGCTGCTGCACCGATGGCTCGACCGATGCCGGGTTTCATGAAGCCCGGCCCCCACGCCCCATGGATGCATTTCGAGTCCGAGCCCGGCCTCAGTTTCGTCGCCCAGGTGCGCTTGAATGACGAAACCCTCGTCACGTTTGACTCGCGCCGGCCTTCGCAGACTGCCGGCTGGCCTTACCGGCTGCTTCTCAGCCTCGCGGTGCTTCTCGCCGCGGTCATCGCAGTCTCGCTCGTGGCGGTTCGATGGGCGACGCGCCCGCTGAATGCCCTGGCCGATGCCGCCGACGAACTGGGCAAAAACATCGATCGCGCACCCATCCCGGAGGAGGGCCCGCTGGAGGTGGCGCGCGCCGCCCGCGCCTTCAATACCATGCAAGCACGGCTGGCACGCAACATCCATGAGCGCACCGCGACCCTTGCCGCGATGTCGCATGACCTCAAGACGCCGGTGACCCGGCTGCGGCTGCGCGCCGAGTTGCTGGACGACGGCGAGCTGAAGAAGAAGATCGCGCAGGACCTGGAGGAGATGGAGTCGATGTTGCATGCCACGCTCGATTTCATGCGCGGCGTGGAAAGTTCGGAGCAGGCGGGTCCGCTCGATCTGATGGCGTTGCTGGAAAGCCTGCAGGCTGACGCCGAGGAGATCGGCGGCCGGGTCGCGCTCCAAGGCAGCACCTCCAGACCCTGCATCGGCCGGCCGCAGGCGCTGAAGCGCTGCCTGGGCAACCTGATCGACAATGCGCTCAAATATGGAAAATCCGCGACGATCCTTGTAGAGGACGACTCGAACCGGCTCGTCATCCGCGTTCAGGATCAAGGCCCGGGGATTCCCGCACAGGAGCTCGAGCGCGTGTTCGAGCCGTTCTACCGCATCGAGGGCTCGCGCGGTCGGGATACCGGAGGCACCGGATTGGGCCTGAGCATCGCAAGAAACATCGCCCAACTGCACGGCGGCACGCTTTCCCTGCGCAATATCCAGAATGGCGGTGTTGAGGCAGTATTGACGTTGCCTAGGTGATCAATAGCGAAATCGGGCAAGCGTTAGGCCACGCGATCCCGTCCACGGGCAACCGCTTCGCCTGTTGCTACCCGGCCTGTTTCTTGTGCATCCACACCGGCTTGTAGCCGCCGCGCCAATCCGGCGGCATTTCGACCGGGCGTGTGTCGAAGCTCGCAAAGCGCGCCGGCTTGCCGCGCACGATGTCGCCTTGGTGCG
>JBBQCV010000293.1:0-4251 GCA_038319115.1 Burkholderiales bacterium | reverse complement strand
AGCCCGGCACCGGCCCGGCCCAGCGCGATACGCGCCGGCGTATGGATGCGAAGTTCCGCCCACGGGTTCACTGTCACCGGCGCGTGGCCCTTCATTGCGCCGCCAGTTCGCTCGCGGCCGCGAGCAGGCGGTTGGCGCCCGTATGCGGCAGCAGGCGGCCGGTGGCATCGACGAGCTGCATGGCTTCCAGCCACGCCTCGAATTCCGGCGCGCGCCTGAGACCGAGCACCTCGCGCAGGTACAGCGCGTCATGGAACGAGGTGCTCTGGTAGTTGAGCATCACGTCATCCGACCCCGGCACGCCCATCACGAACGTCACGCCGGCGACGCCGAGCAGCGTGAGCAGGGTGTCCATGTCGTCCTGGTCGGCCTCGGCGTGGTTGGTGTAGCAGACGTCCACGCCCAGCGGCACACCGAGGAGCTTGCCGCAAAAATGGTCTTCCAGCCCCGCGCGGATGATCTGCTTGCCGTCATACAGGTACTCGGGCCCGATGAAACCCACCACCGAATTGGCAAGCAGCGGCTCGAAGTGGCGCGCCACGCCGTAAGCGCGCGCCTCCAACGTCTGCTGGTCCACGCCGTGGTGTGCATCGGCCGACAGCGGGCTGCCCTGGCCGGTCTCGAAATACATGACGTTGTCGCCCAGCGTGCTGCGCCCGAGCGACAGCGCGGCCGCGCGCGCTTCGGCGAGCAGCGCGAGGTCGATGCCGAAGCTGCGGTTGGCCTTTTCGGTGCCGGCGACCGACTGGAACACGAGGTCCACCGGCGCGCCGGCCTCGATGCCGCGGATCTGGTTGGTCACATGCGTCAGGACGCAGGACTGCGTCGGGATGCCGAAGCGCCGGATGATCTCGTCCATCATGCGCCACAACGCCATGAACGCCGGCAGCCCGTCGCCGGCGGGATTGATGCCGATCACCGCGTCGCCGCAGCCGTACAGCAGACCGTCGAGCATCGATGCGGCGATGCCACGCGGGTCGTCGGTCGGATGGTTGGGCTGCAGGCGGATGCCCAGGCGCCCCGGCAGCCCCTGGGTATTGCGAAACCGGGTGACGACCGCGCACTTTCGCGCCACCGCGATGAGGTCCTGGTTGCGCATGAGCTTGCACACGCCCGCGACCATCTCGGGCGTAAGCCCCGGGGCGAGCGCCGCGAGCACCGCGCCATCGGTGGCCTCCGACATCAGCCAGTCGCGAAAATCCCCCACCGTGAGGTGGGCCACCGGGAGGAACGCGGAACGCTGGTGCGTGTCGAGGATCAGTCGCGTCACCTCGTCTTCCTCGTAGGCGATCACTGGCTCTTCGAGGAAGCGCGCCAGCGGCACTTCGGCCAGCGCCATGCGAGCGGCCATGCGCTGCGCGTCGCAGGTGGCGGCAATGCCGGCCAGGGCATCGCCCGAGCGCATCGGCGTGGCCTTGGCGAGGAGGTCCTTGAGATCGGCAAATCCCCAGGCCATGCCCCCGATGGTGTGCGCGTAACCCATTTCGCTTCGCCTCTGCGGTGAAGTGAAGTATACGCACGGCGCGTCCGGCTTCGGCGCAGTCGACCGGCAGCACCGGTAGAATCGCGCCCATGAACGCACAAGACGAAGTCTCGCTCACCCGCGACCTGCTCCAACTCGACACCATCAACCCGCCCGGTGACGAACGCGAGTGCGCCCATCGCGTCGGCCGCCTGCTGCAGGACTGGGGCTACCAGGTCGACTTCCACGAACACGCCGACAAGCGCGCCAGCGTGATCGCGCGGTTGGGGGGGGCAGAGTCCAAGGCACCGCTGTGCCTCACCGGCCACATCGATACCGTCCCGCTGGGTGCGGCGCCCTGGATCCACGACCCCTTTTCCGGCGAGACCGATGGCGACAAGCTCTATGGCCGCGGCTCTTCCGACATGAAGGCCGGCGTGGCCGGCATCCTCGTGGCGGCCAGGCGCATGGCCACGCACTTGCGTGCAACCCCAGGCATTGTCCTCGTCCTGACCGCTGCCGAGGAAGGCGGCTGCATCGGCTCGCGCCACCTGATCGAGGTCGAAGGCCTGCTTGGTCGCGCCGGGGCGATGGTGGTCGGCGAGCCGACCGCCAACTATCCCGCCGTAGGCCACAAGGGATCGATGAAATTCTGGGCCAAGTTCCGCGGCGTCACCGCGCACGGGTCGATGCCTCACCTCGGCGTGAACGCCATCTACAAGGCGGCCCACGCGGCCTCGTGCCTGGAGAAATTCGCGTTTCACGACCACCCCCACCCGGTCATGGGCGGGCCGTCGCTCAACGTCGGCACGTTCCACGCCGGCCAGACCATCAATTCGGTGCCCGACGAGGCGGTGCTGGGCGTGGATGTGCGCTCCATCGTCGGCATGGATCACGCCGCGGTGTTGGCGCGACTGCGCGAGATGCTCGGGGAGGAGGTCGAGCTCGACGTTTTCCAGGACATGCCGGCGGTCTGGACCGACCCGGAGAACGAGTGGATGCAGCGGGTATTCGCGATATGCGCCGACACGCTCGGGGAAAAGCCCGAGGCGCGCACGGTCAGCTACAACAGCGACGCCGGCAACTTCCTCAAGAAGTGGCGCGGGGCGCCGACGGTGATCCTTGGGCCGGGGGAACCCGCCATGGCGCACCAGACAGACGAGTATTGCAACATGTCGAGAATCCGCGAGTCGGTGGCGATCTACGAGCGCATCATCCGCGACTGGTGCGGCGCCTGACGTGAGCGCGCCACTCTCCTCGGGCTTTGACATCTGATGCAACGAGCGCTGCGTGACCTCGCAAGCGCCCTCGATGGTCCCGCTCCAGTCGATAAGTGGGTCGAGGCATTTGCCTTATAATCCAAGGTCTTGGCTACCCTGCCGGCCCGACCTGCCGCCCCGCTTCCGATGACGCTTTTCGCCTTGGGCCTCAACCACCAGACCGCTCCGCTCGCGATCCGCGAGCGGGTCGCGTTCGCCACCGACGCCCTGTCGCGGGCGGTGGGCGAGTTCATGCGCGCGCGGCCGGTCAAAGAGGCGGCAATCATCTCCACCTGCAACCGCACCGAGCTGTATGTCGCCGCAGACGACGTGGCGCTGGCGGCGGACTGGCTGGCCGAGTACCACCGCATGCCTGCCGGGGAACTGGCGCCTTTCCTGTACACGCTGCCGCAGGAGCTGGCGGTGCGTCACGCTTTCCGGGTCGCCTCGGGCCTCGATTCCATGGTGCTGGGCGAGCCGCAGATCCTCGGGCAGATGAAGGCGGCGGTGCGTGCAGCCGAGTCGGCCGGGACGCTGGGCACCACGCTGCACAAGCTGTTCCAGAGATCGTTCGCGGTCGCGAAGGAGGTGCGCACCACCACCGAACTCGGTGCGCACAGCGTGTCGATGGCGGCGGCGACGGTCAAGCTGGCCGCGCGCATCTTCCCCTCGATCGGCGAGCAAAACGTGCTTTTCATCGGCGCCGGCGAGATGATCGAACTGTGCGCCACCCACTTTGCCGCGCAGGGCCCGGCCCGCCTGACCGTGGCGAACCGCACGCTCGAGCGCGCAGCGGCGCTCGCGCACCGCTTCGGCGGCAACGCCATCGAGCTGCGCTCGCTGCCCGAGCACCTGCACGAGTACGACGTGGTGATCTCGAGCACCGCCAGTTCGCTGCCCATCCTCGGCAAGGGGCTGGCCGAACGCGCTCTCAAGGCGCGCCGGCACCGCCCGATCTTCATGGTCGACCTGGCGGTCCCGCGCGACATCGAGACCGAGGTGGGCGAGCTTGACGACGTGTTCCTCTACACCGTGGACGACCTGTCGGGCATCGTGTCCGCCAACCTCGACGCGCGTCGCTCGGCGGTCGAGCAGGCCGAGGCGATCATCGAAACCCAGGTGGGCCAGTTCATGCACTGGATGGCGGCGCGCGAAAGCGTCCCTCTCATTCGGGCGCTGCGCGAGCACGCCGAGCATGCGCGCGGGGCGGAGCTCGAGCGGGCGTTGCGCTTCCTTGCCCGGGGCGACGACCCGCGCCAGGTGCTCGAGTCGCTGTCGCAGGGGCTGACCAACAAGCTCATGCACGCTCCCACCCAGGCGCTCAACAGCGCGCAGGGCGAGGAGCGCCGCGCGCTGGCCGACGTGGTCGCGCAGTTGTTCCACATCAAGCGTTAGCGGCCCCCCGAGCGTCCCCTGCCATGGCATGCCCATGAAAGCGTCCCTACGCGCCAAGCTGGAGCAACTCGCCTCGCGCCTGCAGGAGCTCGACCGGCTGTTGTCGGAGGAGTCGGCCGCCAAGGACATGGACAG
>JBBQCV010000292.1:0-4251 GCA_038319115.1 Burkholderiales bacterium | reverse complement strand
GTGGACGGGCGGCTGCGGGCCGCACCACTTGCGTGCCGCGCACGAGCGGGGAATGCGCACGGTCACGACAGTCCATGTGCCGGGATTTTTCTGCGTTAGTGGCGGGATGATGCTGGACGGCCGGCGCCCGTGCGACGGACGTGTCGAAGCCTATCGCTGTGGAAAGTGCTGGGCGCACACTTCACGGAACGTTCCGCGTCCGCTGGCCGGCGCCGCCACCCGCCTGTCGCGCGTGGCGGATTCTCTGCTGGGCCACGATTCCCGGCTCGCCCGCATTGTGCAGGTGACCGATCGGCAACGCGAAAGGCTGGAGATCCTCGATCGCTGCAGTGACCGGATCGTCGTGGTGTGCCAGTGGTTGCATGACGCATTGCGATTGAATGGGATCGCGGAGGACAAGCTGGTGCTGTGCCGTCAGGGCACCGACCTGCTGCCGCCTGAAGGTCTGCCGCCGCCCCCACGGCGCAGTCATGAGCCGTTCCGGGTCGGATTTCTCGGCCGCTATGATCCGCTCAAGGGACTTGAGATCCTGATCCGTGCGGTGCTGATGCTTCCCGCGGAGATCCCGCTCGAATTGCACATCCATGGCTTGGCCAATGGCCCCAAGGAGATCGCATACGCCGGGTACTTGAAACTTCTGGCCCACGGGGACAGCCGGATCAGGTTCATGCCGAGCCTGGAAAGGGGCGGGATCCTACAGGCCCTGGCCGGATTCGATGTGCTCGCAATTCCCTCCCAATGGCTGGAAACCGGTCCGCTGGTTGCGCTGGAAGCGCTGGCGGCGCGGGTTCCGATTCTCGGTTCCGACCTGGGCGGCATCGCGGAGCTGGTTCGTCAGGGCGCGGACGGGTGGCTCGTGCGGCACGATTCTCCTTCGGCATGGGCCGGGCACCTGCAGCGGTTGAGCGAGGGACGCGATTTGCTGTCTTGCGCAGGCGAGCCGGAAAAGGTTCGCACCATGGTTGATGTGGCGGGGGACATGAGCGATATATATGCGCGCCTCCGACCGGCTTCAAATATGGATGCAGCGGCGCGATGATCGATTGTCCGCCCCTGGCAATCGGGACGTAATGCACATCGGGATCCTCGCGAGCCACCCGATCCAGTACCACGCGCCGTGGTACCGGGCCCTTGCGCGCGACGTCGACCTGAGCGTTTTTTTTGCCCACAGGCAGAGCGCCGCGGAACAGGGCCAGGCGGGGTTCGGCGTTGCTTTCGATTGGGATTCCGACCTTTTGTCGGGGTACTCCAGCGAGTTCCTGCCCAATCGATCGCGTCGCCCCGGGGTATACCGGTTTTTCGGATGCGATACCCCGGATATCGCCGACCGGATCAGGCTTGGGCGTTTCGATGGCTTCGTGGTCACCGGATGGAATTTGAAGTCGTATTGGCAGGCAGTAGTGGCGTGCCGCAAGGCGCGCGTGCCGGTGCTGGTGCGGGGCGATTCCCAGCTCCGCACTCCGCGCTCGCTTGCTTTTCGCATGGCAAAGCAGGTTAGCCATCGGATCTTGTGCTCCCGCTTCGATGGCTTCCTCGTCGTCGGCCAGCGCAACGCGGAGTACCTCACGAGCTACGGCGTGGCGCGGCGGCGGATGTTTTCGGTCTTGCACAATGTCGACAACGAGTGGTTTGCGGATCGTGCTCGCGAGGCGCGGCCGGGAAGGTCCGCGCTGCGCGCAAGCTGGGGGGTGCGGGACGATACGCTGGTGGCCCTGTTTGTCGGCAAGCTCATTGCGGACAAGAAGCCGGACGACCTGCTGCTGGCGTGCGCGCGGCTGGCCGCGCGTGGTGTCGATATCGTCCCGGTATTTGTCGGCGCGGGGCCCCTGCAACAAGGGCTTGAAAAACAGGCGCGCGCTTTGGGCATAGAGGCGCGATTTGCAGGTTTCAGGAACCAGAGCGAGCTTCCCCGGCACTATGTCGCGGCTGATGTGCTGGTCCTGCCTTCGGGCGGCACCGAAACCTGGGGGCTGGTGGTCAATGAAGCGATGGCATGCGGGGTGCCCGCAATCGTTTCGGACGCGGTCGGGTGCGCGCCCGACCTGATCGCAGAAGGCGAAACTGGATACACCTATAGTGTCGGTTCGGTAAAAGGCTTGGCCACCCGGCTGGAACAATGCCGTGCGGCAGCGATCCGCCGACATGACTGGCGCCCCGCACTCCTCGCGCGCATTGCCCTGTTCAGCCCTGGCGCGGCCGCCGCCAATACCATCGCGGCAATCGCGGCGCAGGAAATGCGCCATGAATGACGCAGCGGGTCACAACGGCCCACACTTTCGACACGGGTAAAATGTTTCGATGGGCCGACAAGCGACCGTGCCGCGGTATCCGCAGCCAGCAGCCTTTGCGTCACGGGGCGAACCCCATGGCCTGAAAGCGATCTGGGCTATCAGCCTCGTCGCGGCCTTTCTCACCTACTCGTTTTCACCCAACCCCGAGCTTGGCGCCGTCGCTTTCATCGCTCTCGCCGTGGTTCTCACTTTGCTGTGGCACACACGGGACGTGCCGATCCTGATCGCGATAAGCGTGTTCCAGTTCCTCCAGATTGCGATGGCGATCTGGATCGCGGATTTTTACGGGGTTCCGGTCGGCGAGGAGTTCCAGGCCACTTCGATTGGGACCGCCGTCCTGCTGAGCCTGGGCGGCCTCGTTGCTCAGGCCGCCGGGATGTACGCGAGCACGGCCAGGATGAATATGCCCGTGCTCTTCGGGCGCGACCTCGGGCATGAGGATCTTTCCATACGGCGCATTTTCCTCGCCTACCTCATTGCGGTGCCGGTTACGGTGCTGGCTTCCCAATACACCTTCGTGTTCGGCGGTTTGAGCCAGATCATCCTGGCCCTGCTCAGCGTCAAGTACGTGCTCCTCATGCTGCTGCTCCTCACCGTGGTCCTGCAGCAGCGCTCCTACGGCTTGCTTCTCGTGGCGACGGGGATGGAACTGCTGATCGGGGCCGGCGGCTTTTTCAGCGGAGGGTTCATGAACGCGCTGTTGATATTGCTGCTGGCTCTGGGATGCTTCGTGCGTCGCATCAGCGTGGGGCGGCTCCTGCTTGTCGTTTCGGCCTCGGTCGTCACATTGGTCATCGCCACGGCGTGGACCGCGGTGAAGCCCGAATACCGCCGCATCCTGAACCAGGATTCCGGCGATCAGTTCGTCGCGATAGCGTGGGCGGAGGCGGTCGGGGAGCTCGGAACGCTCCTCGCGCGCCTGGACGGCCAAGCCATGGTCGAGGGGGCCGACGCCTTGGCACGCAGGGTTTCGTATGTCGAGATCTTCGGCGACGTCATCGACTACGTTCCGCACAGCATCCCCCACGAAGATGGGCGGCTTTGGCTCGACGCCATACGCCGCGTGGTGCAGCCGCGCTTGCTCTTCGAAAACAAGAAGATCATCGACGATATCGAGCAGACGGCGATTTACACCGGCTGGAACATTTCACCCGATATGTCGCGCGACACTTCAATCAGCATTGGTTATTTCGGCGAAAGCTACATCGATTTCGGCAAGATCGGCATGCTGTGCCCGTTGTTTCTCGTGGGCTTCATGTGGGGTGGCATTTACAGGCGCTTCGTCGAGACACGTCCTGTGGGCATTCTCGGAATCGCCATTGCGACCGCGATCCTGATGTCCGTCGGAATCAACTTCGGCAATTCTGCGGCGAAGCTCTTCGGGTGGACTGTAACGGTGACGCTGGTCATGCTGCTGCTGCAGCGGTTCGGTTCGCCAATGATCGTCAGGCTGCTCAAGGACCCTGCGCGCTCCGAGCGGCCGTGGTAATGCCAGCAACAGCGCAAGGCGGCGCAAGTCCGGCAACGGCATCGCCTCGCGCGGATCCATTGCCCTCGGCGAAAGCGGCATGAGATTTCTCCTGGGAACCCTCGCCCACAACGCCCATATCCAGAACGTCGCGCTTTGCCTGCTGGAGCTGGGAATGCTGGCAAGGTACGAAACTGCATGGGTGAACTATCGCGACGGTAGTCGTGCGGCCGCCGTGCGCGATCGCCTGGGGCGCGCCGCTCCCGTTCTGGCGGGTGCGCTGTCACGGCGCGGTGTCGCCGATAGCCTGCAACCTTTCATCCACCGGCAGGTTTTCTGGGAAGTTTGCCGGGTATTGGCTTCCCGCGCCGGCCTTGGCCCCGTCGCGACCGACTGGCTGCACGACAAAGCAACCGCCCGCCTGGGAAGAACGTGTGCAAGGCTCATGGGGCAACCCGAATTCGGCGGCTTTTTCGGCGTCGAATATGGGGC
>JBBQCV010000291.1:0-4254 GCA_038319115.1 Burkholderiales bacterium | reverse complement strand
ACATCGTCGCTGATCTGGTTCTCCTGCCACGCGCGGATCAGTTCGGTGCGCTCGGCGCGGATGGCCGCAATGCGCAGGCGGCGCGCCTGCTCGGCCTCCTGCGAGGCCTCCGACATGCCGGCTTGCGCCAGTGCGAGGCGCTCGGCGAACTCGGCGCGCACGCGAGCAACCACTTCGGCGGATGCGCCCTGTTCTCGCGCCACGCGCTCAACTGCGGCAATCGCCGCGAGGCCCATGTCGGTGCGCGCATGGCGTTCCTCTTCGGCCACGCTCTCGTCCGAGGTCAGCTTGAGGCGCAGGATCAGCGGCGCAAGCGTGAGCCCCTGCCCGACCAGCGTGACGAGGATCACCACGAAAGTCAGGAACACGATGAGGTCGCGGTGCGGGAAAGGCGCGCCGCTCTCGATCGTCACCGGCAGCGCGAGCGCCGCCGCCAGCGACACGATGCCGCGCATGCCGCACCAGGCTTCGATGAACAGCTCCCGGTTGGGCGGCGCCGCCTCGCGCTCGCGCAGGCGCGGCGAGAGCCAGCGCGGGATCCACGCGGCCGGGAACACCCACAGGATGCGCACCAGGATCGCCACGGCGCTCACACTCGCCGACCACACCACGAGCTCGTAAGCGCTGTAGCCCGAAAGGCGCACCGTGATGACCGACAGGTGCATGCCGATCAGCATGAAGATCAGGCTGTTCAACAGGAACACGAGGATGTTCCACACCGAGCGAGCGAGGATGCGCATCTCGGCTGACACAATCTTGGGCGAGAACCGCCCGCGGAACAGGCCCGCCGCGACCACTGCCAGCACTCCTGAAGTGTGGATCGATTCGGCGAGGATGTAGGCCACGTAGGGCACCGCCATCGACATCAGCACCTCGATGAAGGCGTCGCCGAGAAAGGGATGCAGGCGGATGAAGACCCATGCCACCGCCATGCCGATCAAAATGCCGCCGAGCGCCACCGCGGCGAACTGCACCGTGGCATCGGTGAGCGAGAACATGCCCGTGAGCACGGCGGCGACTGCGAACTTGTAGATCACCAGGCCCGAGGCGTCGTTGACCAGGCTCTCGCCCTCGAGCACGGTGACGATGCGGCGCGGCATGTTGAGGCGCGACAGGATCGCCGTGGCCGCCACTGCGTCGGGCGGCGATACGATGGCGCCAAAGGTGAACGCCACCGCCCATGGCATGCCCGGAACGAGGAACTTGAGCGTGGCACCCACCGCGAGGGTGGTCACGATCACCAGGCCGATGGCGAGCATGCCGATCGGGCGCAGGTTGGCCTTGAAATCGCGCCACGAGGTGAGCAGCGCGGCCTGGTAGAGGATCGGCGGGAGCACCAGCACCAGCAGGAACTGCGGGTCGATCTCGAGCTGCGGCAAGCCCGGCACGAAGCCGACGGCGCCGCCGCCGATCACGAGGGCGATCGGGTAAGGCAGGCCGATGCGGCGCGCGAACCATCCCAGGCCCACCGAACACAGCAGGAGGAACACCAGGACGCTCAGGAACTGCATACGGCCCTAAGCCGGCAATTGCAGCGCGCCGTCCTCCAGGCGCAGGATGCGCTCGGCCTTGGCCGCCAGCGCGAGGTCGTGCGTGACGATGATGAAGCTGGTCGAATGCGACTCCGACAGCCGCACCATGGTTTCGAACACCGCGTCGGCGGTGTGGGTGTCGAGGTTGCCGGTGGGCTCGTCGGCCAGCACGCAGGCCGGCCGCGTGACCAGTGCGCGCGCGAACGCGGCCCGCTGGCGCTCGCCACCCGACAGCTCGCCTGGCAGGTGCTCCAGGCGCGCCGCCAGCCCCACCTCTTCAAGCACTTCCCGCGCGCGCGCCATCGCTGCGCTGCGCTCCACGCGGCGGATCAAAAGCGGCATCGCCACATTCTCGAGTGCGGTGAATTCCATGAGCAGGTGGTGGAACTGGTAGATGAACCCGAGGGTCTCGTTCCTGAACCGGCCGCGCTCGGCCTCCCCCATCGAGGCGAGGTCCTTGCCGCGCACCAGCACCTGGCCGCGCGAAGGCGCGTCGAGCCCGCCCAGCAGATGCAGCAACGTGCTCTTGCCCGAGCCCGACTTGCCCACGATGGCGATGCGCTCGCCGGCGCGCACGTCGAGGTCGACCGAGGAAAGCACCGCCACGTTGAGCGGCCCCGAAGCATAGGTCTTGCCAAGGCCCCGGCACGACAATACAGCGCCCGCCTCACTCATAGCGCAGCGCCTCGGCGGGATTGACGCGCGAGGCGCGCCAGCTCGGGTACAGGGTGGCGGCGAAAGAGATCACCAGTGACACGATGCCGATCACGATCACATCCGCCCACTGCACGTCGGAGGGGAGGTCACTGATGTAGTAGACGTCCTTCGACAGGAACTGGATGCTGAAGATTTTCTCCAGCGCCGGCACGACCACGTCGATGTTAAGACCCAGCAACACCCCGCCGACCACGCCGATGAAGGTCCCGATCACCCCGATCAGCACCCCCTGCACCACGAAAATCTGCAGGATGCTGCCGGGCGAGGCGCCGAGCGTGCGCAGGATGGCGATGTCGGCCTGCTTGTCGGTGACCGCCATGACCAGCGTGGAGACGATGTTGAACGCCGCCACCGCCACAATGAGCAGCAGGATGATGAACATGACGCGCTTTTCGATCTCGACCGCGCGGAAGAAATTGGCGTGGCTGCGCGTCCAGTCGGTGGCGAAGGTGTTGGCGTCGAACTTGGCCATGACCTCGCGCGCCACGGTGCGCGCCGCGTACAGGTCGTCGAGCTTGAGGCGCACGCCGCTCACCGCGTCGCCCAACTGGAACAGGCGTTGCGCGTCCTCGATGTGGATCAGGGCGAGGCCCGAGTCGTACTCGAACATGCCGACCTCGAAGATGCCCACCACGGTGAACTGCTTGAGGCGCGGCACCACGCCGGCCGGGGTGACCTGCCCCTGCGGGGCGATCAGCACCAGCTTCTCGCCGTTCAACACGCCGAGGGCGCGCGCGAGTTCCGAGCCGAGCACGATGCCGAATTCGCCCGCCTTGAGCGCCTCGAGCGAGCCGGCCTTCATGTGCGAGCCGATTTCGGCGACCTTCTCCTCCTGCGCCGGGATGATGCCGCGCACGATCGAGCCACGCACCGTCTGGCCGAACGAGAGCAGGCCCTGCGCGTTGACGAACGGCGCGGTGGCAATCACGCGCGGGTTCTGGGCGGCGACCTTTGCTACCTCCTCCCAGTGGGGCAGCTTGTTGTCGGTGCCCGAGATCTGCACGTGCGAAGCCACGCCGAGGATGCGCGTGCGCAGTTCCTTCTGGAAGCCGTTCATCACCGACAGCACCACGATGAGCGCCATGACGCCCAGCGCGATGCCTGCCATCGAGATCAGCGAAATGAACGAAATGAAATGGTTGCGGCGCTTGGCGCGGGTATATCGAAGGCCGACCAGCAGTTCGTAGCGCAATGCGGGATTTCCCGGTGGATTTGGGGCCAGGCGATGGCGCCGGTTCCCCCCGGCGTTGGTGCCGGCCCCGCAAGGAGGCGAACCATCCCCGGCGGAGTCGGGCGAGGATACTACAATCGCCCCCATGGATGATCGCCCCGATGAGCACGATGTGCAGGCCTACGCGCTTCCGCTCGCCACCCTCCTGCGCGGCCCGCGCACCGCGGCGCTGGGCACGTTGCGCGAAGGCGCGCCGCTGGTGTCGATGGTGCTTTACCTGCCGGCCGGCGATTTCTCGGCGTTCTTCTTCCACGTGAGCCGCCTCGCGTGGCACACCCAGGACATGCTGGCCGACCCGCGCGTATCGCTGTCGGTTGCGGCCACCGATGACGGCGGGCGCAATCCGCAGGCCCTCGAGCGCGTAAGCCTGCGTGGCGAAGCCCGACCCGTGGCCACGCAAGGCGACGAGCACCAGACCCTCAAGGCGCACTGGCTCGCGCGCTTTCCGCAGTCGGCGATCAATTTCACGCTCGCCGATTTCCTGTTCTTTCGGCTCGTGCCGCGCGACGCCCGCTTCGTAGCCGGGTTCGGGCGTATCCATTCCCTCACCGCGGACGACCTTGTCGCCGCGTCCGGGCAAGGCGCCTAGCCGTGGCGCGCCTGTTCTCGAACCGCGACCGGTCCTTCGACCTTGGCGTATTGCCGACCGAATTGCTCGCGCGCGATCCCGCCGCGCCGATCGTGCCCTCCTCCCAGCCGGCGGATGCGCACGCCGCGAGCGCCACCTCGATCGCCGCTGCGCTGGAGGAGTACCGCGCGCTGTGCCTCACCTAC
>JBBQCV010000290.1:0-4275 GCA_038319115.1 Burkholderiales bacterium | reverse complement strand
CTGCCGGCGCATTGCGCCAGGCTCTTCGCGTAAGGCATTCATGACGATGCAAACCCATCTCCTCATCGACGGCAAGTTCGCCCCGGCGGCATCGGGCGCCACGTTCTCCACCGTGAGCCCGATCGATTACGCCCCGCTTGCCGATGTGGCCAAGGCGGGCACCGCCGACGTGGATCTCGCGGTGGCGGCGGCACGGCGCGCCTTCGACGCCGGCAAGTGGCCCGGTATGCAGCCCTTTGTGCGCGGCAAGGTGCTGCGCGCGATCGCCGACGGCATTCGGGCCAAGGCCGCGCGCATTGCTGAGGTCGAGACGCGCAACGGCGGCAAGACCATCGCCAACTCTCTCAACGAAGTCGACAGCGCCGCCAACGTGTTCGAGTACTACGCGGGTGCGGCGGACAAGTTCTTCGGCGACACCATCCCGATGGGCGCGAACGTGCTCGACTTCACCCTGCGCGAGCCTCTGGGCGTGGTGGCAGCGATCACGCCGTGGAATTTCCCCGTCCTCGCAGCGGCGTGGAAAGTGGCGCCGGCGCTCGCGGCCGGCTGCACCGTGATCCTCAAGCCCGCCAGCTATACGCCGCTCACCGCGCTCATGCTGGGCGAGATCGCGATGGGGGCCGGCGTGCCGGCAGGCGTGCTCAACATCCTGCCAGGACCCGGTGCGGCGCTCGGCGAGCACATCGCGCGGCACCCGGGCATCGACAAGATCTCGTTCACCGGCGAGACCACCACCGGCGCCAAGCTGTTGAAACTCGGTGCCGACGACATCAAGCGCATCACGCTCGAGCTCGGCGGCAAGAGTCCGAACATCATCTTCGCCGATGCTGACATCGCCAAGGCCGCCGGGCAGGCGGTCAAGGCTGGCTTCGGCAACGCCGGGCAGAGCTGCTCGGCGCGCACGCGTGTGTTCGTCGAGCGCAGCGCGGCGGAAGCCTTCACCGAGGCGTTCGCGCGGGCCGCGCAGGCGGTGCGTGTGGGCGACCCGCTCGACCAGGCCACCGAGATCGGGCCGCTGGTGTCGCGCTCGCAGTGGGACTCCGTCAACAATTATGTCGAACTCGGCAAGTCCGAGGGCTGCACGCTGGTGACCGGCGGTGAGCGTCCACAGGGCCTCGCCAACGGTGCCTACTACGCGCCCACCATCCTTTCCGGCGCGAAGAACTCGATGCGCGTCGCCCAGGAGGAGATCTTCGGCCCGGTGGTGGTGGTGATCCCGTTCGATACCGAGGCCGAGGTCGTCGGGCTGGCCAACGACAGCCCGTACGGGCTCAACGCCTCGGTGTGGACGCGCAACCTCAGCCGCGGCCTGCGCGTGGCGCGTGCGCTGCGCACCGGGATGGTCAGCGTGAATTCGCACGGCAGCGCGAGCCGCTACGGCTTTCTTGCGCCGTTCGGCGGCTACAAGAAATCGGGCCTGGGGCGCGAGCTCGGCATGGGTGCGCTTTCGCTGTACACCGAAACCAAGAACGTATTCGTAGACCTGGAGGATTAGCGTGGCTCCCCAAACCAAGGCGGCAGCAGGGCCGGTGGCGATCACCGGCGGCACCCTCATCGACGGCAGCGGCCGCGACCCGGTGAAGAACGCCACCGTGGTCATCGAAGGCGAGCGCATCACCGCGGCGGGCGCAGGTGTGAAAGTGCCCAAGGGTGCCAAGGTGCTCGACGCGGCCGGCCGCACCATCCTGCCCGGCATCATCGACTGCCATGTGCACGGCACCTATCGCGCGCGCGACATGCGCCAGCACCTGCTCAATGCGCCGACCTACAACGTGCTGCGCTCGACCGCAGTGCTCAAGGAAACGCTCGCCTGCGGCGTCACCACCGCGCGCGACATGGGCGGGGCCGACGCTGGATTTCGCGAGGCAATCGCGGAGGGCTTCATCGAGGGCCCGCGCCTGCTCATCGCGATCGCGATGATTTCGCAGACCGGCGGCCATGGCGACGCCTGGGTACCGGCCGGCCTGCGCGTGCAGAAACGCGCCTGGCTTCCGAGCCCCGTTGCCGACGGCGTGGACGAGGTGCGGCGCCTGGTGCGCCACGTGCTCATGGCGGGGGCCGACTTCATCAAGATCTGCGCCACCGGCGGCATCACTTCGGTGACCGATTCGTGGGACGAGCCGCAGTTCACCCTCGAAGAGATTCGTGTGGCGGTGGCCGAAGCCGCCATGCGCCGCAAAGGCGTGGCGGTGCATGCCGAGGGCGTGGACGGCATCCGCACCGCGCTCCAGGCCGACATCCATTCGCTCGAGCACGGTTGGTTCATCGACGAGCAGTGCGCCGATCGCATGATCAAGGCGGGCACGTGGTGGGTGCCCACACTGGCGCTTGTGCCTCTGTCGCTCGAGCACCGCAAGGCCAACACCGCGTGGGACAAGCAGCAACTCGCCAACGAGGCCAGCAAGGAACACGAGATCTACGAGCGCATGCAAAAGCAGATCCCGCTGTGGAAGGATGCAGTGAAGCGCGGGGTCAAGGTGGCGTTCGGCACCGACCAGTCGCACCGCCTGCTGGTGGGCGAGAACCTGGTCGAGTTCCGCTTCATGGTCGAGTGGCTGGGCATGTCGCCGATGGACGCGTTGGTGGCGGCCACCGGCCGCGCGGCAGAATGTATCGGCAGGAGCGACGTCGGCGTGATCGAGGCGGGGCGCTATGCCGATATCCTTGTGGTCGACGGCGACCCGCTCGACAATATCCGCATCCTGGAAGAGCGCGCGCGCTTAAAGCTGGTCATGCAGGGCGGGCGCGCCTTTACCAACACCCTGTAAGGATCGAAGTGTTTCCCAAACCATTGCTGGAAAAAGCCGTCCGCGCGCTCGACGCGGCCAAGGCGGCCGATGTGCGCATCGCCACCGCCGAGACCTGCACCGCGGGGCTGGTGTCGGGGTGCCTCACCTCGGTGTCGGGCGCCTCGAAGATCTTCGAGCGCGGCTTCGTGCTGTACCACGACTCGGCCAAGGCGACCGGCCTGGGCGTGGCCGAGGAAATCTCGCGCAAGCATGGCGCGGTCAGCGCCGAAGTCACCCAGGGCCTGGCCGAAGGCGCGCTGAAGAATTCGGGCGCAGGCGTGGCCGTGGCGGTCACCGGTTACGCCGGTCCGGGCGGCGGCAATGACAAAAATCCGGTGGGCACCTGCTACATCGCCGCGGCGCGCAACGGCGCCCCGACGCTGGTGGAGCGCCACGTGTTTCCCGGCGATCGCGATGGCGTGCGCCTCGCCGCGGTCGGCGCGGCACTCGACCTCATCGTGAAGCGCCTCTCCGCATAAGGAATAGGGCGATGCCGCCCGACACCAGCCGCGGGGAGGGCGCCGGGACCCAACCGGCGCAGGCTCCGCATGCGCTGCCGGTGGTGATACTCACTGGCGCGCTCGGCGCAGGCAAGACCACCCTCCTCAACACCGCGCTCAAACGCGGCGCGATTCGCAATGCGGCGGTGGTGGTCAACGAATTCGGCGCCGTGGGCATTGACCACACGCTGGTCGAATCCTCCAGCGAAGACGTCGTGCTGCTGCCCGGCGGGTGCGTGTGCTGCGAGGTGCGCGCCGACCTCGCCGAAGCGCTGCTGCGGCTGGAGCGCGGGGTGGCTCACGGCGACCTGCCCCGCTACGCCAGCGTGGTCATCGAAACCAGCGGCTTAGCCGAGCCCGGCCCGCTGCTCGAATTGTTCGCCGAGTCGCCGCTGCTGGCCGGGCGCTACCGGCTCGAGGCCGTGGTCACCGTAGTCGATGCGCTGCTCGGCGCACCGTCGCTCGAGGCGGAAGGCACGCCGTGGCGGCAGGCGCTGCTGGCGGATCGACTGGTGGTCGCGAAATGGGAGGCGGCCGACCCGTCCGCGCTCGCGGCGCTCGAAGCTCGGCTGGCCGAAGTGAATCCGCATGCGGCGCTGGTGCGTGCGCCGCGCGGTGAAGCCGAAGCTGCCTGGTTCACGCCTGCGTTTCCCGGGCGCGAGCGCCTCGTGCCGGCCGACGCGCTGCGCGCCGCACATGACGACGCGGTCGAATCCTTCGTGCTCGAATGGGACGCGCCGCAGGCATTGGCGGCGCTCGGTGCGTGGCTGCATGCCCTGGCGGAGCGCCACGGCGCAAGGCTGCTGCGCGTCAAGGGCATCGTCGGGGTCGAGGAGCATGCGCAGGCGGTGGCCATCCACTGCGTCCAGCATCTCGTCGGGCCGCCCGAAATCCTCCCTCGGGCCGCGGCCGGCAGCCGCGTGGTGTTTATTACCCGCGGCCTCGAGCCGGGCGATGTGCAGCCGTCGTGGCCGGCCGCAGCACGG
>JBBQCV010000289.1:0-4337 GCA_038319115.1 Burkholderiales bacterium | reverse complement strand
GCGGGCGAAATACTGCCACGCGCCCGGCTCAATCCGGTCACGGCCAGAGCGGCAATCCGCTCAAGCCTGCCGTCTCCGGCTGCCCCGTCATGAGGTTGGCGTTCTGCATGGCCTGCCCTGCGGCACCCTTGCCCAGGTTGTCGATGGCGGCCACCGCGATGACCAACCCCGTGTCTGTATTGACAGCGTACGTCAGGAACACGAGGTTCGAGCCGTTGGCCCACTTGGTGTGCGGGCCGCGCCCCTTGTCGGCGGCGACGATCTTCACGAACGGCTCGTTGGCGTACGCGGCTTCGGCCGCGGCATAGAGCTGCGCCGTGTCCACCTTTCCGCGCGGCCGGGCATAGCAGGTCGACAGGATGCCGCGGGTCATCGGCACCAGGTGCGGGGTGAAGGCGACCGATGCGGTGCGCCCGGCGAGGTCGGACAGCGTGCGGCGGATTTCCGCCACATGCGTGTGGCCGGCGAGGCCGTAGGCGAAGATGTCCTCGTTGGTCTCGGCGTACCCGAAGTCGCTCGCGCCGCCACGGCCGGTGCCGGTCACGCCGCTCTTGGCGTCGATGGCAATGCCCTCGGGTTCGACCAGACCGGCTTTCACCAACGGTGCCAGCGCCAACAGCGAAGCCGCCGGGTAGCAGCCCGGGTTGGCAAGGCGCGTCGTCTTGGCGATGCGCTCGCGCAGGCCGGGCAGTTCGGTCAGGCCGTACACCCAGCCGTCGGCGTAGCGGTGGTCGCCGCCCACATCGACGATGCGGGTCGAGGCCGGCACGCGCGCCAGCGGCTCCTTCGACTTGCCGGTCGGCAGCGAGGCGAACAGCAGGTCCACGCCGGTGAGCTTTTCCGGCACGAAGGGCTCGATGACGATGCGCCCCATGGCCTGCCCGGCGAGCGCGGGAAAGCGCTGTGCGAGGTTCTGCCCGACGGTGCTCTCGCCGCTGGCATACACGACCTCGAAGCTCGGGTGCCCGTGGCACAGCCGCAGCAATTCGCTGCCGCCGTAGCCGCTGACCCCTGCGATGCCGATGCGCATGGCGGTGCGCTAGCCGATGTGCTTGCGGAAGAACTCGAGCGTGCGTGTGCGCGCGAGCTTGGACGCCTCGGCGTTGTAGGAGCCGCGCTGGTCGCAGTTGAAGCCGTGACCGGCGGCGTAGAAGTGCGCGACGATCGACGCATGCTTGGCCACCGCCGCCTTGGCCTGCTCGGGCGTGGGCGACTGGTCCTGCTCGCCGAAATTGCACATCATCGGGATCTTGGGGCCTTCGTCGGCGAAGGTGGGGATGCCGCCGCCGTAGTAGGGCACCGAGCACGCGAGGCCGGCCGTGCGCGCAGCCGCCAGCCAGGCGACCGTGCCGCCCCAGCAGTAGCCCACGATGCCGACCTTGCCCGCGCCCTGCGCTTCCTTCACCGCCGCATCGACGTCGAGCATGGTCTGTTTCCAGTCGAGCTTCTGCATGACCGCGAGGCCCGCCTGGATCTCCGGCTGGGTGTATCCGGTCTCGTAGTTGCGCTGCACGCGGTCGTACATGGCCGGTGCGATGGCGAGATAGCCGTCGGCGGCATAGCCGTCGGCCACCGATTTGATGTGGCTGTTCACGCCGAAGATTTCCTGGATCACCACCACGGCGCCGCGCGCCTTGCCGGCGGGCTCGGCGCGATAGGCCGCGAGCTTGTGGCTGTCGGTGGCGGTGAGTTCGATCATTTTTCCCATGCTGGAACCTCCTGAGGTGACGGCGGGCCGATGGCCGCCATCGGGTCAATCGCGGTGCGAAACGCGAGGCGTCCGCGGGAGGGTTATTCTAGCTGCCGGTGCCCCCCCCGCGGGTAGAATTCCGCCATGAGAAAAACGTCGGGCGAACTGCGCGTGCTCGCCGAGCGGGCGCTGGGCAAGGCCGGGGCGAGCGCCGCGATGGCGGCGGCCACGGCACGCCACCTCGTGCGCGCCGAAGAGCAGGGCCTGCCCGACGAACTGTTGCAGACGATCGAGGCATTGGCCGCGTGAACGCGCTCGCGCCGCCGTACGAGCGCAAGATCCAGCGTCGCCGCAGCGACTATGCGGCGGTGATCGAATTTCCGCGCATGCGCGTCGGCATTCGCATCGAAGCCGAGGCGATCACGGCGATCGTCTACCTGCCGCCGGATACACCGCTGCAGGCACCGGAGGGCGACCTCGCAGAGCGCGCAGTACGCCAGATCGAGCGCTATCGCGACGACCCCGATACCGCGTTCGACCTGCCGCTGTGCGCGACGGGCACGCATTTCCAGCGCGACGTGTGGCGCCAGATCAGCGCCATCCCGCGCGGCCGCACGCGCACCTACGGCGAGCTTGCCCGGCGCGTGGGCGGCGAAGCGCGCGCGGTGGGGCAGGCGTGCGGCGACAACCCTTTCCCGATCGTCGTGCCCTGCCATCGCGTGGTGGCGGCCGATGGCCTGGGCGGGTTCTCCCACCATGTCGATGGCTATCTCATGGATGCCAAGATGTGGCTGCTCAAGCACGAGGGCAACCTGCAGATGTACGAGACCGGATCGCTGTGGCCCGAGGCGAACTAAGCGGCACGCGCGCTGCGGTGCGGGGTTCTTCGTCCGCGGATACCGCCGCACCCGCGACAATCGCGGCCGACAATCCCTCTGCCGCGACGGTCGACGCGTTCTGCGATGCGTTGTGGCTCGAGGACGGGCTCGCGAGAAACACGCTCGAAGCGTACCGGCGCGACCTCGGGCTCTTTTCCGGGTGGCTCGGCAAGGCCGCCGGCAGGACGCTGCTCGAGGCGCGCGAAGACGACCTCGGCGGGTTCTTCGCCTCGCGCCATGCGAGCGCCGGCCCCCGCCACCGGGCTTCGTCGGATGCGCGCATGCTTTCGAGCCTGAAGCGCTTCTACCAATACTGCGTGCGCGAAAAGCAGGTCGGCGTGGATCCCACCGTGCGGCTGGATGCGCCCAAGCGCGCGCCGCGCTTTCCCAAGACCCTCTCGGAGGCCGACGTGGAGGCGCTGCTCGGCGCACCGCGTGTCGACTCGCCGCTGGGCCTGCGTGACCGCGCGATGCTCGAAGTGCTGTATGCGTCGGGGCTGCGCGTGTCCGAGCTGGTGGGCATGAAGACCATCGAGGCCAACCTCGATGCCGGCGTGGTGCGTGTCATGGGCAAGGGGTCCAAGGAAAGGCTGGTGCCGCTGGGCGAGGAGGCGGTCGAGTGGGTGCGGCGCTACCTGGTTGAAGCGCGCCCGCGCCTTGCGGCCGGCAAAACCGCCACCGACGCGTTGTTCGTCACCGCCCGCGGCAGCGGCATGACCCGGCAGGCGTTCTGGCACCTCATCAAGCGCTACGGCGCGAGCGCCATTCCCGGCAAGGCACTCTCGCCGCATGTGCTCAGGCACGCGTTCGCGACCCACCTCGTGAACCACGGCGCGGACCTGCGCGTGGTGCAGATGCTGCTCGGCCACGCGGACATTTCCACCACCCAGATCTATACCCACGTGGCGAGGGAGCGCCTCAAGCAGCTCCACGCCATCCACCACCCACGCGGCTGACGCCATGAAGCGACCGAGCCACAGCGAGACCGCCGCGACCCGGTTCCTCAAGCACGCCAAGGTCGAATTCAGCGAACACTTCTACGAGTACATCGAAAAGGGTGGCACCTCGGCCTCCTCCGATGCGCTCGGCGTACCCGAGCATTCGGTGGTGAAGACGCTGGTGATGGAAGACGAGACGCGCGCCCCGCTGGTGGTGCTCATGCACGGCGACCGCAAGGTGTCGACCAAGAACCTCGCGCGCCAGGCGGGGCTAAAACGCATCGAGCCGTGCCAGCCCGAGGTCGCGCAGCGCCATTCGGGCTACCAGGTGGGCGGCACTTCGCCGTTCGGCACGCGCAAGAAGATGCCGGTGTACATGGAGCGCTCGATCCTCGCGCTCGACCGGATCTGGATCAACGGCGGCCGGCGCGGGTTCCTCGTATGCCTGCCTCCGGCCGAGATCGTGCGCACGCTCGGGCCGGTACTGGTGGAGGTTGCGCTGGTCGAGTGAATTCGCAGTGAGTTCACTAGCGCTTGCGTTCAATCTGCACGCCGACGAGCCCGGTGTTCTTGAGGATGCCGAGCTTGGCCGCGCTCACCTTGATCGAGGCGGCGCCGAATTCGTCGAGCACGATGCGCGCGATGCGCTCGACCAGCGTCTCGACGAGGTTGAAGTGCGTGCCGGCCACAAGCTCCCTGATGCGGATGGTGACTTGCTCGTAGTCGATGCAGTCGGTGACCTTGTCGCTTTCGAACACCGCGGTGTTGGCGATGCCGATCTCGAGGTCCAGGCGCAGCGTCTGCGGCACGATGCGCTCGCGCTTGTGGAAG
>JBBQCV010000288.1:0-4401 GCA_038319115.1 Burkholderiales bacterium | reverse complement strand
GGTCGAGAAGGGCGCGCCGCTCGTGATTCTGGAGGCGATGAAGATGGAGCACACGATCACCGCGCCCCGCGCGGGCACCGTCGCCGAGATCCGCTATGCGGCGGGCGAGCAGGTCGATGAGGGTGTGGATCTGCTGATCCTGCAAGACTGAAAGCAGGCGGGGCCGGGTTAATTTCGAATGAGGACAGGACAATGAATACTTCCGTGGATAACGGTAGCGGCGCTTCCCGCGTGGTGCTCAAGGGCGGCCGTGTAATCGACCCCGCGCAAGGCATCGACGCGATGCTGGATGTGGCGATCCAGGGCGACCGCATCACGCAAGTGGCCGCAGGAATCGCAACCGACGGCGCGCGAGTCGTCGACGTAAGCGGCGCGGTCGTCGCCCCCGGTCTCATCGACCTGCACGTGCATGTGTACCGCCACGTGACCGATTTCGGCCTGCCCACCGACGATGCGGGCATCAATTCAGGTTGCACGACCGTCGTCGATCAGGGCAGCTGCGGAGCATGGACCTTCGACGGATTCAAGGCCATCGCCATCGATTCGGCGATCACCGAGACGCTGGCATTCCTGTCGGTCAACCTGGCCGGCGCGTTGCGCGGCTGCAAAGGCGGGCCGTTCGACCGTGATCCCAAGTACATCGATACCGACGTCATGCAGCGGTTCATCGAAAAATTCCCCCACATCATCCGCGGCATCAAGGCGCACGGCGAGTCGGGCAGCTGGTCGAGTTGGGGCGACGTGATGCTGCGCCGCGCACGCGAGATCGCCGACCGCATGCAACTGCCGATGTACCTGCACACCGGCCAGCTGTTCCCGGTCAACGAGCAGAACCGCCCCGACCCGCTCACCGTCCTGCCGCAGGTGCTGGCCTATGTGCGCCCGGGCGACCTGCTCGCCCACTGCTTTTCGTGCCGCGACGACGGCATCCTCGGCGTGCGCGAAAAGCCCTGTCCCGAGCTCATCGAGGCGGTGGCCAGCGGCGTGCGCCTCGACATCGGCCACGGCATCAATTTCAGTTTCGACACCGCGCGCCGGATGATGGACGCCGGCCTCTACCCGTACACGATCAGCACCGACCTGCACGGCGACTTCCACAGCCACGACAACGACACCACGCTCGATTACAGCCTGTGCGGCGCGATGTCCAAACTGCTCGCGCTGGGCTTCGACCTGCCGTTCGTGATCCGCGCCACCACCGAGCATCCGGCGGAGGTGCTGCGCATGGAAGAGATCGGCACGCTCAGGCCGGGCACCCGCGCCGACATCACCGTGCTCGACGTGCTCGAGGGCGACTGGACGTTCCGCGACTGCCACAAGGTGGAACTGGTGGGCCGGCAGCGGCTGTTGCCCCGGCTGGTGGTGCGCAACGGGCGCACGCACACGCCGACCCGGCGGCTCCTGCGCGACATCTGCGAACCGGAGCGCATGACCGCCTGACCGGCCCCCCCCCACCCCGCCTAGTACTTGGCGTTACCCGGTGTGCGCGGGAAGGGAATAACGTCGCGCACGTTGGACAGGCCCGTGACATAGGCGACGGTGCGCTCGAACCCCAGCCCGAACCCGGCGTGTGGGACGCTGCCGTAGCGGCGCAGGTCGCGGTACCAGCCGTAATGCGCCTGGTCGAGGCCCGCCTCGGCCATGCGCGCGTCCAGCACGTCGAGGCGCTCTTCGCGTTGGCTGCCGCCGATGATCTCGCCGATGCCCGGGGCGAGCACGTCCATGGCCGCCACGGTCCGGTCGTCGTCATTCAAGCGCATGTAGAACGCCTTGATGCCCTTGGGGTAGTTCATGACGATCACCGGACGCCTGGCGTGCTGCTCGGTGAGGTAGCGCTCGTGCTCGGATTGCAGGTCGATGCCCCACTGCACCGGGAATTCGAATTTCTGCTTCGCCTTCTCCAAGATGGCGATCGCCTCGGTGTATTCCATGCGCGCGAACTCCGATTCGACGATGCCCTGCAGCTTGGCCACCAGCCCCTTCTCGATGCGCTCGTCGAAGAACGCCATGTCCTCGGGCCGCTCTTCCAGCAGCGTGTGCAGCACGTGCTTGAGCAGCGCCTCGGCGAGGTTCGCGTCGTCGGACAGGTCGGCGAAAGCGATCTCGGGCTCGACCATCCAGAATTCGGCGAGGTGGCGGCTGGTGTTCGAGTTCTCGGCGCGGAACGTCGGGCCGAAGGTGTACACCTTGGACATCGCGAGGCAATAGGTTTCGACGTTGAGCTGGCCCGACACGGTGAGGAAGGCCTCGCGCCCGAAAAAATCCTGCCCGAAATCGACCTTTCCATCCGGGGTGCGCGGCAGGTTGGCATGGTCCAGCGTCGACACCCGGAACAGCGACCCGGCCCCTTCCGCGTCGGAGGCGGTGATGATCGGCGTGTTGACCCAGAAGAAGCCGCGCTCATCGAAGAAGCGGTGGATCGCCTTGGCGATCGTGTGGCGCACCCGCGTGGCCGCGCCGATTACGTTGGTCCGCGGGCGCAGGTGGGCCACTTCGCGCAGGAACTCGAGCGAGTGCGCCTTGGGCTGGATCGGGTAGGAGTCGGGATCCTCGACCCAGCCGACCACCGTGAGCGCGTCGGCCTGCATCTCGAACGGCTGCCCCTTGGCCGGTGATGGGACGATTCTGCCGGTGGCCTCGACCGCGCAACCGGCGGTAAGGTGCTGCACTTCTGAGGCGTAATTCGGCAGGGTATTGGGCGCCACGACCTGCACCGGATGGAACGACGATCCGTCGGACACGTTGACGAACGAGATGCCGGCCTTGGAGTCGCGCCGGGTGCGCACCCAGCCGCGGACGGTGACGGGAGCGTCCTGGGGCGCGCGGCCGGCGAGGATGGCGGAACAGGGAAGCGGGGCTTGCGAGGTCATACGGGGTCTCGTGGTGAAGTGGGTTAGGCCCCGCGCCGGGGAGCGATATGCGTGATTGTGCCTGCTCGGGTCCCGCCCCGACGAGGGGCGCGCGGTACAATTTGGACATGCCTCTGCCCTCCCGCGTTCGCATCGTGGAAATGGGGCCGCGCGACGGCTTGCAGAACGAGCCGGGCGAGGTCTCCACCGCGGTCAAGCTCGAACTCATCGACCGCCTGGGCGCCGCAGGGCTGCCGGCGATCGAGGCCACCGCGTTCGTCTCGCCCAAATGGATCCCGCAGATGGCCGACCACACCGAGGTGCTGGAAGGCATCCGGCGGCGTCCCGGCGTGGCCTACCCGGTGCTCACGCCCAACCTGAAAGGCTTCGAGGCCGCGCACGCGGCGGGCGCGACGGAAGTCGCCATCTTCGGCGCGGCGTCCGAATCGTTCTCGCGCAAGAACATCAACTGCTCGATCGCCGAATCGATGGAGCGCTTCCGGCCGGTGGCCGAGGCCGCCCTGCGTGCCGGGGTCAAGGTGCGCGGCTATGTGTCCTGCGTGCTCGACTGCCCTTACGAAGGCGAGGTCGCGCCGGCCAAAGTGGCCGAGGTGGCGAAAGCACTGTTCGAGATGGGCTGCTACGAGGTGTCCCTCGGCGACACGATAGGCGCCGGCACACCGCTCAGGACCCAGCGCATGATCGAGGCCGTCGCCCAAGGGGTCCCGGTGGAAAAACTCGCGGGCCACTACCACGACACTTACGGCCAGGCGCTGGCGAACATCTACGCGTCGCTCGAGCTGGGCGTAGCCACGTTCGATTCGTCCGTGGCCGGGCTGGGCGGCTGCCCTTACGCGGCCGGCGCCTCGGGCAACGTGGCGACCGAGGACGTGCTCTACATGCTGCAGGGCCTCGGTATCGAAACCGGCGTGGACCTGGGCAAGGTCGTCGAGACCGGCGAGTGGATCTGCGCGATCCTCAAGCGCGAGCCAGGCTCCAAGGCCGGCCGCGCGATCGCGGCCAAGCGCGCCAAAGCCGGCAGCGCCGCGGCCTGACCCGGGCCGCGCGGCGCCCCCGATGGTCGAATCCCCTTGTGTGGACGTCTGCCGCATGGACCCGGCGCGCGACGTGTGCGCGGGTTGCTGGCGCACCCTCGATGAGATTGCCCGCTGGGGGTCGATGACTGACCCGGAGCGCCTCGCGGTGCTCGATGCGGTGGCGCAGAGACGTGGACCCGAAGAATTTCCAGAAAAGGCAATCCAACTGCCTTGAGAATGGCTTTCCGATTGATTCAACATAATTCAATGTAGAACAATCCTGCGATTCAAATGTCCCAAAAGTCGCCGTGCCTGCCTTTGCCGGAGGCAAACCGGGCGGCCCCCGCGGCCCCTTCGGCCGCGAACGCCGGCAGGCCGTTTCGCCACTCTTCCTCCATGGCCGCCCGCACGCCCAGCCCCTGCTGCAGGTAGACCGAGCGCCGGTCGGCGCGCATGCAGGCCTGCGGAAAGCGCGCGATCTGGTGCGCCATGGCTTCGGCGGCCTGGCGAGACGT
>JBBQCV010000287.1:0-4411 GCA_038319115.1 Burkholderiales bacterium | reverse complement strand
TGGTGAGGAAATCGTGGGCGCGGTGCATGCCACGCTTGGACGGTGACTTCTTGTTCTGCTGGACTGCCATGGTCAAACTCCTTTGTTCAATTTCCGGCCCGGCCGCCCTTGTCGAGCAATCCGCGCAACTCTGCAAACGGCGAAGGCTTCGCTTCGCCCCTGTCCGCGTCGGCCGGCGAGCAGTGCTCGTGGCGCGGCGCAAAGGGAATCGCCAGAAGGATTTCGTCTTCCAGCAACGTCCCCACATCCATTTCCTTGCCGGCGACCACCCGGTCCGGGGACTCCGGATCGACTGGCTCGGCCTCGATTTCGGCCTCGCTTTTCGCCAGCACAAGCAATTCGTCCAGCCGCAACGCAAACGCCAGCGGTTTCAGGCAGCGCTGGCAGGTCAGCTGCAAGTCGCCGCTCGCCCGCACCCGCAACGCCGGCCTGCCCATGTCGTCGCGGCTGCCTGCGATTTCATACGCGATTTCATTCGAACCCGGGCCAAGCAAATCCTGCAACCGCCCCAATTCCGCGGCCGGGCTTCGCCCTTCCAGGCGGCCCGCAACCGCGGAAAACCTGAGACCGTCGATCTGCGAGAATCTGCCCACCGGATGCGCCTCTGCCCCGACTGCCACGAACCATTTTTGCGGCCGGCGCGCCTAAAGGCCGCGCAAAGCCCCATCCGCAGCGATTGCGTAAACCCTAAATCATATCAGTTCGGAAAAACCGTGTCAAAACAAAGTCATGTCTAAAACACAACCGGCGCAGGCGCGGCCTCTGGTGCTCGCATCGACCTCGGTCTATCGCCGGCAGCTGCTTGAGCGGCTGGGGTTGGACTTCGAGTGTGCCCGGCCCGAGGTGGACGAAGCGCCCCTGAAGGACGAGACACCGGCTGCCACGGCGGAGCGGCTGGCGCGGGCAAAGGCCTGTGCCGTGACTGCGGCCTACCCAGACGCGCTGGTCATCGGGTCCGACCAGGTGGCCTCGTGCGACGGCCGCCGCCTCGACAAGCCCGGCACCCACGAAAACGCGGTTGGCCAGCTAACGTGGCTGTCGGGCCGCGTTGCCCGATTCGATACCGGTGTCTGCCTGCTGGACACAGCATCCGGCCGTATCGACTCGCGGGTCGTCGCCTGCGACGTGCATTTCCGCCGGCTCGACTCCCTCATTATCGAAACCTACCTGCGGCGCGAGCAACCCTACGACTGCGCGGGCAGTGCCAAGGCCGAGGGGCTGGGTATCGCGCTGCTCGAACGCATGCAAACAGACGACCCGACCTCGCTCATCGGGCTTCCCCTGATTGCGCTAACGACCATGCTGGGGGCTTTCGGCCTCAGCGTGGTTTAGGCCTTTCAGCGAAGCAGGGACGGGGAGTAACGCACGGCGAACTCGGCCAGCGAGCTTGCCGCGCCCGCGCCGAGGCGGCGCGCGAATTTCTCGGCCAGGTTTTCCTTCTGCGAGTAATCGACGATGTTCTCGGCCTTGATCACCTCGCGTGCCACGTACTCGAGGCTGCCGAACCCGTCGGCGAGGCCGAGGTCTACGCTTTTCTGCCCGGTCCAGATGAGCCCGCTGAAGATTTCCGGGGTTTCCTTTAGGCGCTTGCCCCTGCCCTCGCGCACCACCTTGATGAACTGCTGGTGGATCTCGTCGAGCATCGCTAGCGCGTGGGCCTTCTGCTTCTCGTCGATCGGCAGGAACGGGTCGAGGAAGCCCTTATTCTCGCCCGCGGTGAGCAGGCGCCGCTCTACCCCGATCTTGTCCATGAGGCCGGTGACGCCCCAACTGTCCATGCGCACCCCGATCGACCCGACCAGGCTCGACTTGTTGACGTAAATGCGGTCGCCCGCAACCGCAACGAAATAGCCACCGGACGCGCACAGATCCTCGACCACCACATACAACGGGGTCGCCGGGTACTTCACGCGCAGGCGGCGCATCTCGTCATAGATGTTCTGCGACTGGACCGGGCTGCCGCCGGGGCTGTTGACGCGAACCACTACCCCCTGGGTGTTGCTGTCCTTGAAGGCGGCCTGCAGCGCGTTGTTGATCTTCTCGGCGCTGTTGTCGGTGCCCGGAGCGATGATCCCGCTGATCTCGACCAGCGCCGTATGCTTGCCGTCGGTCAGGCCGTCGGTCTTGCTCCAGTCGAATGCGAAGAACACGACTACCGTGAGATAGGCGAACCCCAGCAGCTTGAAGAAGATGCCCCAACGACGCGCGGTGCGCTGCTCCTTGAGGCCGGCAAGCGCGAGCCGCTCGAGCATGTCGCGTTCCCAATGACCACCATTGTCAGCCATTCGACGAATCCTTCAGCACGATGAAGCCGTCACGTTCCTCGACGGCAAGTTTGACGAGCGGTCCGCCCGAACAGGGGCCGCCAAGGCATTTCCCGGTCGACGCCGAGTACAGGGCGCCGTGGGTCGAGCATATCAAATCGCGCCCTTGCGCATCGAAAAAAGCGCCGGGCTGCCAGTCCAGTTCCATTGCCACATGCGAACAGCGGTTGAGATACGCGTGCACGCGACCTTCGTACCTTACCGCAAAGGCGGGCGCGGTCTGGCCCCTGTAGTCGACTTCGAAGCGAACGCCCTGCCCCGCCTCCGCGAGTTCGCCCGCAGCGCAGATCACGCGTTCGCCGCTAGCCATGCGCCGAGTTCCGGAATGCTCGCGACCACGCCCTTGGGGGCTCGCGCGCGCAGGTCCGCTTCCGGATGCGCGCCGTGGGTGATGGCCACTGCATCGACACGCGCGCTGGCCGCCATCTCGAGGTCATGGCAGGTGTCGCCGATCATGAGCAGTTCTTCGGGACGATGGGACAGCTCCTGCATGAGTTCGTGCAGCATCGCCGGATGGGGCTTGGGCGTGGTTTCGTCCGCGCAGCGCGAGGCGGCGAACAGCGGGGTGATGCCGTTGGCGAGCAACGCGCGGTCGAGCCCGCGGCGGCTCTTGCCGGTGGCGATGGCCAGGGCATAGCCCGAATCGCGCAAGCCCGTCAGCAGCTCCTTGGCGCCGTCGAACAACGCCATCCCGGTCTCGCGGGCGAGGAAATGCTTCCGGTACAGGTCGGCAAACGCCGCATAGTCGCTTTCGGCCAGCTCGGGCACGGCGAAGCGCAGCGAATCGCGCAGGCCCAGGCCGATGACATGGCTGGCGCGCTCGTGCGTCGGCACCGGCAGGCCCATCTCCCGGCTGGCTTCCTGGATGCAGGCGGCAATGCCGCTGGCCGAATCCATGAGGGTTCCGTCCCAGTCGAACACGATGAGGCGATAGCGCGGATCAGTCGGTGGCATTGAGGAGCGAGGCGAGGAAGCGTTGCATGTCGGATGGCATCGGTGCCTCGAACTCCAGGCCCGCGCCGGTGAGCGGATGCTGCAATGATAACTTCTGCGCATGCAGGAATAGGCGCCGCACGCCCTGTTTTACGAGCACGCGGTTGAGGTCGAAGTCGCCGTACTTGTCGTCGCCGAGGATCGGGTGCCCGATGTGCGCCGCATGCACGCGGATCTGGTGGGTGCGCCCGGTCATCAGCCGCGCTTCCAGCGCCGAGGTGGCATCGCCGATCGCAATGGGATTGAACCGGGTGATCGCGCGGGCGCCGTCCTCGCGCGCGCTGACCCGACGCTCGCCCTCCGCAGTGACGTACTTGTGCAGCGGGACGTCGACTTTGCGCGCGCCGCCTTTCCACCGCCCTTTCACAAGAGCCACATAGTCCTTGCGGATTTCGCCGTCCCTGAGCATCCGGTGCAGTTCGACCAGCGCGCTGCGCTTCTTGCCGATCACAAGCAGCCCGGAGGTATCCCGGTCGAGGCGGTGGGCAAGCTCGAGGAATTTCGCCTTGGGCCTTTCAGCCCTCAGGGTCTCGATCACGCCGAAGCTGATGCCGCTGCCGCCGTGGACGGCAACCCCGGAGGGCTTGTCGATGACGATCAGGGCGTCATCCTCGTAAAGAATGGGCAAGGTCAGCCTGGGCGGGGCCGATTTCTGCTCGGCGGTGGCGATTCGGACCGGGGGGACGCGGACCTTGTCGCCCTCCCGCAGCTTGTAGTCCTGCTTGATGCGCCCGCTGTTGACCCGGACCTCGCCGCTGCGCAGGATCCGGTAAACGTGGCTTTTGGGGACTCCTTTGAGCCGGCGGATGAGAAAATTGTCGATCCGTTGGCCGGAGCTTTCCTCGCCGACTTCAAGCAGCGTCGCCCGAGCTTTACTTAACTCGTTCATTTTGCATATAATTGGCCGCTTGCTTTGAGTTGCGAGGCACGGTCCGAAGAAAGCGGCCGGCGATTCGCCGAGTCCGGGACCATTTACCCGCCTCCTGTCCTTTAATACGGACCCGGAGCAACTGGTCATATTCGCTCACCGGAAGTAGCGATAGTACTTGAAAGCGCACACAGAGAGTCCGATCCCAAAGGAACTGCAAGTGCCA
>JBBQCV010000286.1:0-4425 GCA_038319115.1 Burkholderiales bacterium | reverse complement strand
TCGCAACACTTCTGGCTTTCGGCGGTGCTGCATTCGCCCAGGCCCCTGCCGTCAAGGCCGACATGAAAGCCGGTGCCAAGACCGAAGCCAAGGCCGAGGTGAAAGCCGACGCCAAGGCAGCCAAGGCCGAGGTGAAAGCCGACGCCAAGGAAGCGAAGGCCGAAGTCAAAGCCGACGCCAAGGAAGCCAAGGCCGACGTGAAAGCCGACGCCAAGGCAGCCGCAGCCGAAACCAAGGCCGCCAAAGCCAAGGCCGCAGCCGACGCCAAGGCAGCCGCAGCCGAAGCCAAGGCCGCCAAAACCAAGGCCGCAGCCGAAGCCAAGGCCGCCAAAGCCAAAGCCAAGGCCGATGCCAAAGCCGAAGCCAAGGCCAAGCACGACATGGCTGCCGCTCCGAAGCCCGCCGTGCCCGCGACCACCACCACCACCACGGTGACCACGCCCGCCGTCGCAGCGAAGAAGTAAGCAGCACCCGGGCGCCGCGTCCGACGGGTGGTACACCGTCCGGCGCGGCGCGCGTTAAATGCAGGTCCGGCGCCCTCCGGCGGCGGAAAACGCTAGGCAAAGGGGGAATGGAACATGAACAAGACGCTCAATATCCTCGCCATCGCGCTGATGGCTTCGTTCGGCGGGACCGCGCTGGCCCAGGCTCCGGCCGCCGGCACGCTCAAGGCCGATCGCGCCGCAGTCAAGGCCGACGCGCAAACCATGAAAGCCGACCGCGAGACCGTCAAGGCCGACCGCGAGAAGCTCAAGGCCGATCGCGCGGCCGGCAACAAGGAGGCGGTGGCCGCAGACCGTGCCAAGTTGCACGCCGACCGCGACAAGATGAAAGCAGACCGCGACCACATGAAGGCCGACCGCGAAAAGCTCAAGTCCGACCGCCATGCGGCCAAGGCCGCGCGCGCCGACAAGAAGTAACGACTACCGTTCAGTTCCGGTTTTTTTGGGCGCGCCAGGTGGCGCGCCTTTTTTTATTACTGCGCCCGGAACAGGTCGGCGAACACCCGGCTGACCGGGAGGCTCTCTTTGCGGTGCTTGAGCCGCACCGAGACGCGGCCCGACTCGTCGCGCGTGGCCGAGGCGACCTCGGCAAGGTTCACGATGGTCCCGCGATGGATCTGGCGGAAGCGCTCCGACGGCAACTGCCCGAGCAGGTCCTTCAGCGGCGTGCGGATGAGGAGTTCGGCCTCGCGCGTCACTACGCTCGTGTACTTGTCGGCCGACTGGAAATAGCACACGTCCTCCACTGCCACCATGCGCACCGTATTGCCCACGGCCGCGCGCAGGATGCGCAGCGGCTCGCCGATGGGCGCCGGTGCGGCGCCCATCACGCGCTGCAACCTGGCGACCAGCAGCGCAAGCTCGTCGCCGCCCCCACCCGGCACGCCTTGATTTGCCACTGGGGCATGGCCCGCCAGGGCCTGTTTCAAACGCTCGATGGACTTCGCCAGCCGCGCCGCGCTGACGGGCTTCAGCAGGTAGTCCACCGCCGCGAGGTCGAACGCCTTGAGGGCGAATTCGTCATACGCGGTGACGAACACCAGCCGCGGCACCGGCACGCCGGGCTCGAGCCGGTCGGCAAGCTCAGCCGCCACCTCGAGCCCGGTCAGGCCGGGCATGCGGATATCGAGGAAGGCCACGTCCGGGCGCTCCGACTGGATCAGCCGCAGCGCTTCGATGCCGTTGGGAGCGACGGCCACCACCTCGAGCTCGGGCCATGCGGCTTCAAGTCCGGCCTTGAGTGCCGCGGCCAGCAGCGGCTCGTCTTCGGCGATGAGCGCGCGCGGATTCATCGTTCCAGCGGCAGGCGCAGCGTGATGCGCACGCCACCTGCCGGTCCATCGTTGTCCTCGACCCGCATCGATGCCTCCTTGCCATACACCGCCGCCAGCCGTTCGCGCACATGGGCCAGCCCCACGCCCGTGCCGCCGGCGCCGCCCTGGCCCAATCCCTGGCCCGTGTCCTCCACCACCAGCGCGAGCACGCCATTCTTTTCGCTGGCGGCGACGCGCACCGTGCCGCCCTCCACCCGGGGCTCGAGCCCGTGGCGGATGGCATTTTCCACCAGCGGCTGCAGCAGCATGGGCGGCAGGCGCGCGGGTGCGAGCGCCGGCGGCAGGTCCAACTCGTACTTGAGGCGCGCCTCCATGCGGATCGCCAGGATTTCGAGGTACGAATCGAGCAGTGCGAATTCCTCGCCCAAAGTGCCGTGCTCGGCGCGCGTGGTCGCGAGCGTCGCGCGCAGGTAGCCGTCGAGGTGGCGAAGCATTTCCTGCGCGCGGGGCGGGTCGATGGCAATGAGCGCCTGCAGGTTGGCGAGGGTATTGAACAGGAAGTGCGGCTCGATCTGCGCCTGCAGCAGCTTGAGGTGCGCCTCGGCGGCAGAACGCTCGCTTGCCATGAGCTGTTCGCGGGTCCAGAAATAAAATGCGCCGGCAAGGCCCGCGCCGGCGGTCAGCGCCAGGAACCCGATCACTGCGTCGAAACCGAGCGCGCCCGGCCCCCACGACTCGCCCAGCAGCCGGCTCGCAACGAACGAGCCGCCGAACCAACCGACCGGTGCGGCAAGCGCGACGACGCTGGCCATGCGCGCGAGAGTGGGCGCCGCGCCCGGCCACAGTTTATGGCGGGAATAATCGATCGTGGCATAGGTGAGCAACCCGATGCACTGGCTGTAGACGAAATTCTGGCCGAAGCCGTGCCGGTGCGAGCCGTACGCCGTGAGCGCGGCCGCGATTGCCGTGCTGAAGACGACCGTGCCGAGCAGGTAGCGCGCGATCCCGGTCCGGGCAGCCAGGCGCATGTCGCGATCAGAGCCCGGCGGGCGGGTTCTGCGCGCGCAGGCGGCGCATTTCGGTCTCGACCATGCGCTCGCGCAGGCCCGATGTCGTGGTGAACACCACCAGGCCGTGGATGGCGAGGCCCAGCGCCCATCCGCCCAGCGGAAAGGCGAACCACGCCACACCCGGAGTGGCGCGTTGGTTGATGAAATAGAGCATCGCGTTGACGGCCACGAACACCGTGAGGTGGATCATGAATCCGAACTTGGCGCGGGCGCGGCGCCGGGCGATGCGCATGAGGTCTTTGTCTTCCATGGGAGTTCCTTTGCTGTCGTCGGGATTGTAGGGGTAGAGGGTAGGCGAGGCGCGCAGGCGGGCGAGTCGCATGCGACGAAACGCCCATCCGCCGGCGCGAACTAACCGTACGGGAGACGAGCGGCGGGGCGGACGTGGGCTTAAAATCGGGTCCAGGAGGCAACCCCCGATGATCATGACCGGCACCCACGACCGCGCCGCCGCCAGCCGCAGCAAGTTCACGCTGGCCAACGGCACCGGGTACTACAAAAGCGTCTTTCTCGAGACGCCGGGCGAAAGCCCCGAAGTCCCCCTTTCGCCGCAGTCGTTCCTCGTCGAGCAGGATGCCGACTCGGTGATCCTGCCGCACTTCCACTTGCAGAACGAATTCCAGGTGATAGTGCAGGGCGGGGGATCGCTGGGACGCCACCCGGTCCAGCCGCTCACGGTCCACTACGCGGGGGCGCACACCGGCTACGGACCGATCACGGCCGGGCCCCACGGGCTGTGGTACTTCACCCTGCGCCCGCGCATGGATTTTGGCGCCAGGTTCCTGCCCGGGGCACGCAGCGAGATGCAGAAGGACGTTCCCAAGCGCCATTTGCTCGGCGCGCAGGTGACGCTGGGCGGCGCGCGCGAGCGCACCGAGGCGGCGTGCGACGAACTGTTCGCGCCGCAGCCCGACGGCATCGGCGGGTGGGTCGCGCACCTCCCGCCCGGCGGGACACTGCAAGCCCCCGTGCATCCCGGCGGCCTCGGGCGCTTTTACGTCGTGGCCGACGGAAGCGCCTCGATAGGCGAATCGCCGGCCGAATCGCAAGGCGGCGAAATTCTGCCGCGCTGGGCGACCGTGTTTGTGACGCCCGAGGAGGACCCGGTAGAGCTGCGCGCAGGCTGCGAGGGAGCGGCGATCCTCGTCCTCCAGTTTCCGGCAGAGGTCAAACCGGAATGAAGTCGCAATGAGCCATGACCTGGTCATTCGCGGCGCCACGGTCTACGACGGCCTGGGGGCGCCGGGCCGCGTAGCCGACGTCGGCGTCACGGACGGTAAAATTGTCGAAATAGGTAAGATCGGCGCGGCGCGCGAAACAGTAGACGCGCAGGGGCTCGCGCTCATGCCCGGCATCGTCGACCTGCATACCCACTACGATGCACAGGTGACCTGGGACCCGACCCTGTCGCCCTCGCCGTCGCTGGGCGTGACCACGGCGATCATGGGCAACTGCGGCTTCGGCATCGCGCCCTGCCCGGCGGAGCGCCGCGACACGATGGTGAAAAACCTGTCGGTCGTCGAGGGCATGGACCTCGATGCGCTGCAGGCCGGCACGCGCTGGGAGTTCCAGTCGTTC
>JBBQCV010000285.1:0-4488 GCA_038319115.1 Burkholderiales bacterium | reverse complement strand
GTGTACCTGCGCTTCGAGCACGACCTCCCGGTCGTCGCGCTCCCGCGCTGCCTCCATCAGGCGCACCAGCATCGCCGCGCCCACCCCACGGCCCCGGGCGTCCGTGAGCACGGCCATGCGACCGATATGGCCATCGGGCAGCAGGCGGCCCGTGCCGACCGCACGCTCGCCTTCGTGCGCAACGACATGCAGCGAAACCGCGTCGTTGTCGTCAAGCTCCATCTCTGCGGGCACCTCCTGCTCCTCGACGAACACCGCGAAACGGATCGGCGCGGCATCGCGCTTCGCCTCTTCCCACGCCATGGTCTGCAGTGCCAGCATGGGGGCAGTATAAAATTGCGCCCTTTCGCCGACCATCCCCCCGCATGAAAAGTCTCTGGAACGACGCCGAAGCGTCCACGCACGCCGGCCCCCTCGGGCCGCGCGTATATACCTCGCGCCTGCTCGGGCGCGACAAATCCCTCGTGCTGCACGGCGGCGGCAATACCTCGGTCAAGCTCGAGGACCGCAACCTGTTCGGGGAAACCGAGCCGATCCTGTATGTGAAGGGCAGCGGCTGGGACCTGGAGACCATCGAGGCGGCTGGATTTTCCCCCGTCCAGCTCGACTACGTGCGCCGCCTGGCCGCCCTGCCCGCCCTGTCCGACCCGCAGATGGTCAACGAGCTGGGCACGCACATGACGCGCGCCGGCGCGCCGGCCCCGTCGATCGAAACCATCCTGCACGGCCTCCTGCCGGCGCGGTATGTCGACCACACGCATGCCGATGCGGTGCTGTCGATCACCAATGCGCCCGAAGGGGCCCGGCGCGTCCGCGATGTGTTCGCAGACCGGGTCGTGGTGATCCCTTATGTCATGCCCGGTTTCGACCTGGCGGCGATGTGCGCACGCGAATTCCCGCGCCAGGCCACCCGCAACACCATCGGCATGGTGCTCATGAACCACGGCATCTTTTCGCTGGGGGACGATGCGCGCGAGGCCTACGAACGCATGATCGGCCTGGTGACCGAGGCCGAGAAGTACCTCGACGGGCGCAAGAGCTGGAATATTGCTTATGCGGCAAAACCGCTGGTGCCTGTGCCGCGGGAGGAAATCGCGTCGCTTCGCCAAGCGATTTCAGGCGCTGCGGGCAACCCGATGATCGTCACCGTGCGTGACAGCGCCAAGTTCCTGGCGTTTGCGCAGCACCCCGAGGTGAAGCGCATCTCGCAGCAGGGCCCGGCCACGCCGGATCACGTGATCCGCACCAAGGTCGTGCCCATGCTCGGCCGCGACGTGGACGCGTATTCGAACGCATACCGCGCGTACTTCGAACGCAACGCCCCGCTCGCCAAGGAGCCGAAGACCATGCTCGATCCGGCGCCGCGCATGGTGCTCGATCCGCACATCGGCATGGCCGCCGCCGGTCGCACGGCCAAGGACGCCGCCATCGTGGCCGAACTCTACGATCACAGCATCGATGTCTTCATGCGCGCCGAAGGCCTGGGCGGATGGCGCGCCCTGCCCGAGCCCAACCTGTTCGAAGTCGAATACTGGGATCTCGAGCAGGCCAAGCTACGCAAAGGCGGTGCAGCCCCGGTGTTCGCGGGCGAGGTCGTGGTGGTCACCGGCGCGGCGTCCGGCATCGGCAAGGCGTGTGCGGATAGTTTTCTCAGGCGCGGTGCCGCAGTGGTGGCGCTCGACCTCAACCCGGCGGTGGAGACGCAGGCGAAACGTCCGGACTTCCTCGGCATCCGATGCGACCTTACCGACCGGAACGCGGTGGGCACGGCCCTCGATCGCGCAACGCGCGAGTTCGGCGGGGTCGACATGCTGGTGCTCAACGCCGGCATCTTCCCCTCCTCGCAATCGATCCAGGACATCGCGCCCGCTACGTGGCATCGCACGATGGCCGTCAACGTGGAAGCCAACCTCGCGCTGATGCAGGCCTGCCACCCGCTGCTCAAGCTTGCGCACCGCGGCGGGCGCATCGTGGTGATCGGGTCGAAAAACGTGCCGGCGCCCGGACCGGGCGCCGGAGCGTATTCCGCTTCCAAAGCGGCGATGAACCAGCTCGCGCGCGTTGCGGCGCTCGAATGGGGCAAGGACCGCATCCGCATCAATTCGCTCCATCCTAACGCGGTGTACGACACCGCGCTTTGGACCGACGAGGTGCTGGCGGCACGGGCAAAAGCTTATAACCTCACCGTTGAGCAATACCGCACCAACAACCTGCTTAAAACCGAAGTCGCCTCGCGAGACGTGGCCGAACTCGCCGCGGAAATGTGCGGCCCGCTGTTCGCCAAGACGACTGCAGCGCAAGTGCCGGTCGATGGCGGCAACGAGCGGGTGGTCTGATGCGCGGGGCCGGCTGATGGGCGTCGACACGCTGCGCTGGCTGGGCGACCGGCTCGAACTGCTCGACCAGCGCAGGCTGCCGGCGGAAACCGTCTACGTCACCTGCCGCACCGCGGCCGAGACCGCTGCCGCGATCAGGGACATGGTGGTGCGCGGCGCGCCCGCCATCGGGTGCGCGGCTGCATTCGGGATGGCACTCGACGCCAAACGCAACGCCAATCTTGCCGATGCCGAAGCCGTCCTCGCGGCGAGCCGCCCGACGGCGGTAAACCTCTTCTGGGCGCTCGAACGCATGCACGGCGCGGCCGACGCCGAGGCCGAGGCGCTGGCAATTTTTGCCTCCGACCTTGCCGACTGCCGCACCATGGGCGCGCATGGCGCGGACCTGATCGCCGACGGCGCGAGGGTCATGACCCATTGCAATGCAGGCGCGCTGGCCACCGCCGGGCATGGCACCGCGCTCGGCGTCATACGCTCGGCGCGTGACCAGGGCAAGTCGCTCTCGGTGCTCGCCAACGAGACGCGGCCGTACCTGCAGGGCGCGCGCTTGACGGCATGGGAAATGGTGCAGGAAAAGATTCCCGTGACGCTGATCACCGACAGCATGGCAGGCCACCTCATGAGCCGCGGCGAAGTCGACCTCGTCATCGTCGGCGCGGACCGCATCGCGGCCAACGGCGACACCGCCAACAAGATCGGCACCTACACGCTCGCCGTGCTGGCGCGGCGCCATGGACTGCCTTTTTATGTCGCGGCGCCCGTTTCCACTTTCGATGCCGCCATCGCCGACGGCACGCATATCCCGATCGAAGAGCGGCCCGCCAGCGAGGTCACGGGGTACCGCGACCTGCGATGGGCACCCGAGGGCGTGGCGGTGCGCAACCCTGCCTTCGATGTGACACCCGCGGACCTCATCACGGCCATCGTCACCGAGCGCGGCGTGCTGCAGGCGCCCGACCGCGCCGGAGTCGCCGCCCTCCTCGCGCGCAAAGGCTGAAAGCCGGCCAGGTCGAGAACCAGGGCATGCATCGCCGCCGGCCGAACGAGGGGTGCGAAGCGGAGCGCGAGGGGAAGTCCGCGACGGTCGCAAGAAGCGCTTAAGCGGTGCGCCGCTGGGCTCAACCCGCTAATGACATATCAGGTTTGTCAATTACGGAAAGTAAATTGACAGGAGAGCCGCTCTGCGATTGACTCTTTGAAGATTGAATATTGACTTTTAAGCGATTATGTCCACCACGGTGTAAGGCGGCACCAGGTCGAACAGCTCGGCCACGTCTTCGTTCCGCATGCGCACGCAGCCGTGCGAGCCGGGCACGCCCATCGGCGCGGAATCCGCCGAGCCATGGATATAGACCATGCGCCGCATCGTGTCGACCGCGCCCAGCCGGTTGATCCCGGGTTCGCATCCGGACAGCCAGAGCAAGCGCGTAAGCATCCAGTCGCGACCCGGCTGGGCGGCGTGGAGTTCGGGCGTCCAGATCTCACCGGTGGGGCGGCGACCGCGAAACGCCGTGCGCAAGGGACGCCCCGCCCCAATCTTGGCCCGCACGATATGACGGCCGCGCGGGGTGCAGTTGCTGCCGAACTGCTCGCCCACCCCGTTGGTGGCGGTGGAAACAAGGTAGCTCCGCAGCGCATCGCCTGCAGCGTCGAACAATGTCAGGCGCTGGTTGGCCACATCGATTTCGATCCTCATCGGCGCCCCGCAAAAAACGTCTTCAGCATCAGCGAGCTTTCTTCGGCCATCACGCCCGCTTCCACCGTGGAATGGTGGTTGAGTTTCGGCTGCGAGAAGAGATCGAGCACGCTACCGCACGCGCCGGTTTTCGGGTCCTTCGCGCCGTACACCACCCGCCCGATGCGGGCATGCAGGATCGCGCCGGAGCATATCACGCAGGGCTCCAGCGTTACATAGAGAGTCGTGCCGGGTATGCGGTAGTTGCCAAGTGCGCCGCAGGCCGCGCGGATGGCCTCGGTTTCCGCATGCGAAGTGGCATCGGCGCTGGAGATGGGGTGGTTCCATCCCTCCCCCACTACCTGCCCATCCTTGACGACCACCGCGCCGACGGGCACTTCACCGGCCGCCTGCGCGCGATGAGCGAGCGCGAGCGCCTGCTGCATGAACCCGCGGTCGAGCGCTGCCTGGGCTTCT
>JBBQCV010000284.1:0-4523 GCA_038319115.1 Burkholderiales bacterium | reverse complement strand
GCACGCGAAGTCGAATACCTCATGGCGCAGGAATGGGCTGTCGCCGCCGAGGACGTCCTGTGGCGGCGCACCAAGGCCGGCCTCCACCTCACCGGTCCGCAGGCGTATCGTGTCGCCGAGTGGATGGCGGCGCGGTGAGCGCAACCCATTCCGGTGAAGGCAAGATGCGTCCCCTTGCCGAATTGGGCGCGAAGGACATCGCCCCGGTGCGCGGCCTGTTTTTCGATATCGACGATACGCTCACTACCGAGGGTCGCCTGACGGCCGCCGCCTACACAGCGCTCGAGCACTGGAAGCGCGCCGGCCGAATCGCGATCCCGGTGACGGGACGCCCGGCCGGCTGGTGCGACCACATTGCACGCATGTGGCCCGTGGATGCGGTGGTCGGCGAGAACGGGGCATTCTATTTTCGCTACGACGCCGCACGGCGCAGCATGGTGAAGCGGTTCGTGCAGGATGCGGCGGCGCGCGCGGCAAACCGCAAGCGCCTCGAAGCCATCCAGGCCGATGTCATTGCGGCAGTCCCCGGATGCGCGGTGGCCTCCGACCAGCAGTACCGCGAAACCGACCTCGCCATCGATTTCTGCGAAGACGTGCCGCCGCTACCGCTGGCCGCCGCCGAATGCATCGCCGAGCGCATGCGTGCAGCAGGAATGACGGCCAAGATCAGCTCCATTCATGTCAATGGCTGGTTCGGCGACTACGACAAGCTGGGCATGGCGCGCACGCTGGCGCATGAGTGCTTCGGGGTCGACCTCGACGCCGAGCGCACGCAGTTCGCCTATGCTGGCGATTCACCCAACGACGCGCCGATGTTCGCGTATTTCCCCCTGTCGGTCGGGGTCGCCAACGTGCGCCGGTTCGCCGCGCTTCTCGCTTCACCGCCGGCCTACGTCACGCCGAGCGAAGCGGGCGCCGGCTTTGCCGAACTCGTCCACCGACTGCTGGAGCGCTGAGGCATGGACCTGTGGTGGGTGTTCCTCGCAATTGGCGCAGTGGTCGGCTTCATGGCCGGCCTGCTGGGAATCGGCGGGGGCATGATCCTGGTGCCGATCCTGCTCTTCATGTTCACCGCCCAGGGGCCTGCGGCGGGATTCCCGCAGGAGCACCTCATGCACATGGCGCTCGCAACCTCAATGGCGACGATCCCGTTCACCTCCGTCTCGAGCGTTCGCGCACACCATGTGCGTGGCGGCGTCGACTGGACCATCGTCGTCGGCATGCTCCCGGGGCTCGCGGTCGGCGCAATGGGAGCGGCCCTGGTGGCGGGCCTGATCCCCGGGCGGCCGCTGGCAATCTTCTTTGCCGCATTCATCTTCTATGCCGCGACCAACATGTTTTTCAACCTCAAGCCGGCAGGCACCCGGGTCCTCCCGGGACGGTTAGTCCTTGGCGTAGTGGGCACGCTGGTGTCGTTTCTGGCCGCCTTTGTGGCGGCCGGCGCGGCTTTCATGACCATCCCATTCATGGTGTGGTGCAACGTGCCGCTCAAACGCGCGGTCGGCACGGCCGCTGCCATAGGGTTCCCTCTCGGCCTGGCGGCCAGCATCGGTTATGTTTTCGCCGGCCTGCGCGCCGGCCCCCTTCCCCCGTGGAGCCTTGGCTTCATCTATCTGCCAGCGCTGGCCCTCATCGTGATCCCGAGCGTTTTCTTTGCGCCGCTCGGTGCGCGCGCCTCGCACCGCATGCCCATCAAGGGCCTGCGCATCGTCTTTGCGCTGACGCTTTACGCCATCGCGATCCGCATGGTGGTCAGTCTGTGGTGAAAAGGGCTGTCCCCCGCATCGCGCTGAGGTAGATTCACGCCATGGCGCCGCGATTCCTCAGCCGACTGTTTTCCTCCCGCCAGGAGGAGCTTGGCGCGCTGGCCGAGGGCCTGATCTCGGAGCGCGGTGAGGCCTCCGGCGTGGCGCGCGCGCGCGAACTGCTCGATGCTTACACCAGCGCGGCACCCGAGGTGAAGCTTGAGTTCCTCAAGCTGCTCGCCGAACGCTTCGGCGCCGACGCCCAGCGCATCGACGAGGCGATAGCGAAATATTCCGCCGACCCCAGCCCTGAGCTCGCGCGCCGCCTGCACGAATCGGCCGAGGCGCGCCTGCAGGAACTGCTGCGCCGCCTGAACCTCGCGCCCGGCGGCACGGCGGTGCTGGTGCGCATGCGCGAAGACGTGCTGCGCTGGATTCCCGGCCACCCCGAGCTCCGGAGAATCGACGCCGACTTCAAGCACCTGTTCGTGTCGTGGTTCAACCGCGGTTTCCTGGTGCTCAAGCGCATCAACTGGTCGACCCCGGCGGCGGTGCTGGAAAAGATCATCCAGTACGAAGCGGTGCACGAAATCGACGGCTGGACGGAGTTGCGCGCCCGCCTCGACCCGGCCGACCGCAAGTGTTTCGCCTTTTTCCATCCCACGCTGGTGGGCGAGCCGCTGATCTTCGTCGAGGTCGCGCTGACCCGCGCCATCCCCGAAGCCATCGCTCCGCTGCTCGATACATCACGCCTGCCGATCGACCCGAAGCGGGCCACCACCGCAGTGTTCTATTCAATCTCCAATTGCCAGGCCGGCCTGCAGGGCGTGTCGTTTGGCAATTTCCTCATCAAGCAGGTGGTCGACGAACTGCGGCGCGAAATGCCCCACCTCAAGACCTTCGTCACCCTCTCGCCGGTGCCGGGCTTCGTGCACTGGATGGCGCGCGATGCCAAGGCAGCGCTGTCGGAGGTGGAGATCGAAGCGCTCAAGGCGCTCGAGCAACCGGACTGGGTATTGACTGCGGACGTCGAAGCACGCCTGCGCCCGATACTGTCCAAGGCGGTGGCCACTTACCTGCTGACGGCCAAACATTCCTCCGGCAAGCCGCGCGATCCCGTGGCGCGTTTCCATCTCAACAATGGCGCGCGCCTGGAGCGGGTGAACTGGCTGGGCGATGTGTCGCCCAAGGGCCTGCGCGAGGCGGCAGGCTTCATGGTGAACTACGTCTACGACCTCGACGACATCGAGAAGAACCACGAGGAGTTCGCGCATAACCGCGCCATCGCCTCGTCACGCCACGCGCGTAACCTGTTGCGCACGAAGCTCTCGCCCGCCGAAGAACCCTGACCTGCGGTGTGACCCCGACAGCGCCGGAAATCCGGGGATAATCCGGACCTGACAAAATCCTTCGCAAGGAAGCCCGACCATGGCCGGACCGCTGTCGCATATCCGTGTGCTCGACCTCTCCCGCGTGCTGGCCGGCCCGTGGGCCGGACAGAACCTCGCCGACCTCGGCGCTGAAGTCATCAAGGTCGAGCGTCCCAAAACCGGCGACGACTCGCGCGCTTTCGGCCCGCCATGGGTAAAGGACAAGGAGGGGCGCGACTCGAAGGACTCGGCCTACTTCACCGCCGCCAATCGCGGCAAGAAGTCGGTGTCGCTCAACCTGTCCAAGCCCGAAGGCCAGGCCGTGGTGCGTGAGCTTGCGCGTGTGAGCGACGTGCTCATCGAGAACTACAAGTTCGGCGACCTCGCGCGCTACGGGCTGGGCTATGACGACCTCAAGGCCATCAACCCGCGCCTGATCTATTGCTCGGTCACAGGCTTCGGCCAGACCGGCCCGTATCGCGAGCATCCGGGCTACGATTTCATGGTGCAGGGCATGGGCGGCATGATGAGCGTGACCGGCGAGCCCGACGGTGCGCCCGGCGGCGGGCCGCAGCGCGCCGGCGTCCCGGTGGCCGACATCATTACCGGCATGTACGCGTCGATCGCCATTTGCGCGGCGCTTGCGCACCGTGCGGAAACCGGCATCGGCCAGCACCTCGACCTCGCCCTGCTCGACTCGCAGATCGCGCTGCTCGCCTACCAGAACACCAACTACTTCTCCACCGGCGTACCGCCCAAGCGCATCGGCAACCTGCACCCCAACATCGTCCCCTACCAGCCGTTCAAGACCGCCGACGGCGACGTCATCCTCGCGTGCGGCAACGACAACCTGTATCGCAAGTTCTGCGAAGCCGCCGGCTGCACGCAGTACATCGACGATCCGCGTTTCGCCTCGAACGGCAAGCGGGTGGAAAACCGGGTCGAGCTCACGCGACTGCTGCAGGGAGTGTTTTCCAAGCGCACTACGCGGGAGTGGGTCGAGGCTCTGGAAGCTGCCGGCGTGCCCAACGGGCCGATCAACACCCTCGCCCAGGTCTACGCGGAGCCGCAGGTGAAGGCGCGCGGCATCCGGATCGAGATGGACCACCCTGTGGCGGGCAAGCTCTCCACGGTGGCGAGCCCGATGCGTTTTTCGGCCACCCCGGTCGAATACAAATTGGCGCCCCCGCTGGTGGGGCAGCACACCGATGAGGTCCTGCGTGGATTGCTCGGCAAGAGCGAAGCGGATATTGCCGCGCTGCGTGCAGCCGGCGTGCTTTAGCCCAGGCGCAGCAGGACGTACATCGCAGCGGCGCTGGTCAGCACGCCGACGAGGAGGTTGCGTTTGGTGATCACCAGGTAGGCCACAAGCGCGATCGCGGTGGCCGCAAGCCGCTGCCACAACTGG
>JBBQCV010000283.1:0-4568 GCA_038319115.1 Burkholderiales bacterium | reverse complement strand
CGGCCTCCTCCATCTCCATCAGCGGCAGCAGGGCCTGACCCAGGCAGTACAGGTTCCAGTGGGCGACCTGCGGCTGGCGGTTGTAGGCATAGCGGCCGCTGTCGTCGGAATGGTTGCAGACGTGGTTCCAGTCGAAGCCGTCGAGGAATCCGAACGGGCCGTAGTCGATGGTGAGGCCGAGGATCGACATGTTGTCTGTGTTCATGACGCCGTGGCAGAAGCCGACTGCCTGCCAGCGCGCGACCAGCTCGGCGGTGCGGTGGATGACTTCGGCGAGCAACGCGACGTAGGGTTTTTCGGCCGTAAGCAGCTCGGGCAAATGCTGTTCGAGAATGTAATCGGCAAGGATGCGTACCTGATCGTACTGCTTGCGGTGGTAGAACACCTCGAACGAGCCGAAGCGCACGTGGCAGGGCGCCATGCGCGTGAGCACCGCCGAGGTTTCCATGGTTTCGCGCACCACGGGGGCGTCGCTGCCGGTGATCGCCAGCGCGCGCGTGGTGGGAATCCCGAGCCCGTGCATGGCCTCCGAGCACAGGTACTCGCGGATGGTCGAGCGCAACACCGCCCGGCCGTCGCCCATGCGCGAATACGGCGTGCGCCCGGCGCCCTTCAGTTGGAGGTCCCAGCGGCGGCGATCAGGGCCGAGCGCTTCGCCGAGAAGGATCGCGCGCCCGTCGCCGAGTTGCGGGACGAACGTGCCGAACTGGTGCCCGGCGTAGACCGCGGCGAGCGGGGCCGCTCCCGGAGGCACCTTGTTGCCGGCGAAGATGGCGGTGAATTCCGGATCGCGCGCGTAGGCCGGGTCAAGGCCAATCAGCGCCCCGGCTGAGGGGTTGAACGCCACGAGGTACGGGTCGGGCAGCGGCGTGGGCTCGAGGCGCGTGTGGAACTGGGGTGGCAGGCGCGAATAGGTGTTGTCGAACTGGAACCGCCGGCTCTTGGTGGAGGAGGAGGCCGCGCTTCGTCCAGAACCGCGCTCGCCCGGTGCGGCGTGCTGGGCAGGGGAACGGGGATTCATCGTGCCTCCTGCGAGCAATCCCACAAGTTGGGAGTGACCGTGTTGTGGTACCCGGAAATGAATTCGCGCGGCGCGCCGCTGGCGGCATCGAACACATGCCGCTTCACCGCGCCGATGTTGGCGCCGTAGACATGGATGCTCACTGAAGGGCGGTCGGCAAACGCATTCGACACTACGTGGATGTCGCCAACCGTGGGCGAGAGCCGGTCGACCTCGCCGGGTTCGATGCGGTGCTTGCCGCTGGCGCGAAACGGCTGGCCAGGTTGCGCGTCGTTGAATTCCTCGCACATTTCCGCGCCGCGCATGACGCCCACGAGGCCCCATACCGTGTGGTCGTGCACGGGCGTCTTCTGCCCCGGCCCCCAGACGAAACTCACCACGCTGAAGCGCTCGAGCGGGTCGCAGTGCAAAAGGTATTGCCGGTAGGACTCAGCCGAGGGCACGGCGAACTCATCGGGCAGCCAGTCGTCGTGGGTGATGAGGTCCTTGAGCAGGGTTTCGCCGTCGGTGAGGAGGCGGGCTTCGTCGTTGCCGTGCGCGGCAACGAGGTGGGTCATGGCCTGGATGTAACTGCGCAGGCGGGCGGTGTTTTTTGGCATCGTCGGCCTATTGTGAAACGCGCGCTGCCGGGAAGCAAGCTGCCGGGGGCGGGTTGCCTCCACCGGCATTTCCGGATGACCTGGAAAATTCCCAAAATCTTAAACATTTAATTAGTAAGAGTAGCCCCGAATAAGGCGATCCAGTCAGTTGCGATACCAAAATGGTTATAATTAAGGGATTGCCAGGATCACCCCGGGCGCACCCGAATGCAGTGTCTCCACCAACGCGGCACGCCGCTCGAGCACCGCCCGCTGGTTGATGTATCCCTTGTCGGTGATCTCGCTGGCGTCAATCGAGGGGGGCTCCTCCAGCACCAGCAGGCGCACCGGCACGGTCGAGCTGCCGGTGGATTGCGCGCCGAGTGTTTGCAGCGCTGCACGCAGGTGTTCGCGCACGCCGACGGCGTCCAGGCCGAGTGACTGGGCCGCGGCAGGATTGACGAACACCAGCGCGCCCACTTCTTCACGGTCGTGCCCGGTGATCACTGCATCCTGCACGAGAGGATCGCAGGCGGCGATGAGCTTCACGCGCATCGCCCCGACGTGCACCCACGTGCCCGAGGTGAGCTTGAAGTCCTCGGCCACTCGCCCGTCGAAGGTGATGCCTCGCGCCGGCTCGTGCTCATCGGCGAATTTCATCGCGTCGCCGATGCGGTAGAAGCCTTCCTCGTCGAAAGCGGCCGCGGTGAGGTCGGGCCGGCCGAAGTAGCCCGGGGTCACGTTGGGCCCGCGCACGCGCACTTCGATCTTGCCCCCCGCCGGCACGAGCTTGAGCTCAGTGCCCGGCGCCGGGTTGCCGACCACGCCTGCGCGGTCGATGGGGTAATGCACGCTGGTGGCCATGGGCGAGGTTTCGGTCGACCCCCAGGCCGACAGCATCGCGAGGCGCCCACCTTTCTCTGCCACGGCCAGCGCCTCCAGGCGCTCCCACAGGTTCTGCGGCAACGCGGCCCCGGCGTAGAAGATCAGGTCTAGGTTGCGGAAGAAGTTGCGGCGCAGCGCCGCGTCGGTTTCCAGAAACGGCAGCAGCAGGTCGAAACCACGCGGCACGTTGAAGTACATCGTGGGCGAAATGTCTGCGAGGTTGCGCGCGGTGGTTTCCACCAGCCCGGGGGCGGGCTTGCCGCCGTCTACATGCAGCGTGCCGCCGTTCCTGAGCACCATGTTGAACGTGGCGTTGCCGCCGAAGGTGTGGTTCCACGGCAGCCATTCGCACAGCACCGGCGGCTTGTCCTCGACGAACGGCCACAACTGCGCCCAGCTCTGCTGGTTGGAGCACAGCATGCGATGGGTGTTGAGCACGCCCTTGGGCATCCCGGTCGAGCCCGAGGTGAACAGGATCTTGGCTACCGTATCCGGTCCCACGGCGGCGAAAGCGCGTTCGATGCAGGCCCCGGGGGCGGCCGACAGGAGTTCATCGATCGGCGTGGCCGCGGCGCCCAGCGCCGCGAGCGCAGGCGCGTAGCGCGCATCCGGCGCGAACACGAGGCCGGGCTTGAGCAACGCGAAGATTTCTTTCAGGCGCGCATGGTCCTTCGACATGAGCGAATAGGCCGGCGAAATCGGCGCCACCGGGATGCCGGCATGCATCGCGCCGAGGGCGAGCAGCGCATGGTCGACCGAGTTGTCCGACAGCACCGCTACCGGCCGGTCGGGGGCCAGGCCGCGCGCAAGCAGCGACTCGCCGATGCGCCGGGCGGCATCGAGCGCCTCGGCATAACTCACGCGCCGCCAGCCGTCGCCCGCCCGCTCGGCGAGGAAGGTGCGCTGCGGCGCCTCGCGCGCCCAACGCACAAGCCATTCGCCCAGCGCGCGCGGGTAGGGGCCAAGGGGCTGAGGCGAGCGCAGGAGAGTCGTCCCGTCGGCGCGCCTTTCGACCTCGACTCGCGGCTCGGCGAAGCGCAGGTCGGAGTGCAGCGGCGTGGCGCCGCCATGCGAAGGGGGCCGGGTGTTGCCTTGCATGCCCATACGCGGAGCTCCTTGTTTACCCTTTGCCGCCCTTGCCGTTCCGGGCAAACGCCTCGAACGGCGCGCGCGCCTCGTCTTCGAGCACCGGCCCGCGCACTTCCACCGGCGAGGGCGCAAGGGCGAGGATCGCGCGGCATTCGACGCCGTGCGCCATTACGCCGGCGGTGGTGGGAAGGTAGGGTGTCGCGATCGCGGCGCGGATGCCGAAAACCACCCTGCGCACGCCCAGCCTGATCATCGCCCCCGAACACATGGGGCAGGGTTCGCCGCTTGCGTACATCGTGGCCCCCGCGACCTCCTGCGGCGTGCACGTCCGCGAGGCGATGCGCAACGCGTTCATCTCCGCATGCGCGGTCATGTCGCGGTCGGTCACGATGGTGTTGGCCGCGCGCGCGAGCACCTTGCCGCCGGCGCCGACGAGGACCGCGCCAAATGGCATGTCGCCACAGGTGCGCGCGAGTTCGGCGAGCGCGATCGCCTCGCGCAGCGGCGCGAAGTCGGCATCGCCGCCCTCCGCGGTCGCGTTTTCACCTGTGTTGCCCGCAAGATTCGGCTTCGTTGTCACTTGGTTCCCGTCCTCCGTTTTCCCATGGCGGTGAAGTGTACCAAGCCGCTACACTGCGTGTTCCCGTCACCGTCGCCGCGCAACCAGGGGAACCGCCGTGCCCACCATTACTTCACTCGACCAGCTGCGCTCGGTCTATGCGCCCGCCAACGAGCGCGCCCTGAAAAAGCAGCTCGCCAGCCTCGACCGCCATTGCCGCAGCTTCATCGCGTTGTCGCCCTATGTCGTGCTGTGCACTTCGGATGCCGAGGGCAACCTCGACGCCTCGCCGCGCGGTGGCGGCGCGGGATTCTGCAAGGTCGCCGACGACAGGACGCTGCTGGTCCCGGACCGGCCAGGCAACAACCGGTTGGACAGTTTTTCCAACATCATCGGCACCGGCCGCGTGGGCCTGTTGTTCTTCGTGCCGGGCGTG
>JBBQCV010000282.1:0-4582 GCA_038319115.1 Burkholderiales bacterium | reverse complement strand
CGGGACAAGCCGGTGCTGCGCGTCGGTCACGCCCAGCGCCGCAAGGAACGGGCGCTCCAGGTCGAGGAAGCGCTGCTTTTCGCGATCGTGATCCGTAGATGGCGCCGCTGCGTCCGCCCGCCCGGTGCGAAGGCTCATCTTGCCCTTGCGGCTGACGGCCAGCTGGATATCCTGCGTGGTCGTAAGCAGGTGCGCGTTCTCGAACGTGCGGCCGAGTTCCTCGCCGATCGCCTGAACGCCGGTTGCGACCGGCACGTTCTTGGTCACGTCGCGCGTCTTGTAGCGGTAGACGAACGACAGCTGTGACTCGCCGCGCACCGTAAGCCGCCGGGCGATGACGCGCACCAGTCCGGGCTCCGGGCCGTGGTACTTGGCCAGCACCAGACGGGCGAAGGTGGCGTCGTCCAGGGACTGGGAGAGCAGCGCCAGAAAGCGCATGCGCGGGTCGTGAACAGGCTCGGTGGTCGGCGTGACATGCATGCTTCATCGTATCAGGCTGACGTTCGACAAGCTGCCCGAGCCGCTGTTTGTCCGCCCGGTAAAGTTGTGTAAAGCTGGCGCCCAGGCTTAAAAGCCCATCCCGCCAAATGATGCACTCCCCACTGTTCATCGCCAATCCGCGCGCCGCCGGCGGGCGCGCCGGCCGGCTGCTGCCGCGGATCCGTGACTGGCTGTCGGAGCGGGGTATCTCCGGCACAGTGGTCGAAACGCGGGAGCGCGGGCATGCCGAGCGGCTCGCGGCCGGGGCCGCAGCGCAGGGGCACGACCGCGTCGTCTGCGTCGGGGGCGACGGCACGTTCCAGGAAGTAGTGAACGGCCTGCTTGCCGCCGGTGCTGCGAGCGAGCTGGTCGCGGGACTGGTGCCGGCCGGACGCGGCAACGACGTGGCGCGCGGTCTTGGCCTGCCGACGGACCTGTCGGCCAGCCTGACGGTCGCGCTGGGCGACACGACCCGGCCGTTCGACGTCGCGCGGGCGCGCAGTGCCGATGGGCGCGAACGAAGCTTCGCCGCTGCAGGCGGCGCAGGGTTTGATGCGCAGGTTGCCTACACGATGGAAGTGGAGCGGCGCTTCTGGATGCGCGGGGAGGCGGGCTACATGCTGGCCACCGTCAACGAACTGCGGCGTTTCCGCAACCATGCGCTGCGCATCACGCTGCGCGGCGATTCGGGAGAAAAGACCCTGCACGGGCAGTTCCTGTTCGTCGCGTTTGCGAACGGCCCCTACTACGGCGGCGGGATGCAGATCTGCCCCGGCGCCCGCACGGATGACGGATTGCTTGACGTGTGCATGGTGGGCAACCTATCGCGGTTTGAGGCGCTCCGGGAGTTGCCTGGCATCTATGCGGCGAAGCATGTAAACCACCCGCAGGTGCGCATCGAGCGCGTCCGGTCGATGCGCATCGAGGGCGATGCGGGAGCCAGGGTTCACCTGGACGGCGAACCGTTTGGGGCGGTGCCGGTCGAAATCAGCGTGCATCCCGGCGCGGTGCGCATCGCGTGCAGTACTATCGCCGGATCGTGAGGAAGGAGTGACCATGCAGCCGCAGAAAGCCCATGCCGACGCCGTGACCGAGATCGAACGCGACTGGGTGGACCGCGCGCGCGCGCTGCGGCCGCTGCTGTCCGCCGCCGCGCCGCGCATCGAGGCCGCGGCCGCGTTGCCCGATGACGTGCTCGATGCGCTGCACGCGGCAAAAATGTTCCGGATGATCCTTCCGCACGCCTTTGGCGGCGCCGAACTCGCGCCTGCGACGTTCTTCCAGGTGATCTGCGAAATTGCTGCGGGCGATGCGAGCACGGCCTGGTGCATCGCCCAGAGCGCCGGCTGCTCGATGTCGGCGGCCTACATGGAGCCGCGCGCGGCGCAGGAGGTGTTCGGCGATGCGCGCGCCGTGGTCGCCTGGGGCTACGCCCTCGGGCCGCAGTGCCGCGCCACCCCGGTGAAGGGAGGCTGGAAAGTCAACGGCACCTGGGGTTTCGGCAGCGGCAACCGGCATGCGTCCTGGCTGGGCGGGCATTGCACGCAGGTGGATGCGGACGGCACGCCGCTGCGCGCCCCGGGCGGCCGCCCGCTTGAGCGCACGATGCTGTTTCCGCGTTCCTCGGTGACGATCAAGGACGGCAACTGGGACGTGATCGGCCTGCGCGGCACCGGCAGCGACACGTACGCAGTGACCGACCTGTTCGTGCCGGAAGAGTTCTCCCTCGTTGCGCGCGGCACGGGGCGTGACCTGCACCTGGCGGCCGATGCGCCGCCCACGCTTGAACCAGAGCGGCGCGAGAAAGGCCCGCTGTACCGGTTTTCGCCGACCAATATCTACCAGTGCGGCTTTGCCGGCGTCGGCCTGGGCCTTGCCAGGGCGACGCTCGACGCGTTCGTTGCGCTCGCCAGCGTCAAGACGCCCTCAGGCGGCAGCCAGGCGCTGCGCGACGACCACTGGATCCAGGCGCGGATCGCAAAGTCGGAGGCGCGCATCGGCGCGTCGCGCGCCTGGATCCGGGAAATTCTCGACACGATGCGGGACGAATGCGCGGCCTGCGGACGCCCGGAGTTCGAATCGCGCGTCAGGCTGCGCCTTGCAGCAACGCACGCGATCGAGGAGGCGCGCGAAGTGGTCAGCACGTCCTACGTCGATGCAGGTGCGACCGCGATCTTCGCAAGCAACCCGTTCGAGCGGCGGCTGCGTGACATGAATGCCGTCTCGCAGCAGATCCAGGCGCACCTCGTGCACTACGAAAGCGTGGGCCAGCACTACCTCGGGATGAAGACGGGCCTGCGTTTCATTTAGCTGCCGTTACTGTGCCGTGATGTTCCCGGCGCGAACCACCTTGCCCCACTTGGCGATCTCGGACTTTACGTAGGCCGCGGTCTGTTGCTGCGAGCCGCCGACCGGCTCGAACGCGAGGTTGTCCAGGCGGCTGCGCATGTCGTCGGCCTTGAGCGACTGGTTGACCGCTTCGTTGAGACGCTGCGCGATCGCCGGCGGCGTACCTGCGGGCAGGAAGATCCCGATCCAGGTGTCGTCCTCCACGCCGGGGAAGCCCGCTTCTGCGAAGGTGGGCACGTCAGGCAGCTGCGCGACGCGTGCCGCAGAGGACACCGCGAGCGGGCGCAGGCGGCCCGCCTTAACGTGCGGCAGCGGCGTTGAAACGGCGCCCGCGCCGACGGGCGGCTCACCCCCGACCACTGCGGCGATCGCCGGACCCGCACCGCGAAAGTGGATCGGCGTCATGTCGAGCTTCGCGATCAGGTTGAAGAGGTTTTCCGCTGTCAGGTGCGGGGTCGTGCCGCTGCCCGGCGAGGCAAAGGCGAGCTTGCGGGTCTTGCCAAGCGCCAGCAACTCGGCGAGCGTCTTCGCCGGCAGGTCCGGATGGACGAAGATCAGGTTCGCCTGCTTGGCGACGATCACGACCGGCAGGAAATCGCGCTCCGCGTCATAGCCGGCGTTCGGCGTCAGGCTCACGTTGACCGCGAAGGCCGAACTCGTGAGCAGGATCGTGTAGCCGTCCGGTGCGGATTTCGCAACCACGGCCGTGCCGATATTGCCCCCGGCGCCCGCGCGGCTCTCGACGACCATGGCGTGACCGAGGGACTCGGTAAGCTTCTGCCCGACCAGCCGCGCGATGATGTCGGTCGCCCCCCCGGGCGCGAACGGAATGACGATGCGCACCGGTTTCGTCGGCCAGGGTTGCGCTGGCGCGGCGTTGGCAAACAGCAGCGCGGCGGCGCAGGCAAGGAGGCGGGGAAGGTTGCGCGGCATCGGGCGTCTCTGAAATGTCAGGGGAGAAAACGATAGCACGCCGCCGCATGCGCCGATTGACGGGATCCTTGCGAAGGCGGCCCGGTGAAGTAAGCTTGCGGCTCACATGAACCTTCCGCGCTTCGATGCTGTAGGGCGCGCCGAGATGGCGCGCAATATTTCCCGGTTCGAGGTCGCGTCGCTGGACGCCGGAACACTCAAGCGCGCCGCCGTCTGTTTGATCGTCACTGACGACGGGGAGGGCGGTGCCGCACTGGTGCTCACGCGACGCGTGCGTGGGCTGCGCGCGCACGCGGGCCAGTTCGCGCTGCCTGGCGGGCGCGTGGACCTGGAGGAGCGTTCAGTGGACGCAGCGCGGCGCGAGGCTCACGAGGAGGTCGGGCTGGAACTCGACGCGGGTGCGGTTCTCGGGATTCTCGATGACTACCCGACCCGCTCCGGCTATCTCATCACCCCGGTGGTGGCCTGGGCTCCGGAGGGTGCCGCCCTGCGCGCGAACCCGGCGGAAGTGGCGAGGATCTACCGCGTCCCGCTGGCCGACCTGCACCGGCCGGGATCGCCCGAGTTCGTTTCAATCCCGGAAAGCGACCGGCCCGTGATCCGGTACCCGATGCTCGGCACGACGGTGCATGCGCCGACCGCGGCGGTGCTCTACCAGTTCATGGAGGTCGCGGTGCTGGGCCGCGACACGCGCGTCGCCCACCTGGAGCAGCCGGCCTGGGCGTGGCGCTAGGGGGCGGGCACCGGGTCAGCCGATAAGCTTCTCGGCGCGCAGGACAGGCGCGATTGCCTCGAAGTCCGCGACTTGAAACGCATTGAT
>JBBQCV010000281.1:0-4657 GCA_038319115.1 Burkholderiales bacterium | reverse complement strand
GAAGGCGACAACACCCGGCGCCTGCACGGCGCGGGCGCCGGCTTCTACCCGGTGTTCAACCGCAACAAGAAAAGCATCGCGCTCGACCTGAAGCACCCCGAGGGCATGGAGATCGTCCTGCGCCTGGTCGATTCAGCCGACGCGCTCACCGAGAACTTCCGCCCCGGCGCGCTCGACAAGCTCGGCCTCGGATACGCCGAGCTCACTAAACGCAACCCGCGCCTGGTCTACTGCACGTTGAAGGGTTTCCTGAGCGGCCCCTACGAGAATCGCCCGGCGCTCGACGAAGTGGTGCAGATGATGGGCGGCCTCGCGTACATGACCGGCCTGCCCGACCGGCCGCTGCGCGTGGGCTCTTCGGTCAACGACATCATGGGCGGGATGTTTGCGGCGATCGGCATCCTCGCGGCGCTGCGCGAGCGCGAATCGACCGGGTGCGGCAAGCTGGTGAAGAGCGCATTGTTCGAGAACACGGCGTTCCTCGTCGCGCAGCACATGGCGCAGTACGCCATCACCGGCGAGGCGCCCCCGCCGATGTCGGTGAAGAAGCCCGCCTGGGGCGTGTACGACATCTTCGAGACCAAGGACACGGGCGAAGGCGATGCGCGCCTGTTCGTCGGCGTGGTGACGGACACGCAGTGGGAAGTGTTCTGCCGCGAGTTCGACCAGGCCGAACTCGCCGCCAACCCGGAGCTGCGCACCAACGGCCAGCGCGTGCGCAGCCGCGAGTGGCTGATTCCGCGCATCGGCGAGGTGTTCAGGCTCTGGCCGCGCGAAGCGCTGGAAAAGCGGCTGGAGGCGATCGGCCTGCCCTACGCACCCATCGCGCGCCCGTGGGACCTGTTCGACGACCCGCACCTCAATGCGTCCGGCGGCCTCGTCGACATGCGGGTGTCGCCGGGAAAATCGATCAAGGTGCCGACACTGCCGCTGGAACTGGACGGCGAAAGGCTCGGCAAACGCACCGATCCGCCGGGGGTGTCGGAGAACGCCCGCGAAGTCCTGGCGGGTGTCGGCTACTCCGCCCCGGCGATCGCCAGCCTGATCGAGCGCGGGATCGTCACCACGCCGGGTTGATTTTCCAAAACCGAAAACTCTATTGACCTGCGAGCCAATCGGTGCGCGGATCTTGCCGTAGTAAAGTTCGCAATTCTGCAGGAACCGACGCCCCCCCACCGCGTGGATCAGACGCGGCGACGCCTCTCCGAGCGCGTGCGCCGATCCGGCCCCTTGTAGGCGGGGTCAGGCCCGCGGCGCCGGTCGGGCCCGCGCTTGGCAACCGAGAGGCCCGGCCCTTGGGCGGCGTCCAACTTCTGTTCGGCGCGCTGGCGCAGGACAGCGGACTGCGCCAGCATGGTGTGCGGCCCCGCCTCCGCCGCGGACGCGCCGCGCCCCGCGATGCTCATGGCCAGCCAGTAGGCGCAGGCGTTGGTGAGCACGAACAGAACTTCCATGTACAGCAGCGGCACGAAGATCGAGCGCCGCGACTTGTCGCCGAACGCGAAATAGAAACCGTCGAAGGTACCCACGGTGACGCGCTGCGCGAACCCGAAAGCCTCCATCGGTGGGAACAGCAGGACCACCACGAGGTTGACCATGCCGAACACGACAGCGACGGTCTGGGCCTCGAACCGCGGCACCCCGGGCGTCGACCGGGGTGAGCCCAGCAGGAGCCATGCGAGCGCCGCATTGATGAGTACGCCGAAGGCAAGCAGGTACAGGACGTCGCCGTTGATCACCCGGTTGGCCGGCACCGAGAACACAGGGTAGAAGGCATCGAACATGGGCGCGCCGCGCCCCAGCCCGATCAGGTCGTATGGCGGGAACACGAACAGCAGCAGCAGGTTGGCCGCGGCCCCATACAGCACGATCTTCTGGAATCGGTTCATAGGGAGCCGGCGCCCTGGGGGGCAAGTTCCTCTCGCTGGCGCAGCACTTTCCTTTGCACCTTGCCGGTGGTGGTCATGGGCAACTCGGCGATGAATTCGATCTCGCGCGGGTATTCATAGGGTGCAAGGCGACCGCGCACATGCTGGCGGATCTCCTCCTCCAGTTCAGGCGAGGCGCTCGCGCCCGGCTGCAGCACGATGAACGCCTTGACGATCGCGCCGCGCGCCGCGTCGGGCTTGCCGATCACTGCGGCATTGGCCACGGCGGGGTGTTTCACGAGGCAGCTCTCGATCTCGGCCGGGCCGATGCGGTAGCCCGAGCTCTTGATCACGTCGTCCGAGCGCCCCTGGTACCAGATGTAGCCATCCTCATCCATGCGGCCCTGGTCGCCGGTGCAGCCCCACTCGCCGATGAACTTGTCCGTGGTGGCCTGCGGGTTCTTCCAGTATTCGAGGAAGAAAACCGCGTCCGGGCTGCCGTTGCAGGTGCGGTGCACCGCGATCTCGCCCAGTTCGCCGCGCGGGCGCTCCACGCCCTTCTCGTCGATGATCGCCACGCGGTGGCCCGGATAGGGGCGTCCGATGGAGCCGGGCTTGACCGGCCACGCGGCCTGGCAGTTGCCCACCACGTAGTTGATCTCGGTCTGGCCGAACATCTCGTTGATGGTGACCCCAAGATGCTCTGTCGCCCACTCGATCACCGTCACGCCCACCGACTCGCCTGCGCTCATGACCGAGCGCAGGTCGAGGGCGTAGCGCTTGCGCGGCTCGGGCACGGCTTTCATCATCAGCTTGAGCGCGGTGGGAAACAGGAACGTGTTGCGCACAGCGTATTTCTCGAGCAGGTAATACGCCTTCTCGGCATCGAAGCGTCCGCGGTAACCGAGGATCGGCGTGCCGAAGTGCCATGCCGGCAGCAAGCCGTCGAGCAGCCCCCCGGCCCACGCCCAGTCGGCGGGCGTCCAGAACATGTCGCCCGGTTGCGGGAAGAAATCGTGCGAGTGGACGAACCCGGGCAGGTTGCCGATGATCGAGCGATGCGGCTCGAGCGCCCCTTTGGGCGCGCCGGTCGTGCCGCTGGTGTAGATGATCAGCGCCGGGTCTTCTGAGGCGGTGTCGACACATGCGAACCGGCGGCTCGCCTTCGCCAGCAGCGGCTCCCATTCGTGCACCCCGCTTTCGCGCGCACCGGCCACGCCGATTACATGGCGCAGCAGCGGAAGCTTGTCCTTCACTGCCCACAGGTTGGGCAGCGTCGCAGGCTCGACGATGGCGACGCTCGCTTCGCTGTTCTGCAGCCGGTACTCGAGCGCATCCGGACCGAACAGGTGCGACAGCGGCAGCGCGATCGCGCCCATCTGGAAAATGGCGATGTAGGCGATCGCCATTTCGGGGCGCTGCGGCAGGACCAAGGCGACGCGGTCGCCGCGCCGAACGCCGAGCGCGACGAGGGCGTTCGACAGGCGGTTGGCCTCCTGCTGGATATCCCAGAACGAGTACGCGGCGGTCGCGCCCGACTCGTCTTCCCAGTAGAGCGCGAAGCGGTTGCGGTCGGCGGCCCACTGTCCGCAGCAATCCCAACCCATGTTGAACCGCTCGGGCACCCGCCACTGGAATGCGGCGTGCAGCTCTTCGTAGCGATCGGTTGCGGCCGTGCTTGCTGGTTTCACGTTGGGATGTCCGCCGCTTCGGGCCCGAGGCTGTTCTTATATCGCAAAGATAATACCACCCTGCCCGCCGGCGTCCGCACGGCGCCCTTACTGCGGCTGGATAAACCCCGACCGGCAGGTATCATCGCGCCTATGCCCAGTCCCCTGTTGAAGTTCTGCTCCAACTGCGCCGCGCCGGTGGTGCATCGCATGCCTCCGGGCGACAACAAGCCCCGCTACCTGTGCGACCACTGCGGCGAGATCCACTACCAGAATCCCAAGCTCGTGGTCGGCTGCGTGCCCGAATGGGAGGACCGCGTCCTGCTCTGCCGGCGCGCTATCGAGCCGCGTTACGGCTACTGGACGCTCCCCGCCGGGTTCATGGAAAACGAGGAAACCACCGGTCAGGGCGCGATGCGCGAAACGCTGGAGGAGGCCGGCGCGAAGGTCGAGCTGGGTGAACCGTTTTCGATGCTGTCCGTGCCGCATGTGAACCAGGTGCACGTGTTCTATCGCGCGCGGCTGCTGGACCTGACCTTCGCCCCGGGCGAGGAAAGCCTCGAGGTGGCGCTGTTCGAGGAAGCAGACATCCCATGGAAGGAGATCGCCTTCCGCACCGTGGGCCTCACGCTCAAGTACTGGTTCGAAGACCGCAAGCGCGGCGCCTTCGGCTTCCATTCGGGCGACATCGTACCGCCGGGCGCGCGCTGATCCGGCCGCCCGCGCGCCCGGGCTGCCCCAACTCGATGCCTCCCTCGAGTGCTGCGCCTGCCGCGCGCCTCAACCCCGCTCGGTCTGTGACGAGATCTTGTGGATCGACAGGTCGGCGCCGTTGAACTCCTCCTCCTCGCTCAGGCGCAGCCCCACCATCGCCTTGAGCCCGCCATAGACGAGGAGAGCGCCGACCACCGCCACCCCGATGCCGAGTGCCGTGCCGATGAGTTGCGGCATGAGCGCCACGCCTCCCAGCCCGCCGAATGCCTTCGTCCCGAAAATCCCGCACGCGATTCCGCCCCATGCGCCGCACAGGCCGTGCAGCGGCCACACGCCGAGCACATCGTCGATCTTCCAGCGGTTCTGGGTCAGCGTGAACATGTACACGAACAGCCCGCCGGCCAG
>JBBQCV010000280.1:0-4666 GCA_038319115.1 Burkholderiales bacterium | reverse complement strand
GCCAGCGCGAACAGGAACACGAACTGCACCGCGAGGATCACCTGGTCGATGATGCCCTGCGCCTGCTTGAGCGCCGCGCTCACGTCGACCACCGTGATATTGGGAAAGCGCGCCACCATGCGGTCGAGCACCGGCTCCGCGCCCGCCTCGAGCCGGAAAGCGGTGATGTAGCTGGTCGGCGCCTTCGCAAGCACCCAGGGGGGCGTGACCACGTAGAAATTGACCTTCATCGAATCCCACTTGAGCTTGCGCAGCGATGTGATGCGGGCGGTGAAGGTTTCGCCCGCGGCGCTGTAGGCCAGCTCGTCGCCGAGTTTTAACCCGAGGGTCTTGGCGATGCCCTCTTCCACCGAGGCTTCAGCCTGGCTACGGCTGGCAGGATCGAACCAGCGGCCCGCCGAAACCTGGTTATGCGCGGGCAGCCTGTCCATGAACGACAGGTTGAATTCGCGCTCCACCAGCCGCTTGGCGCGTTCGTCGGGGTAGTCCTTGTCGTTCACGGGCTTGCCGTTCACCGCGGTCAGGCGGCCGCGCACCATCGGGTACACCTCCGGCATCGGCAGGCGCGCGGCGCGAAAAAATTCGTGCATCGGTTCGAGCTGCTCGGGCTGGATGCCGATCACGAATCGGTTGGGGGCATCGGGCGGCGCCGCCTGCCGCCACGCGCCGATCAGGTCGGTGCGCGTGATGGTCAGCAGCAGGATCGCGGTGAGTCCCAGCGCGAGGCTGGCCACCTGCAGGGCGTTGGAGCGCGAATGGCGGCGCAGGTTGGCCAGGCCATAGCGCACGGCCGGGCTGCGCGCGCCGAAGAACCGCATCGAGGCGGGGGAACCGGCCAGCCGCAGCAGGCCCCAGGCCAGGCCGGCGAACACCACCACGGCGGCGCTGAACCCGCCCACCACCGTCACTCCGAGCTTGAGGTCACCCGATTGCCACAGCAGCAGCGCCACCAGCGTGCCGAATCCCAGTGCGTAGGCGAGCAGCGTGCCGCCCTGCGGGTTGCCCGACTCGCGCCGGATCACGCGCACCGCCGGCACGTTCTTCAATTGCAAGAGCGGCGGCAGCGCAAAGCCCAGCAGCAGCGTGAGGCCCACCAGCGCGCCCTGCACCGCGGGGACCACGGTGGGCGGGGGCAGGCCGGCCTGGATGATGCCCGCCAGCCAGTAGGCAATCAGTTCCTGCGCGGCAAACCCCGCAACGCAACCGACCGCGCAGGCCGCCACGCCCAGCACGAGGAACTCGGCACCGAAGAGGGAGAGGATCTTCGCCTGCGTGGCGCCCATGCAGCGCATGACCGCGCACCCGTCGAGGTGGCGCTCGACGAAGCGCCGCGTGGCTAGCGCGATCGCCACGCCGGCGAGGATCGCCGCCAGCAGCGCGGTCAGGCCGAGGAAATTCTGCGCGCGATCGAGCGAGGCGCGGATCTCGGGCCGCGCATTCTCGAGGTTCTCGATGCGCTGGCCGCGCTCCAGGTGCGCACGCGCCCAGGCCTCGAACCCATCCACGTCCTTCCTTTCGCCCGCGGCGAGGAGCTGGTAGGTCACCCGGCTGCCGGTCTGGATGAGGCCCGTGGCGGCCACGTCGGCGGCATTCATCATGAGACGCGGGGCGATGTTGAAGAAATTCGCGCCACGATCGGGTTCCAGCGTAAGCACCGCCGCGACCGCGAATGAAGCATTGCCCAGGCGCACGCTGTCGCCGGGCGCGGCGCCGAGCGCCGAGGTGAGCCGCTCGTCGAGCCACACGGTTCCCGGCTGTGGCACGTCCGGCGCGACCGCATCGGGCGCATTGAGCCGCGGCGCAGTGCGCAGCCGGCCGCGCAGCGGGTAGCCGGGCGTGACCGCCTTCACGCCGGCCAGCAGGCTGCGCGGCGCGTCGCCGCCGCCGGCCTGCGCCATGCTGATGAAATTAGTGGTCTGCGCGACCGCCAGCCCGCGGCGGGTGACTTCGCCCACCACTTCGGGCTGCCACGGCCGGTCGCCGAGCATGAGCAGGTCGCCGCCGAGGAGCTGGTGCGCCTCGTGCCCGAGCGCCTGGCGCACGCGGTCGGCGAAGAACGACACGCTGGTGACGCTGCCCACCGCGATCACCAGCGCAAGCGCGAGCACGCGCAGCTCGCCCGCGCGCCAGTCGCGCACGAGCATGCGCATCGCCAGCGGGCGCAGCGTCCCGGTCTTCACCGGACGATGCGGCCGCCGGCGAGCCGCACGATGCGGCCGCAGCGGCGCGCGAGGTGCTCGTCGTGCGTGACCATGAGCAGTGTGGTGCCGGCCTGCGCGTTGAGTTCGAACATGAGGCTGATTACCGACTCACCCGCCGCCGCGTCGAGGCTGCCGGTGGGCTCGTCGGCCATGAGCACACGGGGCTCGACGACAAAAGCGCGCGCAAGGGCCACCCGCTGCTGCTCGCCGCCCGACAGGTGCTTGGGGTAGTGGCCGAGCCGCTCGCCCAACCCGACCCGCCCGAGCATGGCGGTGGCCGCTGCCTGCGCATCGGGCCGCGCGGCCAGCTCGAGCGGCAGCATGACGTTTTCGAGGGCGTTGAGGGCGGGCAGGAGCTGGAACGACTGGAATACGAACCCGACCGCCCGGCCGCGCAGTTGCGCCCGCGCGTCCTCGTCGAGGGCGAAGACGTCCTCGCCGTCGAGATGAACCGAACCGATGGTGGGCGTGTCCAACCCCGCGAGAATGGCCAGCAGCGTCGACTTGCCCGAACCCGAGGCGCCGACAATCGCCACCGCCTCGCCCGCCATGACCTCGAAGTCGATTTCTTGCAGAATGACGAGGTCGTTCGAACCACTCTTCACCGTCTTGCCGATGCCCCGAGCCGACAACACCGCACTGCGTCCCGATTCCTGCTCCCCGTCCGTACGGCCTGGGGCGTTGGCCTGCATTGCAAAAGTGTTCATTGGGGTATTGGCATGCCTGCTGACTGCGATGGCGCCGCGCTGGGCGGGCGCCGCGGCGGCGGGAACGATCCTCGTGTACGGCGACAGCCTCTCGGCGGCCTACAACATTCCCCGGGAGCAGGGCTGGGTGAACTTGCTCGACGCCCGCCTCAAGGGGGACAAGCGCAATTATAGCGTCGCGAACGCGAGCATCAGCGGCGAAACCACCAGCGGCGGGCGCTCGCGCATGGCGAAGGCACTGGCCAAATACAAGCCTGCGATCACCATCATCGAACTCGGCGCCAACGACGGCCTGCGCGGATTGCCGGTCACCGAGATGCGCAAGAACCTCGAGGCGATGATCACCCAGGCCGCGGCGGCCGGGTCGCGCGTGGTGCTGGTGGGGGTGAAGATGCCGCCCAATTACGGGCCGGACTACAACCGCGCATTCGAGGCCGCGTTCACCGACCTCGCCAAGACGCACAAGACAGCGCTGGTGCCGTTCTTCTTCGATGGCTTCGCCGACAAGCGCGAGTACTACCAGCCCGACAATCTCCACCCGACGTCGGAAGCACAACCGATCCTCCTCGACAACGTGTGGAAGGTGCTCAGGCCGATGCTGAAGTAGGCGTCGCCGCCGTCGCAATCCGCGCGGGATCGCCGCAGGCGGGGCGTAAAATCGGGCCTCTTCCCCGCCCCGCCCCGCCCTTTTCCCCGCTCATTGAAACCCCCATCCCGCCCGGTCGTTGAAATATCCACCGCGACGCTCGAGCGGTTCGATGCGCTCATCGACGTGCGTTCGCCGGCCGAATACGCCGAGGATCACATCCCCGGGGCGGTGTCGACACCGGTGCTCGATAACGAAGAGCGCGCACGGGTGGGCACGCTCTACACGCAGGACTCGCCGTTCGAGGCGAAGAAGCTGGGCGCCGCGCTGGTGTCGCGCAATATCGCGCGCCACCTGGAGGAGCGGTTCGCGGCCATGCCGCGGCAGTGGAAACCGCTCGTGTACTGCTGGCGCGGCGGCAAGCGGTCCGGCGCATTCGCGCATGTTCTGCGCGAGATCGGCTGGGACGCCTGGAGCATCGAGGGCGGCTACAAGGCGTATCGCAAATTCCTCGTCGAGGCGCTCGCCAGCCTGCCCGGCCGCTACCGGTTCCGGGTAATTCAAGGCACCACTGGCAGCGGCAAAAGCCGGCTGCTGCGCGAACTGAAAGGTGCCGGCGCGCAGGTGCTTGACCTCGAAGACCTCGCGGCGCATCGCGGTTCGGTGCTGGGCACCGTGCCCGGCCGGGCGCAACCGGCGCAGAAAGGGTTCGAGAGCCAGGTCTGGGATCACCTGCGCCGGTTCGACCCTGCTCAGGCGGTGTTCGTGGAGGGCGAGTCGAAGAAGATCGGCCAGCTGCAGGTGCCCGAGGCGCTCATGCAGGCGATGCGCGCCAGCGAATGCCTGGTGCTCGAGGCGGACCGCGACACGCGAATCGCCCTGCTGTCGGACGAATACCGCCATTTTTTCGCCGAACCCGAAGGCCTGTACGCGCAACTCGACTGCCTGCGCGGGCTGTATGGCGACAAGGTCATCGCCGCGTGGAAGGCGCTGGCCGCGCGCGGCGAATGGTCCGTGCTCGTCGGGACGCTGCTGGACGACCATTACGACCCGGCCTACATGCGCTCGGCGCTGCGCAACTTCGCACGCCTGCCCGAGGCGCAGAAACTGTTTCTGGACTCGCCGGACGACGCGGCTTTCGCCTCGCTCGCAAACAGCCTGGTCGAAGACGC
>JBBQCV010000279.1:0-4687 GCA_038319115.1 Burkholderiales bacterium | reverse complement strand
ACGTACAAGTTCCTGTGGGCGCCGCTCATGGACCGCTATGCGCTGCCTTTCCTTGGCCGGCGGCGCGGATGGTTGCTGGTCACACAGCTTTCGCTTGCCGGGGCAATCGCGTTCATGGGCACCCTGTCGCCGCGAGAGGCGCCGTGGCTGCTGGCCGGGCTGGCCCTGCTGGTGGCCTTCCTGTCGGCCTCGCAGGATGTGGTGTTCGACGCGTATCGCGCCGACACGCTCGGCGCCGAGGAGCGCGGCGCGGGCGCGGCGGTGTCGGTATTCGGGTACCGCATTGCGATGCTGGTCTCGGGCGGTTTGGCGCTGGTGCTGGCCGACAGCGTGCTGGGGTGGCAATCTACGTACTGGCTCATGGCCAGCCTGATGGTGGTCGGCATCGTCGCGACATGGAATGCGCCCGAGCCGCCATCGGTCGGCGCACCGCCGCGCTCGATCGCAGCCGCGGTAAAGGAGCCACTGGCCGAGTACTTCTCGCGCAATGGTGCATGGCTGCTGCTGATCCTGGTGGTGCTCTACAAGCTGGGCGACGCCTTCGCGGGCAGCCTGTCGACAGCCTTCCTCATCCGCGGCGCGGGCTTCTCGGCCACCGACGTGGGGGCGATCAACAAGGGCCTGGGCCTGATCGCCACCATCATCGGCGCGCTGGCCGGCGGTGCGCTCATGGCGCACCTGCGGCTGTATCGCTCGTTGATGCTGTTCGGGGTGCTGCAGGCGGTCACCAACCTGGGGTTCATGGCCGTGGCTGTGGCCGGCCACAGCTATCCGCTCATGATCGCCGCGGTGGCGGCCGAGAACCTGTCCGGCGGCATGGGCACGGCGGCGTTCGTCGCGCTCCTCATGGCGATGTGCGACCGGCGCTTTTCCGCCACCCAGTACGCCCTGCTCTCGGCGCTGTCGGCAGTGGGACGCGTGTACGTGGGCCCGGCGGCCGGTTACATGGCCACCTCGATGGGCTGGCCGACCTTTTTCTTCGTGACATTCGTGATCGCCCTGCCGGGCGTGGTCATGCTGTGGTGGCAGCGAGCGCGCATCGAAGCCCTCGACACGTCACCCAAATCCTGAACTTTCTATTTTCAAGACCCGCCTGCTGCTTGGCTCGCAGGGGAGTTCGTGTACCGGTGCCGGTACATTTGATGGCGGCGGGCAGGGTTCGGGACACCCCTGTTCCGCGGGCGTCTGCGGCGCGGCTTCACCGCCGCCGCGGCGCCTACTCCGGCCGGATGCCTGCCTCGCGCGCGACCCGGGTCCACTTTTCGCGGTCCGAGCGGATGCGCGCGGCGGTGTCCTCGGGCGAGATCGCGGTGGGGATGTAGCCCGCCGGCGCGAACTTGTCCTGCACGTCGGGCATGCGCATGATTCTCTGGATCTCGCCCCACAGCCGTTCGATCACCGGCCGCGGCGTGCCGGCCGGCGCCCAGAAGCCGAACCATGTGCTCGACTCGAAATCGGGCACGCCCTGCTCCTGCACGGTCTTCACGTCGGGCAGGGCGGGCACGCGCGTCGCGGTGCCCACCGCAATCGCGCGCAGCTTGCCGGCGCGCACGTGCGAGATGCCCGGCACAGGCTGGTCGATGAGCAGCTTCACCTGCCCCGAAAGCGAGTCCTGCACCGCGCCCGCGCTGCCCTTGTAGCCGATGTGCTGCATGTCGATCCCGGCCAGCTTATTGAGCAAGAGGCCGGTCAGGTGGCCGCTCGAGCCCACGCCCGAGGAGGCGTAGTTGAGCGCGCCCGGGTGGGCCTTCGCATAGGCGATCAGTTCCGGGATCGAGGTCACCGGCAGGCTCGGGTGGGCGAGGATGTAATTGGGTGACAGCAGCGTGATCGCGATCGGCGTGAAGCCGTTTTCGGCGTCGTAGCGCATGTCCTTGAAGAACAGCGGGTTGATGATGAACACCTGCGGCGCGCCGACCAGCAGCGTGTAGCCGTCGGGGGCGGCCTTGGCCACCTCGGCCGCGCCGATCTGCGCGCTCGCGCCGGGCTTGTTCTCGACCACGAACGGCTGGCCGAGTGCTTCCTGAAGCTTGTGGGCGACCGTGCGCCCGGTGAGGTCGGTCGACCCGCCCGGGCCGTAAGGCACGATGAGGCGCACCGGCTTGTTCGGGTATGGCTGCGCCTGCGCGGCAAAACCCACCAGCAGGGCCAGTGCCGCGGCAGCGGCGTGAATGCGTTTCTTCGGCATGCCCTTCTCCCTGTTATTCATTGGACCTGCGAACCGAACCCCGCCTTCAGGCCGCGCAGCGGTAGATGGCGAGGCTGCCGCGCAGGTTCGGCAGCATACCCACCGCGCGCCCCTTGTGCAGCACCACGCGCTCGAGGATGCGGATGCCGAGCTTGGCCGCGAGGTCCTCGAAATCGTCGATAGTGCACAGATGCACGTTGGGCGTGTTGTACCACGCGTGCGGCAGGTTCTCCGACACCGGCATGCGCCCGGCAGCCACCTGCAGGCGCCCGGACCAGTGGCCGAAATTGGGAAACGAGACGATCGCCTCGCGCCCCACGCGCAGCATCTCGCGCAGGATGTCCTCGGTGTGGCGCACCGCCTGCAGCGTCTGTGACAGGATGACGTAGTCGAAGGACTGGTTGCGAAACGTCCCCAGGCCGCTTTCGAGATCCATCTGCAGCACGTTCACGTCGTTCTTCACGCAGGCGCCGACCTTGGCGTCGTCGATCTCCACCCCGTAGCCCTTGGCGCCGCGCTGCTTCCACAGGTAATGCAGCAGCATGCCGTCGCCGCAGCCCAGGTCGAGTACGCGCGCATCGCGCGCCACCCACTGCGCGAGGGTGGCGAGGTCAGGGCGGCGCTCGAGCAGCGCGCGGTCCTTTTCATTCATGGGGCAGCCTCAGGGTCATGCTCACCGTGGGACTCACAGTACGATGTTGCGGAAATAAGCACCGACCGCCTTCATGTAGCGCTCGTCGTCCATGAGGAACGCGTCGTGGCCGTGGGGCGCGTCGATCTCGAGGTAGGACACCACCCGGCCGTTGTCGAGCAGGGCACGCACGATCTCGCGCGAGCGCGACGGCGCGAATCGCCAGTCCGAGGCGAACGAGATCACGAGGAACGCCGCCTTGGCGCGCGCCATGGCATCGGACAGGTTGCCCGCGAACGCCGCGGCGGGGTCGAAATAGTCGAGCGCCTTGGTGATGCGCAGATAAGTGTTGGCGTCGAAATAGGTGGAGAACTTGTCGCCCTGGTAGCGCAGGTACGACTCGATCTCGAAGTCGGTGTCGAAATTGAAGCCGAGCACGCCCGAGCGCAGCGTGCGGCCGAATTTCTCCATCATCGCGTCGTCCGACAGGTAGGTGATGTGGCCGAGCATGCGCGCCAGGCGCAGGCCGCGGCGCGGCACCACGCCGTGCTCGTAATAGTGGCCGGCGTGAAAATCCGGGTCGGTGGTGATGGCCTGGCGGGCCACCTCGTTGAAAGCAATGTTCTGCGCCGAGAGCTTGGGCGCCGCGGCGATGACGATCGAATGCCGCACGCGGTCCGGGAACGACAGCGTCCACTGCATCGCCTGCATGGCGCCCAGGCTGCCGCCCATGACTGCGGCGAATTTTGCAATACCGAGGTGGTCTGCGAGGCGCGCCTGCGCCTCGACCCAGTCCTCCACCGTCACCACCGGGAAGTCGCCGCCCCACGGCTTGCCAGTGGCCGGGTTCGGGCTCATCGGCCCGGTCGAGCCGTGGCAGCCGCCGAGGTTGTTGACCCCGACGACAAAGAAGCGCTCGGTGTCCAGCGGCTTGCCCGGACCCACCATGTTGTCCCACCAGCCGACGTTTTCCGGGTCGTTGGCGTACACGCCAGCTACGTGGTGGGCGGCGTTCAGCGCATGGCACACGAGCACCGCGTTGGAGCGCGCTTGGTTGAGCGTGCCGTAGGTCTCGTAGGCGAGTTCGAACGCAGGCAGCGTGGCGCCGCTCTTCATGCGCATCGGCTCGGCGAACTGCGCCATTTGCGGCACGACTATGCCGACCGAGGCGGGGGGGAGTTGCGGGGCGTTCATCGAAGCGTTGGCCGGTCCAAGGCAAGATCCCGAAAACAAAAAACCCGCTCAGCTTTGCGCGGAAACGGGTTTTGCGGACCTGTCTCTTTAGCGGTATTTGTTGCGCGCCCGCAAGCTGAACTTCAAATCGGCGCGTCTAGCGAAACGGGAAGTTACGCGGGCCGCCGTTCCCTGTCAACCGGGGACGCATGACTCCGGGGACGCATAAGGCTTACCGAACCGGTAGGCCCTTTAACTATGTGGTCCGTAGTGAATTTGTAACCTCCACAGATCGTTCCTCCTGCAGCACCGCCAGTCGGTTCACGTACTGAGATAGATGCTCGCTCGAAAAGTGAGTGTACTTCCGCATCGCAATTGCCCGTTACTTGAGCGCCGCTTTGACTTTCGCCAGTAGCTTGGGCGTGACCTTGGTTTGATGCTCGACCTTGCTGATATAGGCTTGAGTGACGCCCAGGCGCTTCGCCAATTCCTTTTGCGTTACGCTGGCCTTGATACGAGCGAGCGCTACTGGACTGTCCATGTAATCTTCGAGCGCAAACGGCACATAGTCGCCGCTTTTATCCGCCGCAGCCTCAAGCCCTGCGAGTTCATCCTCGATCTGGTCGCGCAATGCGTTGTACACGGCGACCGGGATCAATACGAACTCGGGCTTGCCGGAAATGGATTTGATGATT
>JBBQCV010000278.1:0-4715 GCA_038319115.1 Burkholderiales bacterium | reverse complement strand
GTCACGGTTTGCGAAATCGGCATGATCGTGCCTCCGGTGGGCATCAACCTCTTCGTGATCCAGGGCGTGACCGGCCTGCCGCTGCAAACGATCGTGCGCGGAATCACGCCGTTCGTGGTGGCGGACTGCTTCAGGCTGCTGCTATTGGCGCTGGTGCCGGCAATCGCCACATGGCTGCCGGGGCGGATGGGCTAGGACGCGTGGGGGTCGCCCCCGTCAATCGACGCGCGCACCCGACTCTTTCACGACCTTTGCCCATTTCAGGGTTTCGGTTTTGATAAAGGCACCGAACTCCTCAGGCGTATTGGTGATGGGTTCGCCGCCCTGGGCCGAGAGACGCTGGGTGACCTCAGGCAGGCGCATGATCCGGCCGATTTCGTTGCCGAGCTTGGCCACCGTCTCCGGCGGTGTTCCGGCGGGTGCAACGACACCGAACCACGGAGTGACATCGAAGCCGGGCAGGCCGGCCTCAGACAAGGTTGGCAGTTGCGGCATCGCTTGCGAGCGCTGATTCCCCGCAACGCCGAGCGCGCGCAGCCTGCCCGCGAGAATGTGCGGCCTCGCGATGGCCATCTGCAGGAACATCAGCGACACCTGTCCCGATACCAAGTCGGCCGCGCCGGGACCGATCCCCTTGTAGGGAATATGGACGAGGCGGATTCCCGTCGCGGTCTTGAAGAGCTCCATTGCGAGATGCCCGCCGGTGCCGTTTCCGCCCGACGCGTAGTTGAGCGGATGGGGCGCAGCCTTTGCATAGGCGATCAGTTCCCCGAGCGACTGCACGGGAAGCGCCGGGTGCACGACCAGCGCAATCGGTCCCAAGGCAACCAGGCTCACCGGCGCGAAATCCTGCGACGTATCGTAAGGCAGCTTCGCATGCAGGCTCGGGTTGATCGCGATGTCCGGCGCGACCATCAGGATCGTGTACCCATCCGGCGGCGCTTTCGCCACGAGGTCGGTCCCGATCGTGCTGCCGCCGCCCCCCCGGTTCTCGACGAGCACCGGCTGCGACCACTGTTCGCTGAGCTTCTGGCCGATAAGGCGCGCGAGGATGTCGGTAAAGCCCCCGGGCGGGTATGGGACCACGAACCGGATCGGTTTCACCGGATAGCTTGTTTGCGCCGCCGCAGCCGCTGCGAACGCGCTGAACAGAAGAGCCGTCACTATTCGGTGAAGCATGATTCCTCCCCGAGAATGCCGTCAGTGTATTCGCAATCCCCGTTGCATCGCGGGGGCAATCGACGGAATACGACGTCCTTACGCATCCGGCCAAGCCGTGAGACCGGCAGCGCGCGCACCGCTCCAGAGTTGACGGTCGAAAGTCGCGACGACGACCGGCGTGCCCAGCGTTTCGTGCCAGATAAGCGCCGCTGCCAGATGCACGGAGTCGGATCCACGCAGCCCATGCTCCCACGCGAGCCCGGCTGCACGGGCGACCAGCGTCTCCTGCAGTTGTAGGCGAACGAGATGGGGCCAATCAGCGGTGAACGCTTTCAGCGCGCCAGCGCCCGCGTCGCGCCCGATCAGCTTCATGCGCACCGCTCGGGCGAGCGCGGCCGACACTTCGGCTCGACTCACGAGCGCCGTGCCCAGAGCTTCGGCGTCGCCAATGAGTTTGCCCACTTCGACCGAGCCTGATTCGGCGACGTAGCGCTTGACCAGCGCGCTGGCGTCGAGATACACGATCATTCGCGATCGTCCACCAGCAAATCGGCCACGCTGCGTTTTCCGCGCACTCTTGCCATTGGCTTGATCGGCGAGAGCTTCCGCCCGCTCCATTGCATCTGCCCCGCCTGCTGCATGGCTTCCAGGCGCTCGTCGAGCCGGATGGCGGTTTGTTCGATGGGGACGATTCGCCCGATCGGTGTTCCGCGGTCGGTGATGACAAGCGACCGCCCCGCCTTGGTGAGGCGCAGAAAATGGCTCAATCGGCTCTTGAGTTCGCGGATGCTCACGCTGGACTGGCTCATGGATTTATCGTTGGTTGCGCTGTGACTACATTATATCATGATGTAGTCTCATGGCGGAAGAAAGTGGGAGTCGAACCCGCACAGGGCCCTCAGACGGACCACACCGGAAACAGGTATTCAAACGTCATCCCAAAGCATGCGCAGCGGCACTGCATGCAAGCGTTCGCCAAAACGAATGCAGGCGTCGCCGTCGTAAAGCACGAGGCCGTGTGCGAATTCCGCGCCGGCGATCTCTTTGAGTTTGCGCAAGCCCCGGAAGTCGGACTCCGAAACCGAGGCCGCCGCTTTTACCTCAACGCCCGCGATGGCGCCCGCACCCTGCTCAAGGACGATGTCCACTTCCACGCCGTCTCGATCGCGATAGTGGAAGAACTCGGCGGGCTGCGGGGTAAAACTCGCCTGTCGCCTGAGTTCCTGCAGCACGAACGTTTCAAGCAGCGGCCCCAGGAGCGCACGGGAGCGATTCAGGCGCGCCGCGTCGATGCCAAGGAGCGCGCAGGCCACACCCGTATCGCCCATATGCAGCTTGGGCGTTTTGACCAGCCTGCTCATCCGATTGCGGTGCCATGGCGGCAGCCGTTCGAGCAGAAACACGCGCTCCAGGAGCGTGACGTACTCGTGGATCGTCTGACGCGTCAACTGGAATGGACCGGCAAGCTCGGTCACGTTCAACAAGCGGGCCGTGTGTGAGGCGGCAAGCGAAAGCAATCGCGGCAGAGCGTCGAACGAGCGCAGTCGTGAAAGATCGCGCACGTCACGCTGAACCTGGGTTTCCACATAGTCGCGATACCACGCGCCACGCCTGAGGGCGGTGCGCCGCGCCAGGGCCGCGGGGTAGCCGCCGGCGGCCACTCGTGCGGCAAGTTCGGGCCCGAGTCGCTCAGTCAGGCGGGTACGGAAACTCCCGGCAAAGAGCCGCCCCAGGAAACGCGCGGGCTTCTTGTCCATCTCGCCTTGGGACATCGGATGCAAACGCAGGATGCCCATTCGGCCCGCCAGCGACTCCGCGAGTTTAGGCACCAGCAACACATTGGCGGACCCCGTGAGAATAAAGCGCCCTGCCCTGCGATGGCGGTCCAACTCCGCCTTCAGCGCAATAAACAGCCCAGGCACGCGCTGAACCTCATCGAGGATCGCGCGAGCCGGAAGGTCCGCCACAAACCCGACCGGGTCGCGCTCGGCCGCTGCGCGCGGCCCATCGTCGTCGAAGGTGTAATAGCGGTACCCGCGCGGTTCCCCGATCATGCGAGCCAGAGTGGTTTTTCCGCACTGACGCGGGCCATGGATCAGGACTGCGGGCGTATCCCGGAGCGATTCGCGCAGGCGTGGCGCAAGCTGGCGTTGGAAGAGTTCCGGGCTGCGTGGCATGCCGCATGCTAGCCCCTTTCGGCGGCTGATCGCAAGTAAAGATCGCGGCTAATCGCTAGTTAGAAGTTCGGCTAATCGCTAGTTAGATCATCCAAGGACCAGTTCCACTACTACTCGATGACCTTCGTAGCCTGCAGTAGAACGGACTGAGCTTCTTGGGCCGCAACAGGATCGCGCCGTCCGGCTGCTGTTCCATCTCGAAATACTTGCCCGCGTATTTCTTGCCGAGGGAGATCTGGCCGCTGTGACCCACCATCTTGAGCATGGAACCTCCCGATTCGTATGGCCCGGAATTCAGAGGATGCTGTCAGTGTATTCGCAACCCCGTTGCATCGCAGGGCCATAAGGAAAAATGTACCGGTATCGGTAACCGCGACCAGGCGATAGAGCGCATGGCGCGCGACGCGCGGATCGAGTCGATCGGGGGCGGGGCCACTGAAGTCTTGCTGCAGGAGGTGGCCAGGCGCATGTAATCGTGCTCGCTGATAAGTACGACCGCGCACATACGCGGCGCGGCGGCTGTGCGATGGTGCCGCCGATGAAGGAACTCTACAAGTACATCTGGAAAGTCAGCGGCCGCCAGCAGGTCCTGTTGTCGATCGTCGCCGCATGCCTGTTCCTGGTGCAGCTTGCGCCCCTCGAGCTGCAGCGGCGCATCATCAACGACGCCACCGCGCGTGCCGACTTCCACGTGATCGCCTGGCTCTGCGCGGCGTACGTGGTGGTGGTGCTGGTGCAGGGGGGCCTCAAGCTGGCCCTGAACGTCTATCGCGGGTCGGTCACCGAGGCGGCCAACCAGCGCCTGCGCCTGGAAATCAAGCCCGAGGCCAAGCCCGGCGAGGCCCCCGGCCCCGATCCGAAGCAGGAAGGAGGCGTGGCGATCTCGATCATCGTCTCGGAGGTGGAGGTGGTGGGCGGGTTCATCGGCTCGAGCTTCTCCGCGCCGGTGCTCAACGGGGGCATCCTGCTCAGCGTGCTGGGATACATGCTCTACACGCAGCCGCTGCTGGCGCTGGTGGCGGTGGGGCTGTTAGTGCCGCAATTCCTGTTCATCCCGCTCCTGCAGAAGGCGATCAACAAGCGCACCGAGGAGCGCATCAAGACGACGCGCGCGATGAGCGTCGATATCGTCAACGAGGCCGGCGACGACGGCGCGAGCGCCGCGGAGAAGACGTTTCGCAAGCAGGTCGCGGAAGTCTATCGCCTCAACATGGAGATCTACTACCGCAAGTACGGCATGAGCTTCCTCATGAACCTCCTGCAGCACCTTGGCACCATCGGCATCCTCGCGTTCGGCAGCTGGCTGCTCCTGCAGGGGAAAACCGAGATGGGCACGATCGTCGCGTTCATCTCGGGGATCAACCGCATGAACGACCC
>JBBQCV010000277.1:0-4716 GCA_038319115.1 Burkholderiales bacterium | reverse complement strand
GCCGTCCTGCAGGTCGGCAATGACGACTTTTGCGCCATTTTCGATGGCCATGCGCGCGCTGGCGGCTCCGAGACCCGAAGCGCCGCCGGTAACGAGGAATACGCTGTCTTTGAGTTGCATGTCATCATCCCTTTATGGCGAGGCCGAGATGCTAAAGGCTCCGACCCAAGCGAGCAACCGGCCCCGGGCCGGCGCACTCAACTCAACGAAACGCAGCGCAGCGCAACCAACTCAGGCGACAGATATGGGCAAGCACGCTTTTCGCATCGAAGACGGCGGCATCTGGGCCGCGATCCATACCCCTTTCCGGCCCGACGGCGCCCTCGACCTGGACGGCATCCGGCAGAACGTCGGGATCTACACCCAGGCCCTCGGCCTGAAGGGAGTGTTCTTCTGCGGCCTGATGGGTGAGTTCTGGTCGCTGACGCTCCCTGAGCGCAAGCTATTCGTCGAGACGCTTGCCTCCGCGGCGGCCGATGGCCTGGGCATGGCGCCGAACTGCACCCACCATTCCCTGACCGAGACCATCGACCTCGTCCAGCATGCAGCCGCATCGGGTTGCCACTATGCGACGCTGATGAATCCGCCGACCGGGCCACGCACCGACCAGGCGCTGTTCGACTATTTCGAGGCGATCTGCTCGGCCTCAGACATGGAGATCATCCTGTTCAACACCCCGGCCTCCGGGTACCTGCTGAATCCGCCGCTGCTGGCCCGGCTCTGCGAGCTTCCCAACGTACGCGGCATCAAGGCCGCCGGCAACGACCAGGATCGCGTCGACGTGCGCCGGGCCTGCGGCGCGAAAGTAGTGGTCAGCGACCCGATGGAAAAGCACTGGCTCGAGAACCTCACGCATAACGGGCAGACCCTGCTGTTCGCCGATCCCGAGCCCTACCTCTACCAGCAAGCCGGCCGGCGCCCGATCGCCGACTACTACGCGCAATTCCAGCACGGCGATTCGGAAGGCTGCCGGGCGGGGTTCGAGCGCCTTGCGCCGCTGCGGACGCTCTACGACCGCTGGATAATGGAGCCGATGCGCGCCTCTGGCCAGCCGCCGAACGCGGCGTTGAAGGTCTGGGCGGCGCAGATGGGGCTGGCCGCAGGGCCAACCCGCAAGCCGGTGCGCGGGCTGACGGTCGCTGAGCACGATGCACTCCTGAAAGACCTGAAAAGCGTGGCGTTCGCTCGAGCCGCCTGAGGCGCGCCTGTGGGCCGCCTGAGGCGCGCCTATGGGCCGGAGGTCTGAGCACAGCACCAAATCTTTCTTGAGGACGTGCCCGCGCTCGGCGATAATTGCATGTTTTTGAACAGGAAATACTCACCGCATGTCGTTCACCCCTGCCACCACCCCTGCCACCTCCGGCGCGCCTGCCCTGCGCTTCGGCTTTTGTTTCGGCGATCTCTACGATCGCAATGCGCTCGTCCGACTGGACACCGCGTTCGTCGATTTCCTGCGCGAAGGCGACGCCCCGCTTGCCGACCGGCTGGTGGCCGCGCGGCTCGACCCGGCCGCGCTCGCGGCCAAGGCCGAATCGGAGTTGCTGATCGCCCTTGCGCCCCACGTCGAGGACTTCGTCGCGCGCCTGTTCGGGATCGAATCCGAAATGCAGGCGCTGGCCGCGCGCCATCATGAACTCGCCCCGCTCTTCACGGTCAAGCGCCTGTTCGTGCAGCGCCGCGCCGTGCACAAGGTCAAGGCCGAGGAAGTGGCCGCGGTGGAGGGCGACTCGGCCGAGAAGCGGCTGGCTGCACTGTTCGAGGAACCGTTCAGTGAACTCGCGTTCGCCTGGCATGTCACCGAGTGGCAGAAGGACGAGGCCGCCAATGCGGCCAAACTCGACCTCGCGGCGCGCTATGCCGCGTGGGCGACGGTCACCCCCGAGGGCCGCAAGAAGCACCGCTCGGGCGTGCTCTTCAAGGTACCAAGCAAGCTCGATTTCATCCGGCTCGTGCCCGTCCACACCGACGTGGACAAGGGATTCGCCGAGCACACCCTCGACGCCAGCCATATGCGCCATCGCGAGGGTTTTGCGCTCACCGACCCGGGCACCGACCTCACCGGGGCGCTGGACCAGGCGAACTACTGCATCTGGTGCCACGAGCAGGGCAAGGACTCCTGCTCGAAAGGCCTGCGCGAAAAGGCACCGGCCGGCGGCTACAAAAAGAGCGTGTTCGGCGTCACACTCGCCGGCTGCCCGCTGGAAGAAAAAATCTCCGAGTTCCACCTGCTCAAGGCGCGCGGCCAGCCGCTGGGCGCGCTCGCGATCATCTGCGTGGACAATCCCATGGTGGCCGCCACCGGGCACAGGATCTGCAACGACTGCATGAAATCGTGCATCTACCAGAAGCAGACGCCGGTCGACATCCCGCAGGCCGAGACGCGCACCCTCAAGGACGTGCTCGAACTGCCGTGGGGATTCGAGATCTATTCCCTGCTTACGCGCTGGAACCCGCTCAACCTCGCCCGCCCGCTGCCGCTGCCGGAATCCGGGCGCAAGGTGCTGGTGGTCGGGCTCGGGCCGGCAGGGTTCACCGTCTCGCACCACCTCATGAACGACGGCCACGCGGTGGTGGCCATCGACGGCCTCAAGATCGAGCCGCTGCCGCGCGAACTCTCGGGTGTGGACGCGCTCGGCAAGCGTTCGGCCTTCAGCCCGATCCGCGACGTGCGCGAACTGTATGAGCCGCTCGGCTCGCGCATCATGGCCGGGTTCGGCGGCGTGGCCGAGTACGGCATCACTGTGCGCTGGGACAAGAATTTCCTCAAGGTCATCCGCATGCTGCTAGAGCGGCGGCGCGAATTCTCGATGTTCGGCGGCGTTCGCTTCGGTGGCACCGTTACCCTCGAGGATGCATGGGCCATGGGCTTCGATCACGTCGCGGTGTGCGTCGGCGCGGGCAAGCCCACGGTGCTCGAGATCCCGAATGGTCTCGCGCGCGGCGTGCGCGCCGCCTCGGATTTCCTCATGGCGCTGCAACTCACCGGCGCGGCAAAACCGGATTCGATCGCCAACATGCAGGTGCGCCTGCCCGCCATCGTCATCGGCGGCGGACTGACCGCGATCGATACCGCCACCGAGTCGCTGGCCTACTACGTCGTGCAAGTGGAGAAATTCCTCACCCGCTACGAGACGCTCGCGGCGGAGATCGGCGAGCACGAGGTGCGCAAGACATGGGACGACCAGGAGCGCGAGATCGGCGAGGAATACCTCGCCCACGCGCGCGCGATCCGCGACGAGCGGGAAGCCGCCGCGCGCGAGGCGCGCGAGCCGAAGATCATCGAGCTGCTGCAGGGTTGGGGGGGCGTCACCATCGCCTACCGCCGGCGCATGATTGACAGTCCCTCCTATACGCTCAACCACGAGGAAATAGAAAAGGCGCTGGAGGAAGGCATCGCGTTCGCCGAGGAGCTCACCCCGACTGCGGTTGACGTCGACAACTACGGCGCCGTCAAAGGCATGCATTTCAGGCATACCTCCGGCGAAAAGTGGCTGCCGGCCCACACGGTTTTCGTCGCCGCCGGCACCCAGCCCAACACCATCCTCGCGCGCGAGGATGCCGCGCACTTCGTGCTCGACGGCAAGTACTTCGCCGCGTGTGACGAGGACGGCACTCCGGTCCAGCCGCAACGAGCGGCGGCCAAACCCGAGACGCCCCATGTCCTGCTGTCGCGCCAGGGCGACGGCCGGTTCGTGAGCTACTTCGGCGACGTGCACCCGTCGTTTTTCGGCAACGTGGTGAAAGCGATGGGGTCGGCCAAGCAGGGTTATCCGGTGGTGTCGCGCGTGCTCAACCGCCGATCGCCCGAGGTCGGCGTCCCTGCGGCCCAATTCGCCGCCGAGGTCGCAGGCAAGCTCGTCGCCACGGTCGAGCGCGTCGAGCGGCTCACGCCCAACATCGTCGAAGTGGTGATCCGCGCACCGCTTGCTGCGGCCAAGTTCCAGCCCGGCCAGTTCTACCGCCTGCAGAATTTCGAGTCGCTCTCGCCAGTCGCATCCGACACCCGCATGCAGATGGAAGGCCTCGCCCTCACTGGCGCGTGGGTCGACCGTGAGCAGGGGCTGGTGTCGACCATCGTGCTCGAGATGGGCGGCTCCTCCGACCTGTGCGCCATGCTGCAGAAAGGCGAACCCGTGATCCTCATGGGGCCGACCGGCGCCCCCACCGAAATCGAGCCCGGCGAAACCGTGGCGCTGTGCGGCGGGGGCCTTGGCAACGCGGTGCTGTTCTCCATCGGCCAGGCGTTTCGCGCGGCCGGGTCGAAAGTGCTGTATTTCGCCGGCTACAAGAAAGTCATCGACCGCTACAAGATCGATGAAATCGAAAAGGCCGCCGACGTCGTCGTCTGGTGCTGCGACGAGCAGCCCGGGTTCGAGCCGCGTCGGCCGCAGGACCGTTCGTTCGTCGGCAACATCGTGCAGGCCATGGATGCTTATGCCAGCGGCAGGCTCGGAGACTGCGCCGTGCGGCTCGAGGACGCCGACCGCCTGATCGCGATCGGCTCGGACCGCATGATGGCCGCGGTCGCGCGCGCCAGGCACGACGTGCTCAAGCCCCACATGAAGGCCGAGCACATTGCGATCGGCTCGATCAACTCGCCGATGCAATGCATGATGAAGGAAATCTGCGCGCAGTGCCTGCAACCCCATCGCGATCCGGAGACGGGCGAAACCAGCTGGGTGTTCTCCTGCTTCAACCAGGACCAGCCGCTCGACC
>JBBQCV010000276.1:0-4766 GCA_038319115.1 Burkholderiales bacterium | reverse complement strand
GCCAACCTCAAGCTCGCCACGCAGCAGCTCGTGCAGATGGCAAACGACAACGGAGGGCGCGACAACGTGTCCGTTATACTCGTGCGAGTCCTCAAGGAGTATCCGGCTGCGCGGGGCGTCATGTCCAAGTTCTTTGCGTGGTTAAAATAACCTTTCGGGGTCTGTTATGGCGAAACTGATTCTCAGCATGGATGGCCTGGTGCTCAAGGAGATCCCCTTGACCAAAGAGCGCACCACCATCGGCCGCAAGCCGCACAACGACATCCAGATCGACAACCTGGCGGTCAGTGGCGAGCATGCGGTCATCGTCACGATCCTGAACGACTCGTTCCTCGAGGACCTCGGCAGCACCAACGGCACGCTGGTCAACGGAAACACGGTCAAGAAGCACTTCCTGCAGAACAACGACGTCGTCGAACTCGGAAAGTACAAGCTCAAATACATGGCCGAGCCGGGCGCGGCGCAGCCGGCGGAGAAGGCCGATTTCGAGAAGACCATGGTGCTCAGGCCCTCGGCCATGCGCGCCGCAGCCGAACAGGCCAAGGCCATGGCAGCCGGCGGCGCGCAGCCCCAAGCCGCCGAGGCCGCACGCGTGGCGGCCCTGCAATCGGTGGGGGGCGCTGCACAGGCGGCCGGCCTGGCAGAGAAGCCCTCCGCGCCTGCGGCCCCGCCCCCACCGCCCCCACCGCGGCCCGCGCAACCTTTGGGCGCCATCCAGCTCATCTCGGGTGCAAGCGCCGGCAAGGAGCTCGAGCTGACCAAGCCCCTCACCACCCTCGGCAAGCCGGGCGTGCAGGTGGCCGTGCTGACCCGCCGGCCGCAAGGCTATTTCATCACCCATGTGGAAGGCGCCCAGCAGCCCCACGTCAACGGACAGTCGATCGGCACCGCCCCCCATGCGCTAAAGGACCACGACCTGATCGAGCTGGCCGGCGTGAAGATGGAATTCTTCATCAAGACTTGAGCGCCGGGGACCGCCCCCGCCCACCGGTGGACGCATGAAGCAGCATATCGTCCGCATTGCGCTGGGCCTGGTGGTCGTGCTCGTTTTCATCGGCCACGCGGCCACCTTCTACCAATTGGGCATCGTTGCCCAGCTCGACCACATCATCTACGACGCGCGCCTCAAGCTCACGATGCCGCGCGGGATCGACGAGCGCATCGTAATCCTCGACGTCGACGAGAAAAGCCTGCAGGAAGTGGCGCGGTGGCCCTGGCCGCGCGACCTGATGGCGCGCCTCATCACCGACCTCTTCGACGTGCACCAGGTGGCGCTGGTAGCCTTCGACGTGGTGTTCGCCGAGCCTGACTACAGCTCCGGCATCAAGCGGCTCGACGAGCTCGCTGGCAAGGAGCTGCGGCAGGTGCCTGAGTTCGTCAGTACCTACCAAAAGCTCCGGCCACAGCTCGACAATGACGCTCTTTTCGCGCAGGCGATCAAGGGTCGGCCGGTGGTGCTGGGCTATTACCTGAACAGCGACGAGGGGGCCTCGAAGATCGGCGCCATTCCCGAACCGGTGCTTGTGCGCGGCACCTTCGCCGGCCGCAACATCCCTTTCACGAGCTGGGCCGGTTACGGCGGCAACCTGCCGCAGATCCAGAAGGCCGCCGCCAGCGGCGGCCACTTCAACCCGGTGGTCGATTTCGACGGCGTCGTGCGCCGCGTGCCCATGCTTGCCGAATACGGTGGCGACTTCTACGAATCGCTTTCGCTCGCAGTGATCCGCACCCTGCTGGGGTTTCCGAAAATCGAGCCGGGTTACTCCTCCGATGCCAACAGCAGCTACGCCGGCCTCGAGTGGCTCAAGGTCGGGCCGCTGACGATCCCGGTCGACGAATCTGCCAGTGCACTGATCCCGTACCGGGGCCCCAAGTTCAGCTTTCGCTATATTTCGCTTTCCGATGTCGTCAGCGGTCGCGTGCCGGCCGGGCTGCTCAAGGGCAAGATCGCGTTGATCGGGACCACCGCACCCGGGTTGCTCGACCTGCGCTCCACGCCGGTCGACAGCGTCTACCCCGGCGTGGAAATGCACGCCAACCTGATCGGCGGAATGCTCGACCGGGCGATCAAGCAGAAGCCGGCCTACATCGTGGGCGCCGAGGTGATCCTGCTGCTTATCGGCGGGATCACGCTGGCCCTCCTGCTGCCGATCCTGAGCCCGCTGCGCGCAATGCTGGTGTCCATCGTCGGCATGGCACTCATCGTCGGGCTCGACATCGCCGTGTGGACCGAAATGGGGACCGTCCTGCCGCTTGCCTCGTCGCTGCTGATGACGGTGGCGATCTTCACCATCAACATGGCCTACGGCTACTTCGTCGAATCGCGCTCCAAGCGCCAGTTTACCGAGCTGTTCGGGCAGTACGTGCCGCCCGAGCTGGTCGACAAGATGGCCAAGGACCCGGAAAAGTACAGCATGGAAGGCCGCAGCGAACAGCTTACGGTGCTGTTTTCCGACATCGTCGGCTTCACGTCGATTTCCGAGGCGCTCAACCCCAAGGACCTGTCTGCGTTCATCAACGAGTACCTGACCTCGATGAGCCTTGCGATCCGCGAACATCGCGGCACGCTCGACAAGTACATCGGCGACGCGATCATGGCGTTCTGGGGGGCGCCGGTCGATGATGCCGAGCATGCGCGCCAGGGCGCGCTCGCGGCCCTTGCGATGCAGGCAAGGTTGCTCGAGATCAACGTCACAATTGTGTCGCGCGGATGGCCCCCGATCCGCATCGGGATCGGAGTGAACAGCGGGACGATGAGCGTGGGCGACATGGGCTCCAAGGTGCGCCGGGCGTACACGGTGATGGGGGACGCGGTGAACCTTGCTTCGCGCCTGGAAGGGCTCACGCGCGAGTACGGCGTGGGCATCATCGTGGGCCAGGGCACGCGCGACCTGGTCGGCGATGGCGTGTTCCGCGAACTCGACAAGGTCAAGGTGAAGGGCAAGGACGAACCCGTCGCGATCTTTGAGCTGGTCGGGATGGCAGGAGCCGTGGACAAGGCACTACTGGAGGAGATCGAGCTGTGGCAAAAGTGCCTCAGGCACTACCGGGCACAGGAGTGGGACGAGGCCGAACTCGCTTTAAGCAACCTCTCGCGCATCAACCCCAATCACAAGCTCTACAAGGAATTCACCGCCCGCGTGGCGATGCTGCGTGCCGCCCCGCCGGGAGCTGCGTGGGACGGGGTCACCGCATTCAAGACCAAGTAGGCCGGTGCTTCGCGCGACAATCGGAACACCGGGCCGCCACCGCGGCGAACCAAGGCGGCGATGCCTTGTCAAACCCGCCGGCGCGGCGAAACCCGGTTAAAAATCAGGGGCCTTGGTTGAATTGTCGGGCTGGGGAGACTAGGATAGTCGACCGGCCCCATGCACCAGCAGGAAAGCCCGGAATCGGAGGAATGAATGAGTGCGGTTCTTAGTCAGTCGGTCCCACAGGGCGATGTACAGGCGCGGCTTGCATTCCAGAAGCAGCTCCAGATGGTGACCAACAAGATCCACGCCACCAGCAACGTCGACGAGATCATGCTCGAGGTGAGCGCCGACATCTGCGCACTGTTCAATGCCGATCGCCTGACGATCTATTCGGTCGGCGAGGACAAGCAGTCCATCGTTTCCAAGTACAAGACTGGCCTGAATTCGTTCAAGGACCTGAAGCTGCCCATCGCGGAGCACTCCATCGCGGGCTACGTTGCGCTGGCGAAGAAGCCGATCAACATCAAGGACTGCTACGACGAGGCCGAACTCAAGGCGATCAACCCGAACCTGAGGTTCCTGCAGGAGGTCGACAAGCGCACCGGTTACCGGACCAAGCAGCAGCTCGTCGCCCCGGTGCTCGACCAGCAGAACAGCGAGCTCAATGGCGTCATCCAGATCATCAACAACAAGGCGGGCATGCCTTTCGGCGCGTTCACCGAGGAGGGCGTGGCCGAAATCGCCCAGACTCTCGCCATCGCGTTCAAGCAGCGCCAGAAACCCCAGGTCGTCAAGACCAAGTACGACTACCTCATCTCCGACGCGGTGCTTTCGGCCGGCGAGTTCGACCTCGCGTCGCGCTCGGCGCGCAAGAAGGCCGTTGACATCGAGCAGGTGCTCACCGACGAATTTCAGGTGAAGATTCCCGCCATCGGCGCGGCGCTGGCGAAGTTCTTCAATGTCCCGTACGAGCCGTTCAAGTCCGATCGCATCAAGCCGCTGGACCTGCTGAAGAACCTCAAGCGCGAGTACGTCGACGCCAACCAGTGGCTGCCCATCGACGACGGCAAGGAAGGGCTGGTGGTGATCTGTCTGGACCCGGAGCGCATCCGGAGCTCGCGCATCGCATCCAATGTGTTTCCACGCGCCAAGATCATCTACCGCGTCACCACCCAGAAGGAGTTCAAGGATTCCTGTGACCTCTTCTACGGCGTTGAGGTCGACAACGGCGGCGACATCGACGACCTGCTGTCGAGCCTCGATGACGAAGGGGGGGACACCGGCGAGGGCTCCGCCGATGAGGTTTCGGCGGCAGCGGACAACGAACTGGTGAAACTCGTAAACAAGATCGTCATCGACGCCTACAACCAGGGCGCCTCGGATATCCACATCGAGCCCTATCCCGGCAAGGCGAAGACCGAGATCCGCTTCCGAAAGGACGGCTCGCTCGCGCCCTACATCGAAGTGCCGGCTTCTTACCGCAGCGCAATCGTCGCGCGTCTCAAGATCATGTGTGACCTTGATATCTCGGAAAAGCGCAAGCCCCAGGACGGCAAGATCAAGTTCAAGAAG
>JBBQCV010000275.1:0-4773 GCA_038319115.1 Burkholderiales bacterium | reverse complement strand
CATTTCCGCCGCGTGAAGTCGGCCGAGATGGCCACCATGATCAAGGACGAGGTCGAGCCGCTCGGCGGTTTCATCGGCGAGGCCATCATCACGCCGCTGTTCCTGGGCGGCCAGGCGCTGACGGCGCTGTTCTTCATCCTCTACCAGCATATCTACCTGGGGTTGATCGCGTTCTTCATGGTGGTGGTCCAGGCGGTGATCATTCCTCGCATGCGCCGTCGCCTGCTGGTGCTATCGAAGGAAAGGCAGATCACCGCCCGCCAGCTCGCCGGGCGTATCGCGGAATGTGTCGACGGGGCGGTGGAAATTCATGCCCACGATACGTCGAACTACGAGCGCGCGGAGATTTCCGCCAGGCTCGGCAAGATGTTCCTGATCAGGTTCGAGCTGTTCCAGCGCAAGTTCATGATCAAGTTCCTGAACAACTTCCTGTCGCAGGTCACGCCGTTCCTGTTCTACCTGGTGGGTGGATACCTCGCGATCGTGGGTCGCTTGGACATCGGCACGCTCGTGGCGGTCATCGCCGCATACAAGGACCTGCCCAGCCCTATCAAGGAGCTGATCGACTGGGACCAGCAGCGCATGGATGTGCAGATCAAGTACACCCAGGTCGTCGAGCAGTTCACCACCGACGACCTGACGCAACCGGAAATCCAGCAGCTCATGGACGCGCCGGTGCTGCCGGAGAAAGGCACCGTCCGGGCTTCCAACCTTTCCCTGCTCGACGAATCGGGCAACAAGATCCTCGAGGGCGTTTCCTTCGAGCTCGACATGGCTGAGCACGTCGCGGTGGTGGGGAGCGGGGGCGCGGGGGCGAGCGAGCTCGCCCAATTGATGTCGCGCCTGGTGACACCGAGCAGCGGAAGCCTCGAAATGGGCGGCGTGGACATCACGCGCGCGCCCGAAGCGGTGACGGGGCGCGCAATCTCCTACGTCGGCGCTGCGGCATACCTGTTCCCCGTCAGCGTGCGGGACAACCTTTTGTACGGGCTGAAGCATCGCCCTATGCGCGAGTTCGAGTACGAGGGCGACGCGGTGGAAAAGCGCGCGCTCGACCTGCGCGAGGCCGAGCGCGCCGGGAACTCGCTCTGTGACATCGGCGCCGACTGGATCGACTACGAGGCTGCGGGCGTGACGAGCGCGGCAGATATGGAGAGGCGGATTCTCGAGGTCCTCCGCATCGTCGACCTTGAGGAAGCCATCTTCGAGGTGGGATTGCGCAGCGCCGTGCGCGAAGGGCAGGTGCCGGGACTTGCCGACAGTGTGCTGCGGGCCCGCGACACCATGCGCGCCCGCCTCAACCAACCCGGCATTCAGGAACTCGTCGAGCGCTTCGACCTCGAGCGTTTCAACCGCAATGCAACCCTGGCCGAGAACCTGCTGTTCGGCACGCCAGTGGGCAAGACTTTCGATATGGACAATCTCGCGGGGAATGCTTACGTCCGGCAGATCCTCGAGGAAACCGGGCTGTTGGGCGACCTGTTGAAGGTCGGGCACAAGCTCGCCGAGACGATGCTCGAACTGTTCAGCGACCTCCCGCCGGGGCACGAGCTGTTCGAGCGCTTCAGCTTCATCCAGCACGACGACCTGCCGCACGTTAAAGACGTGCTCACGCAGGTCGCCGACGTGGGCCTGGACCGGATTCCCGAGGCCGACCGCAACATGCTGCTCGGCCTGCCGTTCAAGCTGGTCTCCGCCCGGCACCGTCTCGGACTCATCGACGAGGCGTTCGAGACGCGCATCCTGGAAGCGCGCCGCCGGTTTGCGCAGAACCTGCCCGAAGCACTGCGCGGGTCCATCGAGTTCTTCGACCCGACCAAGTTCATCGCCGCTTCGACGCTGCAGGACAACATCCTGTTCGGCAAGATCGCCACCGGACAGGCGGAGAGCAGCGCGCGGATCGGCCGGGTGATGCGGGAAGTGCTCGAAGAGTTGCAACTGCGTCCGCTGGTGGTGACGATCGGGCTGGGTTACCAAGTCGGGACGGGCGGCGCGCGCCTGCCGGCGGGGGACCGCCAGAAAGTCGCCATGGCCCGCGCGCTCCTCAAGCAGCCGGCGGTGCTCGTGCTCGACCAGGCCACTTCGGTGCTCGACCCGGCCTCGCAGAACCGCCTCCTCGACAACATCCTGGAGTCCCGCAAGGGACGCGGCGTATATTGGGTGCTTAACCGTGTCGAGCTCGCGGAGCGGTTCAGCCAGGTGCTCATGATGGACAAGGGCCGCCTGGTGGAGCGGGGGAAGTACGCCGATCTCCGCGGTTCCGGCGGCGCTATGCAAAAACTGATTGCCGCAGCCTAAGCACAGTCAAGGAGGTATGGCATGAGCCTGGAACAGGAAGTCGAGTTGATCCGCCAGTTTCCGATCTTCAGCAAGATCCAGCCCGCCAAGCAGAAACTGCTGTGCTTCAGCAGCGAGCGTCTTACCTACGAGGCCGGGCAGGTGATGTTCCGCGCCGGCGACGTGGGAGACGCGTGCTACATCGTGATCGAGGGCAGCGTGGAAATTTCGGTCGAGACCCCGAAGGGCCCGCTGGTCGTCAACACGCTGGGACGCAACGAGATCATCGGCGAGATCGCCATTTTCGGCGACGTGCCGCGCACGGCAAGCGCGACCGCCACCACCCGCCTGGAGACGCTGCGCATCTCCAAGGACCTGTTCCACAGCGTGATCCGCGAAAATCCCGATGCCGCGCTGGAACTGATCCGGATTCTCGCCTCGCGCCTGGCGAACACCACGGCCCAACTGACCAAGACGCGTACCAGCAGCTAGGCGACCGGCGCGTCCTCGACCAGCTCGAAATCGGTGGTGATCTCGGCGGTCTTGCCGAGCATGATCGATGCCGAGCAGTACTTGTCGTGCGACAACCGGATGGCCTGTTCGACCACATTGCGCTTCACTGCCCGCCCGCGGATGGTGAAGTGCATCGCAATCCTGGTGAACACTTTGGGATCGCTCGGCGCGCGCTCGGCGGAAACCTTGACCTCGCAACCCGTCACGTCCTGGCCGCTCTTTTTCAAGATCACCAGGACGTCGTAAGCCGTGCAGCCCCCTGTCCCCACAAGCACCATTTCCATGGGCCGGGGCGCAAGGTTGCGCCCGCCCCCGTCAGGGGCTCCGTCCATTGCCACCAAGTGGTTACTGCCGGTTTCGGCAAGGAAGGTCATTCCCTCGGTCCAGCGGACTACGCACTCCATCGGATTCCTCGTTTCAGTTTGGATTGTGCCTTGCAGCAGCGGGTGGGCAGAGATCAGGATCGGGTTCAAAACCAAGTCTGTCAGTATATTAATTGCTTCAAAAAAACAATATGTTAAGAATTTTTAAAAATAAGCACATTCTATATCTTCATAAAAAATAAAATATTGCGACGCACAATCACACAGGCATAATCATCCCAAGTTCGATGCTTCAGCAGCATCTGCTAGGTGTCTCCTCCACCCTCCTCCATTGGTGGATTCAGCGCAACCCCTCCAAGGGTTGCGCTTTTTTTTCGCCTTGGCCAGGTGGTTTTCCGCCGATTTGCATGCTCTGGGCGCCAATGGTCCGGCGACGGGCGAAATTGACAGGGGTGCCATTTTCTCCTTACAATCTGCGGCTTTTCCAAACAATCATCGGTTCATGAAAACGTACACGGCCAAGCCGCAGGAAGTCCAGCAGGACTGGTACCTGATCGACGCGCAAAACAAGGTCCTGGGGCGTCTTGCGTCACAGATCGCGCTGCGACTGAGGGGCAAGCACAAGCCCGAATTCACCCCGCACGTGGACACCGGCGATTACATCGTGGTGGTCAACGCGGGCATGCTGCGTGTCACCGGCAACAAGGCCCTTGCCAAGAAGTACTTCCGGCACAGCGGCTACCCCGGCGGCGTGTACGAAACCAACTTCGCCAAGATGCAGGCGCAGTTCCCCGGACGCGCTTTGGAAAAGGCCGTCAAGGGCATGCTCCCCAAGGGGCCGCTCGGATACGCAATGATCAAGAAACTCAAGGTGTATGCGGCTGATACCCATCCGCATACTGCGCAGCAGCCCAAGGCTCTGGAGGTCTGATTCACATGGTCGGCGATTACTACTACGGCACGGGACGGCGCAAGAGCGCCGTGGCACGCGTTTTCATCAAGCCCGGCAAGGGCCAGATCGTGGTCAACGGCAAGCCGGTCGACACTTTCTTCGCCCGCGAGACCGGACGCATGGTCGTGCGCCAGCCGCTCGAGCTCACCAAGAACCAGGGCACGTTCGACATCATGGTCAACGTATTCGGTGGCGGCGAGTCGGGCCAGGCCGGTGCTGTGCGCCATGGAATCACCCGCGCCCTCATCGAATACGATGCTGCCCTCAAGCCCACGCTGTCTGCGGCCGGGCTGGTGACTCGCGATGCCCGCGAGGTGGAGCGCAAGAAAGTCGGCCTGCACAAGGCGCGCCGGCGCAAGCAGTTCTCCAAGCGCTGATCGACTGGCAGTACCCGCGCTTGCAGAGAGCCGCCCGCGGGCGGCTCTTTTGCTTTCAGGTGACCGCATTTGAGCGGCGAAGGGAGCCGAACCGCATGGGTAGCGTGAACGGATGACCGGCGGACTGAAAAAGATACGCCAGCGTTTCGGTATTTCGGCGCCCAAGGTGGCCGTGCGCACCCATATCCCCTGGTATGTACGGTGGCTGATCCTCGCGGTCCTCCTCGCCTTCTCGGTCGCGCTGGCCGCCTGGATGTACGACGCTGGCCGCCGATTTGCGGGTTTCGATCGCAGCGAGGTGCAGGACGAACTCACCGGCCTGCGCCGCGAA
>JBBQCV010000274.1:0-4792 GCA_038319115.1 Burkholderiales bacterium | reverse complement strand
GCTTTTCGGCCGGCAGCGCGATGGCAAGCGACAGTACCAGCGGCGGGATGAACGACAGCAGCCAGTGCAGCCCGATCTTCTTCAGCGGGGCAAGCAGCGCGAATACCGCCAGCGGGACGAGCCACGCAAACACCAGCGTGCCGCGGCCCGGCTCGTGCAACGAGGCCGCGATCCTGCGTCGCTCGCGCCACGCGTACCAGAACAGGGGCGCGGCGAGATAGGCCATTGCGGCGACGAACAGGAGTGGATTCTTCCACCCCAGCCCGGCACCCTCGTGGCGGTTGATTGCGTTGAACATGATGTTCGACCAGCACGCCTCGTAGTTCCAGTACAGGTTCAATAACCCCGCGGGCAGCGCGCCGAGGAACACCAGCGCGAGGCCGCGCCAGCCGCTGCGACCGCCCCGGCCGACGAGCACCCACGCGATCATGCCCAGCCCGAGCAGCACGGCGAAATACTTCGACAGGAAGGCCAGGCCCAGGCACACGCCGGACAGGAAGAACCGGGTGCCCGAGCCGCGCTGCGCGGCGCGGGCGAACAGCAGCATGGCGCCAAACGAAAACAGGATAAGGGGCGTGTCGGTGGTGACGAGCACGTTCCACACGTTCATTGGCACGAGCAGTATGAGCACCGCGGCAAGGTCGGCCGCGACGCGGCCGGTGCCGAACCAGTGCGTGAGCGCTGCGCGCGCGGCCAAGGCGAGCACGGCGGGAAGCAGCGTGGCGGGCAGGCGCAAAACCCATTCGGCGTTAGACAAACGCGCGAGCACCGCGAGCATCCACCCGACCATGGGCGGGTGGTCGTAGTAACCGATATCGGGCCGCTGCCCCCAGACGAGGAAGTATGCCTCGTCGCCGGTCAGCGGCGTGGCGATCGAAAGCCACAACCGGAACACCAGCGTCGCCACCAGCGACCACCACAGCCAGCGCCGCGCTGCGGCCTCGTTGACGGGGTCGGCGGCGATCATGTGCTCGCCTTGGCGATGAGCGATACGCCCGCCAGCACGAGCACGCCGTACACCGCCTGCACGACGCTGGTCGCCGGAATCACTTTGTGCAGGCGGTTACCCACATAGAACCCTGCCAGCATTGCCGGCACGAGCAAAGCGGTGGTGGCGAGCAGGCCCTCCTGCGTGAGCAACCCGGTGGCGCCGAAAAGCACCACCCGCACCAGCGCCGAGAACATGATCATCGAGGCGTTGGTGGCACGCAGCTCGTCCTTGGCGCTGATCCGACCGGTGAAATAGATGGCGAAGATGACCCCGCCGGTGCCGAACATGGCGGTCAGTGCGCCGCCGACCAGGCCCACCGGGACGATCCACGCGCGGCGCAGAGAGATGGGCACACCCCGCCGCGTGAACCCGTAAGCCGCGTAAAGGAGCACGAAAACACCCAGCCCGAGCAGCATCGGGTCTTCGGCGACGTACAGCAGCAGCGTGAGGCCGAGCGCCATACCGGCGAGGATGAACGGCACCAGCCGTCCGACCTCGTCGAAGCGGATGCCCTTGCGCAGGCGCGCGCCGAGGACGAGGGTCGCCGCAAGGTCGAGCAGCATCATGAGCGGGACCGCGAACTTGAGCGGCAGCACCAGCGCGAGGAGCGGCACCGCCACCACGGTCGAACCGAAACCGGTCAGGCCGAATATCACGTACGCGCCGGCGACGATCAACGCCGCCAGCGCAAGGGTCTCCAGGGGCAGGCTCATGCTGCCCGCGAGGCTACCAGCTTCAGGCTTTGCGGGCCTTGCGGCGCGAACGAACGGCGCCGGCCAGCAGTTCCAGCAGCCGTGTGGTGTCCTCCCAGCCCAGGCATGCGTCGGTCACGCTCTGTCCGTAGGTGAGCGCCTTGCCGGGCACGAGGTCCTGGCGGCCCTCCACGAGGTTCGACTCGGCCATCACGCCCACCACGCGCCGCTCGCCCGAGGCGACCTGGCCCGCGATGTCGTTGCCGACGTGCATCTGGCGCTTGAAGTCCTTCGAGCTGTTGGCGTGGGAGAAATCGATCATGAGGCGCTCGGGGAGCTTGGACTTGGCCAGTTCCTGGCAGGCGGCCTGCACGCTCGAGGCGTCGTAGTTGGGCGCCTTGCCGCCGCGCAGGATGATGTGGCAATCCTCGTTACCGCGGGTTTCCACGATGGCCACCTGCCCGCTCTTGTGCACCGATAGGAAATGGTGCTTCTGGCGCGCGGCGAGGATGGCGTCGACGGCGATCTTGACGTTGCCGTCGGTGCCGTTCTTGAAGCCCACAGCGGCCGACAGCCCGGAGGCCAGTTCGCGGTGCACCTGCGACTCCGTGGTGCGGGCGCCGATCGCGCCCCACGACACGAGATCGCCGATGTATTGCGGCGATATCACGTCGAGGAATTCGCACCCGGCCGGCACGCCCGCCTGGTTGATGCGCACGAGCAGGTCGCGCGCGATGCGCAGGCCCTCGTTGATGCGGAAGCTGCCGTTCATGTAGGGGTCGTTGATGAGCCCCTTCCAGCCCACCGTGGTGCGCGGCTTCTCGAAATACACACGCATGACGACCTCCAGGTCGCCCGCGTGGCGCTCGCGCTCGACGCGCAGCTTCCCGGCGTAGGCGACGGCGGCCGCCGGGTCGTGGATCGAACAGGGCCCGACGATCACGATCATCCGGTCGGACTTGCCCGACAGGATGTCGCGCACGTTGTGGCGCGCGCTCGAGATCAGCGCCTCGACCGGCGTGTTCTCGATCGGGAAGAACCGGATCAGGCTTTCCGGCGGCGGCAACGGGATGATGTTCTCGATGCGCTCGTCGTCGGTAAGGGAGGTCCTGTCGCCGGGGATGGTGGCGAGGTACCGGTCTGCGGGGGTGCTCATGGTGGCAATTCCTAAATGAATGACGCTTTCCAAAAAACAAAAACCGCCAGGCATCACTGCGCTGGCGGTTCGTCGAGGTGATTTCGGTTGAGCTTAGCCGGTCCCCTCCGCCGCCAGGCGGGAGAAAAAGTGGAAATACGCAAAAAAGCGGGTGCTCATGGGTTTGAATTCAAGCATGAAACCGGATGCGTGGCAAATGCGGGGGCGCGGGGGACGCGTTCCGGGCGAGCACAGGGCAGGCGCGTGCCGGTTCAGCCCTCCCTGGGCCACAGGACCATCTGGGTACAACGAAACAGCGCGATCCGCCGCTCGGTGCCTTCCACTGTCACGACCGCATCCCAGACCTGCGTGGTGCGCCCCAGGTGCACCGGCACCGCCGTGCAAAAAATACTGCCGTCGCGGGCGGTCCCTACATGGTTGCTCTTGAGTTCGACCGTGGTGAAACCGGCCGCGCCCTCGGGCAGGTGCGAAGCGCAGCCGTAGCCGCAGCTCGTGTCGGCGAGCGCCACGACCGTGGCCGCGTGCAGGAAGCCGTTGGGCGCAAACAGCTCGGTGCGCACCACCACGCGACTCTCTACGCCTTCGGCGCGCACCGAAAGGATCTCGATGCCAATGAGGCCGGGCAGGTGGCCGCGGCCTTTTGCGTTCAGCAGTTCGGGCGTGAACTCGGGGCGGAATGTCGGGGCGCTTGCCATCGTCCTGCCTACGTGGGTGCGGATGAAGCAGGAAATATATAACGCCGGCTGGCACTCGCGCTTAGTGACTGCCAAGCGGATGCGGTGCGTTGTCCGATTGGTGTCACGCGCGCTGTCATCCTTCTTTGCGCGCGGCGCGTTCTATGGCTTGAGTCTTGCTAACACATCAAGGGCCGTGCTACGTTTTGCACAGCGCGTTGTTCCCGTCGCACAAACGAAGGAGATAACAACATGTCGGCCACCGTCGCTACTCCCACCGCCGCGCCCGAATCCGGGGCCGCAGGGCATGCCGTCCTGCCGATCGCCGGCTTCAGGGACGTCTACCATATTCCCGCTGTCGACAAGGCGTTGCACGGCCTGCCCTCGAGCGCCAACGATGCGCTGCGCACGCTGTACGAGAAGATGGTCAAGCTCGGCGGGCAGCGCTTCACGGTCAAGCCCTCCGCCATGCCGGCCATGGACGAGCTGTTCGAAGAGCTGCCCAATTTCGGCGAGGTGCTCGAGGACATCCGCAAGCACCTCGCGCTGTGCATCGACTCCAACGACTCGATCGAGCTGCCGCCGATGCTGCTCCTGGGCGAGCCCGGCATCGGCAAGACGCATTTCGCGCGCCGCGTCGCGCAGCTGCTCGGCACCGGCTACGGCTTCGTGCCGATGAGCTCGCTCACCGCGGGCTGGGTCCTGTCGGGCTCTTCGTCGCAGTGGAAGAACGCCAAGCCGGGCAAGGTGTTCGATACCTTCATGAACGGCGATTACGCCAACCCCGTGATGGTGGTCGACGAGATCGACAAGGCTTCATCCGACGGCCACTACGACCCGCTGGGCGCGCTGTACGAACTGCTTGAGGTCGACACCGCCACCCGCTTCGTGGACGAGTTCGTCGAGGTGCCGATCGACGCATCGGGCGCGGTGTGGTTCGCCACCGCCAACGACGCCACGCGCATTCCCGAGCCGATCCTCAACCGCATGAACGTCTACGAGATCCAGCCGCCAGACGCGCAGGGCGCGGCGCGCATCGCGAAGGCGATCTACTGCGAGATCCGCAACGGCCACGACTGGGGCAAGGCGTTCCCCGAGGAGCCTTCGGCCCTGCTGGTGGAGAAGCTCGCCTCTTACGGCCCGCGTGAAATGCGGCGCGTGATCCAGTCCGGGTTCGGCAACGCCAAGCTCGCAGGTCGCGCCGAGATCACCCCCGACGACGTGCAGGAAAACCGCGCCACGAAAAAGCAGCGCATCGGCTTCTGAGCGGTTCGGCACG
>JBBQCV010000273.1:0-4795 GCA_038319115.1 Burkholderiales bacterium | reverse complement strand
CGAGAAATTCGTGCGGGAAATCCTCGAGGTCTTCGGCCGACAGCCCGCATGCGCGCAGGCCTGCGGCGGTGAACGCGACGTTGACGTAGATGCCGTCGGCCGGCGCGGTGCCGGCAGCGGCCTTGGCTTGCGTGTACGTCGCTGCGCGCAGTGCCGCGAGGAAATCCGCGCCGCTGCCGGGCGCGTCGATGCGCATCAACAGGACGCAGCCGCAGTTGACCGCATCGTAGCTGGTGAGGATGCCGCCCTGCGCGTCGTCAGTGCTCACGGGCGGCGCCACCGGGGCCGGCGCGGGCGACGGGGCCGGCGTCGGAAGGAACCAGTTGAGCTGCGCCCGGAACCGGTCGCGGATCGGCGCCGGTGGGCCGATCGCGGTCAGCGCGCCGGGCAGTTCGCGCAGCAGTTCCTTGGCCGCGCGCAGCAGGATGCTCCCGTCGCGCGTGCCGGGCTCGTAAAGGTCGGCGAGCCGGTACAGGATCGACAGCGCCTGCATGCCCTGCTTGACCGTGTAGCCGGGTTCGGCGCGCGCATTTGCCTCCGCGATGTCCTTCGGGTCGCGCGCCACCGTCCTGAGCGCCTCCATGTCGGAAGCGGGGAGCTCGCTGAAGAGCTTTTCCACCTGGCGCAGGTACTGGGCGTCGTCGAACGTGGTCGCCGAGGGCTTGTAGAAGAACCGCGTGTCGGTGCGCGCCTGCCTGATCCACGCCCCGTACTCGGCGAAGGAGCTCTCGAACGCGATCGGGTAACCCTCGCAGTTGCAGAAGATCACGTCGAGCAGCGTGCCGACCTCGCGCCAGATGATGCGCAGGTAAGGCTCCCACGGCCGGTCGAAGGTCACCGACAGCAGCAGCTTCTGCTCAGGCTCGAGGATCACCATGCGCAGGTCCGTAATGGTGCGGATGCGGTCGGTGTTGTCCGAGAAGGTGCGGATCATCGAATACTCGCGCGATGTCTGGCGCAGCGTATTGAGCGTCTGCAGGATCGCGCGCAGGCGGCTGGCATAGGTGCGCGAATCGAGCGTGCCGGCGAGGCCCTTCCGGATCGGCGCGACCAGCGTGAGGTCGCTGGTGCCCTGCAGGTGCCGCGTGACGATTTCCTGTTCCATGCCGCCCCCCTTTCCGGCTTGTCGGAACGCGCAGCGTGCGGGCGAAGTCACGCCGCGTCAAACCCTCCTAGGGACTAGGGCTTGCAGCCTGCGGCAAGCGATCGGCGGACCGATTCCTGCATTGGTTGTTTGGCAACATAATGGCTGAATCGCTAATAAACACGCGGGGGTAGTGTAAAATTTGGCAGTATTGGAACGGCCCTGTCATGGGCAGGGATTTGGCTCCCGCCAAGCGGCGGCCGCTCGCTTCCAGCCGCCGTCGCGGGGGAATCTTCGGCCCAGGCGCGCACCGCGGACGCCGCGCTGCCAAACGCAGTTTGCTTTGCGCCCCTGTAGGAAAATCGCCCCTTCCTTCACTGGCCACAAGAAGTTAGGCTTGGACTCCCTGCCGGCACGGCCGCCGAGCAGTTCCCCGCAACCATCCCGAGGCCCCATGCCCTTCGCCCCCGTCAACGGCATCGACCTGTTCTACGAATCGCACGGCGATGGGCCGGCGATCGTGTTCCTGCACGGCCGCGGCGGCAACCATCTGTCGTGGTGGCAGCAGGTGCCGCACTTCAGCGCGCGCTATCGCTGCATCGCCATTGACCACCGCGAGTTCGGCCAGTCCGTGGATATCACCGACGGCCCCGGCCGCAAAGCCTTTGCCGACGACTTGCACCAGCTGCTCGATCACCTCAAAGTGGAACGCGCGTGCCTCGTGGGCCAGTCGATGGGCGGCTTCACAGCACTGTCGTTCGCTCTGCGCGAGCCCGACCGTGTCGCCGGCCTCGTGCTCGCGGACACCACCGGCGGCATCGCGTCGGCCGACATCGGCTCGGAAATGCGCAAGAACGTGGCCGCCCTGCCCGCTGATCCCGCGGCGCGCTCGCTCGCGGCCGGCTTCGGCCAGCACGCCCCCGAGCTTGCCTTCCTCTACGGCGCGCTCGGGCGTCTTACGCCGTCGATTCGCGAAAGCCTCGAGGACCTGCTCCTCAGCGAAGACGGCCCGGCCCTGGCCGAGCTCGCCGACTGGGCCGTGTACAAGGTGCCCACGCTGGTGATCGTCGGCGCCGCCGACGTGATGATCACTCCGGTCACCGCGCACATGGTGGCGGCGCACCTGAGCGGCGCGCAACTTGAGGTGATCCAGGACGCGGGGCATTCGGCGTATTTCGAGAAACCGAAGGAATTCAACGCGCTGCTCGCCGCGTTCGCCGCGACCCTGCGGTTCTGACCGCGCCCCGAAAAAATTTATTCGCCTCCGGTTCGCCGCCGGCCCGGCGCGAGCCCGAGGCGCACGTATACTGCGTCGCTTTTTCCCGCCGCCCAAACCCCTGCCGATGCTGCTCAAGAACCTCACGCTGTACCGCATTTCGGAGCGCTGGCCCGCGCGCCCCGACACCCTCGAAAAGAAGCTCGCCGAGCTGCCGCTCAAGCCCTGCGGCGGATTCCAGATGGAGAGCATCGGCTGGACCGCGCCGCGCGAGGAAGGCCTGTTCCTGTACCACCAGGGCCATCACTGGATGCCGGCGCTCGGCGTGGAGCAGAAGCTGCTGCCAGCCTCGGTCGTCCGCCAGGCGGTGGAGGAGCGCGCCGCCAAGCTGGCAAAGAAGCAGGCCTTCCCGGTCGGGCGCAAGCAAAAGCGCGACCTGCGCGACGAAGTCCTCAGCGAGCTCATGCCGCGCGCGCTCAGCCGGCGTCGGATCACTCGCGGCTGGGTGGACCGCTCGAGCGGCCTCATGGCGGTGGATGCTTCGGGCGACCCAAAGGCCGAGCAGTTCACCGAGACCCTGCGCCGCGCCGACGACAACCTCGGCGCCGCGCGCCTGGACACGCAGCGTTCGCCCGCCTCGGCGATGGCCGAATGGCTGGCGAAGGGCGATGCGCCGGGCAAGTTCGGCATCGACCAGGACCTCGAGCTGCGCGTCCCCGACGCGAGCAAGGCCAGCGTGCGCTATGCGCGCCACCGGCTGGATGGGCGCGACATCCGCGACCACCTCGCCGCGGGCAAGTTGCCGGTGCGCCTGGGCCTCACGTGGAACGAGCGCATTTCGTTCGTGCTCACCGACACGCTGCAGGTCAAGCGCCTCACCTTCCTCGACATCCTCAAGCGCGAGGACGGTGGCGAAGAAGGCGACGGCTCGGGCGCGGCCGATGCGGCCGAGCGCGAGGCAGAAAAATTCGAGATCGACTTCGCCCTCGTCACTGGCGAGCTCGCGCTGATGCTGGCCGACCTCGTTGCGGCCCTTGGCGGCGAAAAGCTGCGCGAGGCGCGCGAACCGCGCGAGGCCAAGGCGGCCTGAGGCGCGCCCGGTCGCGCGGGCGCCCTGCCTAGCTTGTCACGCGGATGCCGATTCCCGCGGGGAAGCGCGCCCGCTCGAAGTGGCAGTCGTCCCCGCCCATGGCGAAGTCGCGGCATACGCCCGGGCGCCGCGCGTAGATCGTGCATCGGTGCGTGGCGCGGTCGAGGGCCGCGCACAACCCGTCGTCCTCCCGCGCCATCACCTGCCCGCCCCACTGGTCGGTGACCACGAGGCGCTCAGGCACGTTGTCCTCGCCCATGAGGATCACCTCGAGCCGGCAGCAGCACGCGTTGCAGTTGGCGCAGTCGACAGGCTGGGGCGGCGGATCGGCGGGAAGCGGGGAACGCATGGCCCTATTGTCTCGCATCCATCGACGGTCGCTCATCCACCCTGAGTCTCGCATCCACCGCCGCGGCGATCGCACATTCCGCTATAAACTCGCGCGATGGCCTGGCAGAAAACCTTCGACCTGCGCACGCGCGGTCGCGCCACCACCGACATCACGGCAGAAGTCGGCCGCCTCGTGGCGGGTGCTGCAATCGACACCGGCGTGGCGCACGTGTTCGTGCAGCACACCAGTTGCTCGCTCATGATTTCCGAAAATGCCGATCCCGATGTGCTGCGCGACCTCGAAACCCTCGCGGGCCGCTGGGCGCCGGATGGCGACCCGGCCTACCGCCACGACACCGAGGGCGACGACGACATGGCCGCGCACGCGCGCAGCATCCTCAGTGGGACTTCGGTCAGCGTCCCGGTTGGCGCGGGACGGCTGCTGCTCGGCACGTGGCAGGCTATCTACCTGTGGGAGCACCGCACCCACGCCCATACCCGCACCGTGGTGGTGACCGTCACCGGTTGAGCCGCCGCGGCTGCGCGTAAGTGTCGTCGCGCGGATTCAACCGCAGAGCCGATCTCCAGCCGGCTAACTTTCCTATTTCGGAAAGACTGCTCGACCGATCCCCATCATTTCGAGCGCCAGGCGGGCCACCTCGCTGGCAGGCTCGCCCAGTTGGCGCAGCACCTCGAAGTGGTTCGCGCCGGCCACTTCGACGAGCCGCGCCGGGCGGCCGGCCGCCGCGAGGGCTTCGGCGAACGCGCGCGGCTGGCGCTTGAACTCGGGCGTCTCGTTGGAGCCGTACAGCATGGTGAGCGACGTACGCAGCCGTTCGGGTTGGAGGATGGCGCTGAGTTCGCGCACCTCCGCTTCCGACAGCTTCACGTAGCTGCTGCGGGCTGAAAGCATCACGGGGCGCAGGTCGTACATGCCGGAAATGAGTAGCGCGCTCTTGACTACATTCGCGGGAAGGCCGCATTCGGCCGCCCAGTCGGTCAGCAGCGCGACCCCGGCGAGGTGCGAGCCGGAGGAATGCGCCGAAATATGGATTTGCTGCGGATCGCCGCCGAA
>JBBQCV010000272.1:0-4810 GCA_038319115.1 Burkholderiales bacterium | reverse complement strand
GCCCGCGTGAAATGCGGCGCGTGATCCAGTCCGGGTTCGGCAACGCCAAGCTCGCAGGTCGCGCCGAGATCACCCCCGACGACGTGCAGGAAAACCGCGCCACGAAAAAGCAGCGCATCGGCTTCTGAGCGGTTCGGCACGGCCGCTGCGCGAGGTTACAGTGCTACGTCACCGCGCGACGTCCTGCCTGCTACGTATAGGCCAGCAGCCGCCCGCAGGCGATCACCGAGAACCATAGGACCAGCGAAAGCACGGCCGAGGCGCGCGCCGCGGCGGGCGGCATGACATCCACGTCCCAGGAGGCGGCCGAGCGGAAAATCGTCGCATGGAACAGGGCCGCATTGGTCACGGCGGCGAACACCAGGCCCATCTTGAGCGCGAACACCGGGCTTGCGATGAGGTCGGTCGCGTGCGCCGCGAACATCATGAGGCCGCTGGGAAGGATCAGGAAAAAGCTGCCGAGCGTCCACGGCAGGGTATGCCCGGCGAGCTTCCTGACCGGCAGCCCGCGCGAGAACCCCATGATGCGCAGGTCGAGCACCGCGATGGAGCCCACCAGCAGCGCGAGGCCGATGATGTGCACCGTTTCGACCGCCGGGTAGAGCCACGTCGACTGGCGCATCGCCAGGCCGAGCGCGGTCGATTCGAGGACCCCGGTCGGCGCCATTGCCGCGCCTAGCGCAGCTCGACGGTCTTGCCGCCGGCGATGATCCGCTCGGCGCGCATTTCATTGGGCTTGGTGCGGTTCGCGTAACCTTCGACGGTGACCTGCGCGCCGGGCTTGAGCGCCTCCTTTGCCAGCCCGCGCGACTCCATGCGCGAAGGCGGCGCGAGCACCGCGTGCCAGGTCTTGCCCGGCGTGACCAGCTTCACATAACCGTGCGGGTGCTCGTAACCCGACTCGGCGATGACACCCTCCAGCTTGAGCAGCGTGGCGGAGTCGTACTCGCTCCAGCCGTGATGGGCCAGGGCAATTGCCGGCATCACTGCCAGCGTAACGATTGCGGTGCGCAGTTTCATGGCGTTCCCCCGTCGTGGTTCAGACGCGCTCGCCGACCCAGTCCCGGACCGAAGCCAGCGCGGCTTCGAGCTTGGCCGGTTCGCTGCCGCCGGCCTGCGCCATGTCGGGACGCCCGCCCCCCTTGCCGCCGACCTGCTGTGCGACGAAATTGACGAGGTCCCCGGCCTTGACCCTGCCCGTGAGGTCGGCCGTGACGCCCGCGATGAGGGACACGCGCCCGTCGGTCACCGTGCCGAGAACGATGGCGGCCGACTTCAACTTGTCCTTCAGCTTGTCCAGGGTCTCGCGCAGGGCCTTGGCATCCGCGCCCTCCATGGTCGCGGCGAGCACGCGCGCGCCTTTCACCTCCACCGCCTGCGAGGCGAGGTCGTCGCCCTGCGAAGAGGCGAGCTTCGACTTGAGCTTGCCGAGCTCGCGCTCGAGACTTTTCACGTTGTCGAGGATCTGCGCGATGCGCGTGTTGAGCTCGCCGGGCTGCGCCTTGACCGCGGCCGCCGCTTCGGCCAGGCGCATCTCCTGCTCCTGCACCAGGGCCAGCGCCCCTTCGCCGGTAACCGCCTCCACGCGGCGGATGCCGGCCGCCACGCCCGTTTCCGACACGATCTTGAACAGGCCGATGTCGCCGGTGCGCTGCACGTGGGTGCCACCGCACAGCTCGGTGGAGTACTCACCCATGCCGAGCACGCGCACTTCGTCGCCGTACTTCTCGCCGAAGAGGGCCATCGCGCCGGCCTTGATCGCGTCGTCGTACTTCATCGTGCGCGCCTGCACTTCGCTGTTGCGCCGGATTTCGCGGTTGACCAGCGCCTCGACCTGGCGGATCTGCGCCTCGGTCATCGGCTCGTTGTGGGAGAAATCGAAGCGCGTCTTGTGCGCGTCGACGAGCGATCCCTTCTGGTGCACATGCCGGCCGAGCACTTCGCGCAGCGCGGCATGCATGAGGTGGGTGGCCGAATGGTTCCAGGCCGCGCGCGAGCGCGCCTCGGCCTCGACCTGGGCGCTGACCTCGTCACCGACCTTGATCGCGCCGGCCTTGACCGTGCCGTGGTGGCCGAACACGTCGGCCTGGATCTTCTGCGTATCGTCAACCGTGAACGTCCCACCCGGAGCGGACAGCTCGCCCCGGTCGCCGACCTGGCCGCCGGACTCGGCGTAGAACGGCGTGCGGTCGAGTACCACCACACCCGTCTCGCCAGCCGCGAGCCCGCTCACCTGGGTACCGTCGCGGTACAGCGCGATTACGCCGCCCTTCAGCAGCAGCGTGTAGTAGCCGTGGAATTCGGTCTTGTCGCCGGAGTAGTCGAGGCTCGCGCCCATCGAAAACCGCGACGCCGAGCGTGCCCGCTCGCGCTGCGCCTGCATGGCGGCCTCGAAACCGGCGATGTCGATCTGGATGCCGCGCTCGCGCGCGATGTCGGCAGTGAGGTCGACCGGGAAGCCGAAGGTGTCGTACAGCTTGAATACCGTCTCCCCGTCGAGCATCGGCGACTCGCCCGCAAGCGCCGCCTCGAGCACTCCCATGCCGTGCTCGAGCGTTTCGGCGAATCGCTCCTCCTCGGTCTTGAGCACCTGGACCACGCGGTCCTTGATCGCGGTGAGCTCCGGGTAGGCCGCGCCCATTGCGAGGTCGAGGTCCTCCACCAGGCGGTGGAAGAACGGCTTCTTCTGGCCGAGCTTGTAGCCGTGGCGGATCGCGCGCCGGATGATCCTGCGCAGCACGTAGCCGCGACCCTCGCTGCCCGGGATCACCCCGTCGACTATAAGGAAGGAACAGGCGCGGATGTGGTCCGCGATCACGTTGAGCGAAGGGTTGCGCAGGTCCTTGGCGCCGGTCTCGCGCGCCGCGGCGCGGATCAGGTCCTGGAACAGGTCGATCTCGTAGTTCGAATGCACGCCCTGCAGCACCGCGGCCACGCGCTCAAGACCCATGCCGGTATCCACCGAGGGCTTGGGCAGCGGGTGCATGGAGTATTGGCCGTCGCCGCTTTTTTCCCTATTAAACTGCATGAACACGAGGTTCCAGATCTCGATGTAGCGGTCGCCGTCGGCGTCCGCCGAACCCGGCGGGCCGCCCGCGACCTCGGGCCCGTGGTCGTAGAAGATTTCACTGCACGGGCCGCAGGGGCCGGTGTCGGCCATCTGCCAGAAGTTGTCGGACTGGAATTTCTGTCCGCCGGGCTTGTCGCCAATGCGCACGATGCGCTCGCGCGGCACGCCGATGTCCTTGGCCCAGATATCGTAGGCCTCGTCGTCGGTGTGGTAGACGGTGACCCAGAGCTTGTCCTTGGGCAGCTTGTACACGCCAGTGAGGAGGTCCCACGCGAACGGGATCGCCTCCTTCTTGAAGTAATCGCCAAAAGAAAAGTTGCCGAGCATCTCGAAAAAAGTGTGGTGCCGCGCGGTATAGCCCACGTTCTCAAGGTCGTTGTGCTTGCCCCCGGCGCGCACGCTGCGCTGCGACGAAGTGGCACGCGTAAAGGCGCGCTTTTCCTTGCCCAGGAAGACGTCCTTGAACTGGACCATGCCGGAGTTGACGAAGAGGAGCGTCGGGTCGTTGCCGGGCACCAGGGAGGACGAGGCGACGATGGTGTGGCCCTTGGATTTGAAATACCCGAGGAAGCTAGAGCGGATGTCTGCGCTTTTCATGTGATTGCCGGTGCAATGCAGCGGGAACAGGGGAATCCGCGATTGTAAAGGAAAGGCCGTGCGGGTCGTGACCCGCACGGCTGGGGCACACGCCGCCCCGAGGTCAGGCCGTCAGCCGGCCGTATTTGAGCAGCCGCGAGCGCACGCCGTGCTGGGTGCGCTGGTGCTCGAGCGCGAGCTCGGCAATGGCGCGGCCGGCGTCGAACCCGGCGAGCAGCGTGCGATCCTCGTCTTCGGTCCACGGCGCGCCGGTCTTGGCCGGCAGCGTCTCGCGCCGCTTGTCGGCGCGCTCGCGCTGCTCGAGCGCCTGCGCGGCGACGAACAATGCGCGCACGGTGCCGGGCCGCTGGTACGGGCTTTCGGCCGGGTACACCTCGCCGGTTTCGGGATCCACGCCGTTGGCAAGCGACCTTACGACTTCGAGTGCCTGGGTCTGGTTCATCTTTGTCCCCCTCCCTTCCTTGTGAGTGAACTCGATGAACGCGCCGGGCGCATCGGCGGATGACACCTAGTTGTCTTTTTCGGCAAACACTTTCTTGATTGTGTCGAACGAGAACCCGCGCGCGGCAAGGAAGCGCATCTGCTTGGCGCGCTCGGCCGGGTTGGCCGCGGGCGCGCGGAATTTCTTCTTCCAGATCTCGGTCGCGCGCGCAACCTCGGTGGATGCGGCCTCTGCCGTGACGCGCGCGATCGTTTCGTCGCCTATGCCCTTGGCGCGCAGGTCGTGGCGGATGCGCGAGGCGCCGAATTTGCGCGACAGCGTGGTGGCACGGGCTTCGGCCATGCGGTCTTCCGACAGCAGCTTGCGCCGCACGAGCTCGTCCAACAGCACCTCGACGGCGGCAGCGGACTCGGCATGCTCGAGGAGCTTTCGCGTGAGTTCGTCGCGGCCATGTTCGCGGCGCATGAGCAGGCGCAATGCGCGCGCCTTGAGCTCGCGCGGCGTGTCGGGCCGCAACGGATCATCGACAGCGTGCGCACTTCGCCCGGCGCCAGCGAATTTTTCCGCCCTCTCGATGCCAGCATCGGCTTCGGGCCCGCCCTGCGTCACAGGCTCGCTGCGCCCGGCGGGCTCGTCCATCGATTAACCCCGCTTGCGGCCGGCCACCGACACGACCACGTCGCTGGGGGCGTCTGCGTCCT
>JBBQCV010000271.1:0-4816 GCA_038319115.1 Burkholderiales bacterium | reverse complement strand
GGTTCCCATCTTGACTGATTCGACCAGGTCAGCGGGGATGCCGGCGCCGTCCTCCAATGCAAGCAGGCGGCGAATGCCGGCGATCGCCGCATCGCGGTATTGGCCGGGGTCTTCCGAAAGGAGCTTGTGCGTGACCAGCGTTCCGTCGGGCTTCTTCGCAACGATATCCGTGAACGTACCGCCCCGGTCGATCCAGAATTGCCAGCGTGAAGGAGCCGATGGCATGCGCGGTTCAGGAGACGGCGCCCAGCCCGTACAAGCCAGTCAGCACGCGTCCGGTGCGAAAGCGCTCCAGCGCGTACGGGGCAAGGCTTACATCCGTGGGCAGCCCCAGCGCCGCCTGGGCCAGCACGCGCCCGACGGCGGGTGAGAGCTTGAAGCCGTGGCCGGAAAAGCCGTAGCCGACGACCAGGCCGGGCACCTCGGGCAGGGGTCCCAGCACCGGGTTCCAGTCCGGGGTCACATCGTAGACGCCGGTCCAGCTCGAGGCCACGCCGGCGGCCTCGAAGCCGGGAAAGCGGCGGGCGACCTGGGTGCCCACCTCGAGCATGGTGTCCATGCCGACGTCGCCTTGCTCGTTGTCGGGCGCGGGGAGGGTTTCCCCCGCGATGCCTTCGCTGACCAGCATCTGGCGGCCACCGTAGCTGCGGCAATACAGCATGCCTTCGGACCCCAGGTCCTTGTAGACAGGCATGGCGAACGTATAGGCCGCGGGTCCTTCAAGCGCAAGCACGCGGTGGCGTTCGGGAACCACGGGGGTGGCGATGCCGGTCCAGCGTTCGATGTCGGTCGCCCAGATGTTCTGGGCGCTCACCACGACGCCTGCCGCAACCCGGCCTTGTGAAGTCTCCACCCCGGCTACGCGGCCGTTTTCGAGCAGCAACCGGTGCACCTCCACACCCTCCCTGAGGGTTGCGCCGCGACGGCGTGCGGCGCGCGCGAACCCGGTGGCCACCAGGTAGGCGTCGGCAAAGCCGGCCTGCGGCTCGAAGCCGATCAGCGCGGCATCGTCGAAGCGGGCAATGGGCAGCAGCGCGGTGGCCTCCCCGGCATCGGGCAGGCGAACCTCGATTCCCTTGGCAAGCTGCGCGGCGAGCGCGGCGCGCAGCGGTTCGAGCTTCGGGCCCTCGGGTGACGCGATGAGGTAGCCGCAGCGCACCAGCCCGGCCGAAGCCTCTTCGTCGCCAAGATAGGCGGCAAAGTCGGTAAAGGCTTGCCAGGAGGCCCGCGCAAGCTCGACGTTCTGGATCACCGAATAGTGGGTGCGCAGGATGCCGCTGGACTGCGAGGTCGTGCCCGCACCGACCGTTGTGCGATCCAGCACGAGCACGCGCCCGGCGCCCAGAAGGGTCAGGTGATAGGCAACCGAGCATCCAATGACGCCCGCCCCGATGACAACGACGTCGTAGCGATCCATTTGCGAGCCCGTAAGTGAAGCGAAGGGTATCTGCTAATATCGTTTGAGGGAGCGTAGTCTTGAAAAAATCAGACAACGATCAGACAACAATCAGACAACAATCAGACAACAGGGAGACTCACATGCGTGCAAATCTCGTCGCGGCCGTCATCGCCGGCAGCGTTGCCTTTAGCGGTGGCGCAGCTGCGCAGCAGGTGGACAAGAAGGAATTCAACGTCGTCGGCACGTGGAATTTCCTCACCAACTGGCAGAAGCTCGAGCAGCCTTTCTGGGTCACGGAACTGCCCGCCGCCTCAGGGGGCAACCTCAAGGGCAACATCAAGTCCATTACCGAGGTGAACCTCAAGGGCACCGAGCTGCTGCGCCTCCTGAAACTAGGCGTCTACGACGTCGCGGCCGCGCTGCCGATCTACGTCGAGGACGGCGGCGCGATCATCGAGGCTTCCGACATCGCCGGCGTCGCCAGGGACTTCAAGATGGGCCGCGAAATCGTGACGGCCTGGATGCCGGAGATGCAGAAGGTCATGCGCGAGCGGCACGGCGCCATGATCCTCGCCACCTTCCCGTTCCCCGAACAGGTTTTCTACTGCAAGGGCGACATCAAGGACATCGGCGACCTCAAGGGCAAGAAGATCCGCGTGCAAGGCACTTCGCAAGGCGACTTCGCCGCGGCCGTGGGCGCCTCGGCGGTGACGATCCCGTTCGGGGAAGTCGTCCCGGCGCTGGAAAAGGGCGTGGTCGACTGCGGCATCACCGGCACCATGCCGGGGTACAAGGCCAAGTGGACCGAAGTCACCAATACGCTGTATCGCCTTCCGGTCGGCTACACCATCGGCACGTGGGTGATCAACGCCAGCGTCTGGAACAAGCTCTCGAAGGGCACGCAGGCGCTGCTCCAGAAGCAGATGCAGGCGCTGGAGAACAAGTCCTGGCAGTTGATCGAGGCCGAGACCGACGAAGGCGTGGCCTGCAGCACCGGCACCGGCGCCTGCTCGGTGGGCCCGGTGGGCAAGCTCAAGCTCGTCAAGCCCTCGGATGCCGACCTGAAGGCGCGCGAGAAGGCGCTCAACGACGTCGTGCTCGCGCGCTGGGCCAAGCGATGTGGGGAGGCCTGCGCGGCGAAATGGAACGACCTCGTCGGCAAGAAATACGGCCTCACGGCCAAGGCAAACTAGGCGCCCGCGGGTCACCGCGACCGGATCGGCGCCGATTCTTTGAACGCGACCCGGGTCCTGGACTCGGCCTGGGCGGCGGTTGCCGCCGTCGCGCGCGTCGCCATCGGGCTGGGCGGCGCAATGCTGTTTACGGCCGCGGTCGTCGTCACCGCCGAAGTCGTCCTGCGCAAGGGCCTGGGCGCGCTTTTCGGCTGGAGTTTCGTCTTCTCGGGTTCGGACGAGATTTCCGCCTACCTTTTCGCCGTCGGCACGAGTTGGTCGATGACCCACGTGCTCATCACGCGCGGGCACGTGAGGATCGACGCGCTGTACGGCCGTTTCGGCCCGCGGACGCGCTCGGTGCTCGATCTTCTCGCCTTGATTGCGCTGCTCGTATTCGTGGCCGTGCTGCTCGAGCGGTCCTGGGACGTGGCCCACACCAGCGTTGCCGACGAGATCCGGTCGAACACCCCCCTGCGGCTTCCGCTGGCATGGGCGCAGATCCCCTGGTTCGGCGGCATCGCGTTGTTTGCGTTCGCCCTGGCGCTCGCCGTATTGCGCACTGCGCTTGCACTGGGGCGCGGGGACCTGGCGACCGCGTCCGCGACTGCCGGCGCGGCCACGCTGAGCGAGGAAATCGAAAACGAGCTGCGGGGGCTTGGCATCGCCACCGACAAAACCATGCCGGGGCGCTAGCCGATGCTCGTCACCGCCCTGTTGCTGCTGGTCGTCCTGCTCGCACTCAGCGTGCCGGTGGCCGCCGTCATGGGCGTGCTCGGCCTCGCGCTGAACCAGTTCTACGCCTCGATGCCGCTGCACCGGGCCATGGGCGAAATCATGTGGAACGCCTCCAGCGAGTACATCCTGATCGCGATCCCGCTGTTCGTCATGCTGGGTGAAATCCTGCTGCGCTCAGGCATCGCTGAAAAGGTCTACAACGGAATCGCCCAATGGCTGTCCTGGCTCCCGGGCGGCCTCATGCATGCCAATATCGGCACCTGCGCCCTATTCGCGGCCACCTCGGGCTCCAGCGTGGCAACCGCGGCGACCATTGGCACCGTGGCGATTCCGGAGATCAAAAAGCACGCCTACCACGAAGCCCTCTTCCTCGGCACCATCGCCGCGGGAGGGACGCTGGGCATCCTCATCCCGCCGTCGATCAATTTCATCCTCTACGGGCTGCTCACCAACACCTCGGTGCCACGGCTCTACCTCGCCGGGTTCATCCCGGGCTTTCTGCTCGCTTTCCTTTTCATGGCGATCGTGCTGGTCGCGTGCCTTGCCGATCGCGCGAAAGGCGGCGCACCGATCGGGACCAGCTGGCGCAGGCGTTTCCAGGCGCTTCCCGCGCTGCTGCCGCCGCTGGCCATCTTCCTCGTCGTCGTGGGCTCCATTTATGTCGGCATCGCCACGCCGACCGAAGCCGCTTCGCTCGGCGTGATCGCCGCGCTCATCCTCGCGGCCTTCGAAGGGCGCGTGTCCTTCAAGATGCTGCGCGCCGTGGCCGAAGGCACCATGCGCACCACCGCCATGATCATGCTGATCATCATGGCGGCGCAGTTCCTCAATTTCGTGCTGGCCTCCATCGGCCTCACCGAGGGCCTTGGCAAGCTGATCGAAGGGCTGGGCCTGGGCAAAATCGGGACGATGATCCTGATCGCCCTCTTCTACCTCATCCTCGGCTGCTTCATGGAGACCATCTCGATGATGATCCTGACCACGCCGTTCATCGCGCCGATCGTCTTCAATCTCGGATGGGACCCGGTCTGGTGGGGGATCGTGCTGACCGTGTTGATCGAGGCGGCGCTGATCACCCCGCCGGTCGGCCTCAACCTCTACGTCGTGCAGGGCATGCGCGGGCGCGGGTCGATCAACGAGGTGATCCGCGGCTCGATTCCTTTCGTGGCCGCCATGATCGCGCTGATCGCACTGTTGATGGCGGTGCCCGATATCGCTCTCTGGCTGCCGCGCATCGTCATGGGTTGAGGCAGCTCAAGGAACGATCCGCCCGAGGTGCACTAGTAGTAGTGGCGTAGGCCGGGGGCGAAAAATGGCAGTATCTACCGCCGTGCGCAGAGGTAACGCCTATTTCCTCGCCGGTTGCGGATGGGCGCGGCGCAGGCTCGGCGACACGACCTTGTCCGAAACGTGAAAGTCCCACACCGCGCCGCCACCGCTTGCGGCGAACTCCGCCACGAGTTTCGGCACGTCGGCGAGGTCGCCGACGGTTTTTCCCGCCAGCCCG
>JBBQCV010000270.1:0-4832 GCA_038319115.1 Burkholderiales bacterium | reverse complement strand
CACCGCGTACTTCTGCACCATGCGCAGGCCCGGCCAGCCCTTGCGCGTGTCGGTCAGGCGCACCTTGGTGTGCTTGACGAGGTCCACGTAGCGGCGCGTCTTGGTGGCGATGCCCGAGAGCTGCTGCACCCAGTCGAGGGCCGCCCGCTCGATCATGAAGAACGCCGAGGCCTTGGCGCGGATCTTCAGTAGCACCGTTCCGGGGCCCATCCTGGCGCCTTCCTCAACGCAGTGCTCGATCTGGGCGTCAGGATCGATCAGCTTTATCGTTTCGTCCGCAAACAGGAGCCCGCAGGCGACCCCGTCGCCCTTGGCGTAGATCTGCCCGGTCTGCACCGGGTCTTCGTCCCAAACGAGGAATCCGCCGGTGGTGTCGCCGGCGCTGAGTTCCTCCCGCAGGCCCTGCTCCACGAGCGGGCGGATCATGAACCGGTTCAAGCGCATGGTGTACTCCGTGTCTCGGTGAAAAAATCAGGAGGCAGTGTAAAGCGCGCTCCGCCGGGCGGACGTTTCTATTCCAAACCCGAATGGGGGCGTTTCGACCCTTGCCACGAACCAGGGCGCCAGGCCACTCGCCTACGAGAGCCGCGAGTTGCTCGCGCTCACCACGTTTGTCGCGCGCCAGTCGCGCGGCATGCCGATCAGCATCGTGCCCGACGCGCGTTCGCAGCCCCATCTCGACGCCGGCCGCGCGCTGTACGCGCGCAAGCTCGGGCAGGTGGACCTCTCCTGCGCGCAATGCCACGACCAGAACGCCGGGCGACACCTCGCGGGCAACCCGATTCCGCAGGCCCACCCGACCGGTTGCCCGCTGTACCGCCTGGAATGGCAGTCGGTGGGATCACTGCAGCGGCGCCTGCGCAACTGCATGCGCGGCCTGCGCGCCGAGGCGTACGACTACGGCGCACCCGAACTCGTCGAACTGGAGTATTTCCTCATGTGGCGCGCCCGCGGCATGAAGGTCGAAACGCCCGCCGTGCGACCCTGAGCCCCACATCGGACCGATGCTAAACTCGCCTCACGCCCGGCCGACCCTCCGATAGCCCCGGGCCCCGCCGGCCCCAACCTCGCGCAAAGGAACCACCATGGCACCGCTCGCCGCCGCAAGCATTCCCGCCAATCACGCCCGCACCGGCATGAGCCCCGAGGAATGGCAGTTGCGCGTCGACCTCGCCGCCGCGTACCGCCTGGCCGCGCTGTACGGCTGGACCGATCTCAACAACACGCACTTCTCCGCGCGTGTGCCCGGGCCCGACCACCACTTCCTGCTCAACCCGTTCGGCATGCTGTTCGACGAGATCACCGCGTCGTCGCTCATCAAGGTCGACGACTCGGGCGCCGTGCTGGGCGAATCGGACTATCCCGCCAATCCCGCCGGCTTCATCATCCACGGCGCGATCCACATGGCGGTGCCGCGCGCCAAGTGCATCATCCATACCCACAGCCGCTTTGGCACCGCGGTGGCCATGCAGAAGCAGGGACTGCTGCCCGCCAGCCAGAAGGCGCTGACCGTCACCGGGTGGCTTGCCTACCACGACTTCGAGGGACCGGCCCTGGACAAGGACGAGCAGCCGCGCATCGTCAAAGACCTCGGCGAAGGCAACATCCTCGTGCTGCGCAACCACGGGCTGCTCACCACGGGCGAATCGGTGGGCGAGGCGTTTGTGTGGATGTACCGCATCGAAACCGCGTGCCGCCAGCAGATCGACGCGCTGTCAGGCGGCAGCGAACTCTCGCCGCTGTCGGCCGCCACCCAGCAGAAATCGATCGACCTCGGCCGCAAAATGTACGGCAAGGGAGGCTTCCTCGAGGTCGGCCGCGAGTGGCCGGCGCTGCTGCGCCAGCTCGAGCGCCACGAGGGCGGCCGCCCCTATGCGGTCTGACGCGGCACCCGCATAAGGCCCCGCCCGCGCCGCCGGTGGCGGGCGCGGTAGGGACCTGGGTTATCCCCTGCCCCCCGCACAGATCCCGCCATTTCACATATGACGTGTGCGCATAATATTCTGGTCAAACGAGGGCAGGCGGCGTGTCGGGTTCGGGCTCCCAACCTTCGAGACTAATGAAGTATCGCGTGCGCTTGCCCTGACCGTGGCTGGCCAGCATGCCTGCCCCGACCAGCGAAGCGAGATCACGGTAGGCGGTGGCGCGCGACACGCCTGCAATAGAGACGTACTTGCGCGTAGTCAGTCCGCCCTCGAAACCGCGCGGCCCCGCATCGAGCAGGATGTTAAGTGCCTTAGCCTGCGCTTTGCTCACGGATTTGCCGGCGTGAGCAGCCCAGAATTGCGCCTTGGCAAGGGCGGTCCTGACCACGACAACGGATCGGCCGCAGGCTTGCGCGAACGTGCGGCAGAACCATTCCAGCCAGCGATTGATATCCGCGCCGTCGCGGCTGGCCAGTCGCAACTGTTCGTAGTACGCAACCCGTTGCGCCGCCAGTTCGCACGCCAGGCTGAACACTCGTGGATCGGCCTTGAGATCCTGCGCCAGCGCGAGATCGATGATTGCGCGCCCGACGCGCCCATTGCCGTCTTCAAACGGGTGGATGATCTCGAACCAGAGATGGGCGATGCCGGCGCGTAGCAGACCATCAAGCTGCCGGTTGTCGCCATTGAACCAATCGAGAAATCGCGCGAGTTCGGCAGGCACCCGCTTCGCCGGCGGCGCCTCGAAATGCACCTTGGGCCGGTGAATGGGGCCGCTCACTATCTGCATCGGCTCGGCCCCTGACCGCAGCTTGCCTGCCCGCACCTTGTAGAGACCCGAAAAGCCTGTCGGGAACAACGCCGCCTGCCACGCGCACAAGCGTCGTTTTGTGAGCGGCTTGTCCCAGCGCGAGGCGGCGTCTTCCATCATGTCGAGCAGGCCGTCGATCGCGGGTGACGAAGAAATCGCCGCATCGGCCAGGCCAAGGCGGCGCGCCACCGAGGAACGCACACTGGCCGCATCGAGGCGTTCGCCTTCGATGGCGGCGGTGGCAAGGGACTCCGCCACCCAGATCTGGGCCCGTGCGGTGCGTGCTTCGGCCATGCCGAGCGCCTGCGAAAGGCCCAGGATTTCCCCTTGCGCGCGGCGGGCGGCTGCCAGCGCCGGTGTGAGCGCGTGAGCGTCGTAGCGCAAGTCGGGCCAGGAGCCGGATTGCCAGAGCCATTTGGACATGAAGCGGATTATAGGCTTTTGCGCTTCATAATTTGAAGCGCAAATATTCCTTTGCCCCGCTCGACCTGAAGTACTACCTCATGTGGCGCACGCGGGGCATGAAAATGGAGACGCCGGCGGTGCGGCCCTGAAACGGGGCCAGGCTCGAATATTCCTGTCGTCCGGACGCCGTGCTTGTGCGTTTAGGCAAGACACGCGCACAGAGCCAGCCCGATGCCCCGGCCTCCCCGCTTTAATCTCGACAATGTCCCGTTGCACATCGTGCAGCGTGGCCACAACCGCGGGCCGTGCTTCTTCGCCGAGGAAGACTACAAAAGCTACCTGCACTGGCTGCATGAGGCGCTGACCGAGGCGCAATGCGCTTTGCATGCCTACGTGCTGATGTCCAACCATGTGCACTTGCTTGTCACCCCGAGGCATGCGGACGCCGTCCCCACCGTCCTGGTCTCGCTCGGCCGGCGCTACGGCGAGCGGGTGAACAGGATCTACGGACGCACGGGCACGCTTTGGGACAGCCGCTACAAGTCTTCGCTGATTCATTCGAATCGATATCTGCTTGCCTGCCAGCGCTATATCGAACTCAATCCGGTGCGAGCCGCGATCGTCAGGGACCCGTCGCTCTATCGCTGGTCCAGCTATCGCGCTCATGCATTCGGGCAACCCGACGCATACGTCTCGCCGCATCCTTTGTACTGGGCGCTCGGACGCGACGGTCAGGAACGCCAAACTGCCTACCGCAGGCTCTTCGACGCGCACCTGAATCGCGCGGCGGTCGACAACATCCGACTGGCAATCAGGCAATGACAATGTTCCGGAAAACGCGGGTGACCAGGGCCTGATCTAAAATGAATCCCCCGCGCGCCGCGTTCCGCCCGGCGCAAGCCGCCCAGGGAGGACTTCATTGTGAAATCACGCCGCGTAACGAACCAGCCGGACCGCCGCGAATTCCTGCAGGCAGCCGCGGCGATATCCTTCGGCGCCGCGCGCATGGGTGAAGCCGCAAGCAGCAGCGTGCGCGCAGGCATGCCGATCGCAGGGGAGAGGTCGCCCGACGAAGTCCGCACGGTCGCAGCCACGCTCGAGTAGTGGCTTCCTCGCCCTCCTTTGCGCAGGCACGGAAGGCAGCCCTTGCCGCCGTGGACCGCTATGTCGCGGGCCTCAACGCGCGCGACACGAATGCGATCCGCGACGCGTTCAACTTCCCGCACCTGCGGATCGGGAGCAAAGGCAACCTGTCGCGGTTCGAGATGCCGGAAGACTACGATTTCGGCCATTTCTTGCGGGCCGTCACGACTGACGGATGGCATCACACCAAGTGGGACAAGACCGAGGTCGTCTTCGCCACCGAGGGCAAGGTGCATGTCGCAGTGGATTTCACGCGCTATCGCGAAGACGGCTCGGCGATCGGGCACTATTTCTCGCTCTACGTCGTCACCTGCCAGGACGGCCACTGGGGCATCCAGGTCGGCTCGGGGAACGGCACCTGACGGCTCATCGTCCCACGCTCAGAGCAGTGTAAGCATCAATCAGTCTGCCCCACGGTCTTCGCAGCATCGGAGGGCGCGGCGAACACGTTGATCGACAAGGTCGTGGGATCGCGTCCTGCGCAACAGCCTGAACGGCGTCTCGTGGCGGGTGCCGTGGGGCACAATGGTTTACCCCAACAAGCACGG
>JBBQCV010000269.1:0-4851 GCA_038319115.1 Burkholderiales bacterium | reverse complement strand
TGAGGCCCACGTCGGTCGAGGTGCCGCCCATGTCGTAGGTGATCACGTTGGCCACGCCCGAGGCGGTGGCCGAATATGCGGCGGCGATGATGCCTGAGGCCGGCCCCGACATCACCGTGTTGACCGCCGTCTCGGCCACCATGTTGGCGGCCACCGTGCCGCCATTGCCCTGCATCACCAGCAGGTCGCGCCCGAATCCGCGCGCTTTCAGTTCGTCCATCAGGCGCTGGATGTAGCGATCGAGGATCGGCTGCACCGAGGCATTGACCGCCGCAGTGACGCCGCGTTCGTACTCGCGGTACTCCGACAGGACGAGGTGGCCGGCGGTGACGTACCGGTTGGGCCACACTTCACGCGCGATGGCGAGCGCACGGGCCTCGTGCGCATGGTTGATGTAGCTGTGCAGGAAATGGATGACGAGGGCTTCGCATCCCGCGTCCTTCAACTGCTCGGCGGCCCGCCTGACCGCCGCCTCATCGAGCGGGGTGACCACGTTGCCGTCGGCGTCCACGCGCTCGGCGACCTCGAGGCGCAGCTCGCGCGGCACCAGCGGCTCGAACGCCCCGGTGAGGCCGTAGGGCTTGGGGCGGGTGCGCCGGCCCAGTTCGAGCACGTCGCGAAAACCCTTGGTGGTGATGAGGCCGGTGCGGGCGAGCTTCCTTTCGAGCAGCGCGTTGGTCGTGGTGGTGGTGCCGTGCACGATCAACGCCAGCGCGGCGAGATCGAGGCCCGCCGATTCGATCGCCGCCAGCACGCCGTACGCCTGGTTGTCGGGCGTGGTGGGCACCTTCGCCAGGCGCACGTCGCCGCTGGCGGTGTCGATGGCAATCAGGTCCGTGAATGTGCCGCCGACGTCGATGCCGGCAATCCATGCGGGGGCAGCGGGCGGGCTCATGCGAAGGGGGGCCATCCCGGGCGGTGAAAATGCAAAGGAGTGCGGTTCATACGGACAGGTATTGTTCGCGGACCGAATCGTTGGCGGCAAGCTCGGCCATCGTCCCGTGGTAGCGGATCTGGCCAGTCTCGATGATATAGGCGCGGTCGGCCACCAGCTGGGCGAAGTGCAGGTTCTGCTCCGACAGGAGCACCGAGAGCCCCTCGCGCTTGAGGTTGCGGATGGTGGCGGCCATCTGCTCGACGATGAGCGGGGACAGGCCTTCGGAGGGCTCGTCGAGCAGCACCATCGAAGGATTGCCCATGAGCGTGCGTGCAATGGTGAGCATCTGCTGCTCGCCACCCGACATGCGGGCGCCGCGGCGGTCCTTCATGCGGCCGAGATTGGGAAACAGCTCGTAGAGCCGCTCGGGCGTCCATTGCGCCGCGCCCGCGCGCGCCGCCTGCCGGCCAACCTCGAGGTTCTCGGTCACGCTGAGGTCGGAGAAGATGCGCCGGTCCTCGGGCACGTAACCCAGCCCAAGGCGCGCGATCTGGAAAGGCTGCAGTCCATCGATGCGCGTGCCATCGAAGTGCACCTCGCCCGAGCGCGCGCGCACCAGCCCCATGAGCGCCTTGAGGGTGGTGGACTTGCCGGCCCCGTTGCGCCCGAGCAGCACCACGACTTCGCCGGCGCCGGCTTCGAGCGACACGCCGAACAGGATGCGCGCCTGGCCGTAGGCGGCGTCGAGGTTGCGCACCTCAAGCATGCGCGGCCCCGAATGTCGCGCCGCTGCCGAGGTAGACCTCGCGCACCTTGGGATGCGCGCGCACCTCGGCGGGCTTGCCCTCGGCGATCAGTTCGCCGCCGGCCAGCACGATGATGCGATGCGCGTGCGCGAAGACGACATCCATGTCGTGCTCGGTGAACAGCACCGCGATGCCGGCGTCGCGCGCGAGGTCGGCTGCGAGCTGCATGAGCGCCGTGCGTTCGCGCGGCGCCATGCCGGCGGTGGGTTCGTCCATGAGGAGCAGGCGCGGCTGGTTGGCCAGCGCCACGGCGAGTTCGACGCGCTTCAAGTCGCCGTAGGCCAGCACCGCGCAACTGCGCTCGGCCTGCGCGGCCATGCCGACGCGCGCAAGGAGGGCGTCCGCCTCGGCGGCATAAGCCCGCGTGGCGATGGACGCGAGTGAGTCCAGGCGCCGGTGGTGCGAGAGCAGCGCCATCTGCACGTTCTCGCGCACGGTCATCGAAGCGAAGGTTGCGGTGACCTGAAAAGTGCGGCCCACGCCAAGGCGCCAGATCTGGCGCGGCTTGAGGCCGGCGAGGCTGCGACCGTCGAGCTCGATCGTGCCGCGGTCGGGGGCGATCTGGCCGTTGAGCATGTTGAAGCAGGTGGTCTTGCCGGCGCCGTTGGGGCCGATGAGCGCGAGCATCTCGCCGGCCTCGACGCTGAAAGACACATCGGCCACCGCCTGCACGCCGCCGTAGGCTTTCGACAGGCTTCGCACCGTGAGAACGCTCATGCCGCTGCGGGCCGCGCGCGCACCCGGTGGAGGAGGGCCTGGAAGAATCCGCCGATGCCCTGCGGGAAGGCCAGCACCAGCGTGAGGATCACTGCGCCGAGCACCGCGCGCCAGTAGTCGATCTCGCGCGCCACGGCGTCCTGCAGCCAGGTGAAGATCGCGGCGCCCCACACCGGCCCGGTGAGGCTCTGGATGCCGCCGAGCAGCACCATGACCAGTCCGTCGACCGAGCGCGTCACGGCCATCGATTCAGGCGAGATCGAGCCCTTGGAGAATACGTACAGCGACCCGGCGACGCCGGCGCCAAGCCCTGCGATGACGAACGCGGCCCACTGGCGCATCTGCACGTCGATGCCGATCGCGTCGGCGCGCAGGGGCGAGTCGCGGCCCGCGCGCACCGCATAGCCGAAAGGCGAATACAGGATGCGCCACAGCGCGAACACCCCCAGCAGGCATCCCGACAGCGTGAGGTAGTAGTACGCGGTCTTCGAGGCGAGCCACGCCGCCGGCCAGATGCCGATGAGGCCGTTGGAACCTCCGGTCACCGCATCCCACTGGAACACGATCGACCAGGCGATCTGCGCGAACGCGAGCGTGAGCATGGCAAGGTACACGCCCGACAGGCGCACACAGAACCAGCCGAACACCAGCGCGCCGATGCCGGCGAGCAGCGGCCCGAAAATGAGGCCGACCTCCATTGCGGCGCCACCCTTGACCAGCAACGCGGCCCCGTACGCGCCGAGGCCGAAGTAGGCCGCATGGCCGAAAGAATGCATCCCGCCCGGTCCCATGATGAAGAACAGGCTCACCGAGAACAGCACGAACACGAGGATGTCGATGAGCAGCACCAGCGCGTAGCCGCGGAAGAACACCGGCACCAGCAGGAGCACCGCGACCACCCCGAGGAGCAACCGGATCTCGAGGGTGGAGGGCAGCGCGAGCGGCGCTTCCGCCGGCGCCGTGCCGCGCACCGCGGCCTGCTGGCGGCCGAGCAGCCCCCACGGCCGGATCACCAGCACCACCGCCATGACGATGAATTCGACCACGAGGGTCAGCTTGGAGAACGAGAACACGTGCCCGAGCCACTCGACATCGCCAATGCCGATGCAGAAAGCCTTGATCTCCGCGATGAGCAGCGCGGCGAGGAACGCCCCGCCGATCGACCCCAGCCCGCCGACCACCACCACCACGAACGCATCCGAGATCACCGACAGGTCCATGAACAGGTTGGCTGGCTCGCGCGGGATCTGCACCGCGCCGCCGAGCCCGGCCAGCAGCGAGCCGAGCGCAAACACGCCGGTGAAGAGCCATTTCTGGTTCACCCCCAGCGCCCCGGCCATCTCGCGGTCCTCGGTCGCGGCGCGCACCAGCGTGCCCCAGCGCGTGCGGGTCAAAATCGCCCATAGCACCGCCAGCACCAGGGGCCCGAGGAAGATCAGGAACACGTCGTATTCGGGAAAGCGCCGCCCGGCGATGGTGACCGCGCCATCCAGCCCCGGCGCGCGGGGCCCAAGCAGGTCTTCCGGCCCCCACGCCCACAGCGCGAAGTCCTTCACCACCAGCACCAGAGCGAAGGTGGCGAGCAATTGCAACAGTTCCGGCGCGGCGTAGATCCGGCGCAGCAGCACCACCTCGACCAGCGCACCGAACGCGGCCACGGCCACGCCCGCCAGCACGACGCCGCCCCAGAAGCCGAGCGCGCCATGGGCGAAGTATTCGACCAGGCTGTAGGCGATGTAGGTGCCCAGCATGTAGAGCGAGCCGTGGGCAAAGTTGACGATGCGGGTGACGCCGAAGATGAGCGACAGCCCGGCGGCCACGAGGAACAGCGAGCTTGCGCTCGCAAGCCCGTTGAGGAACTGGATGAGGACCGAGGACGCAGTCATTCAAAAAAACCCCGGGTTCCTCGCGTGAAGTGGCCCCGGGGGGGTCTGATGGGGTGCAGTGCCCCCGTCAAGCCCTTATTCCTTCCGCATGGCCCTCACTTCCTCGAACGGCGGCAGGAACAGCGCGCCGTCGGCAAAGCGCCAGTTGACCATCACGCCCTTGCCGTTTTTCTTCGCCAGCTGGCCGACGTAGGCGCCCATGGTGGACTGGCCGTCGATCGCCCGGTACACGATCGGGCCGATCGGGGTTTCCATCTCGAGGCCCTTCAACGCGGCGATGAGCTTTTCGGTATCCACCGAGCCCGCCTTCTTGATGGCGTTGGCCACCGTGTACATGGTCGAGTAGCCGACGATGGAGCCCAGCCGCGGGTAATCCTTGTACTTGGCCTGGTAGGCGGCGAGGAATTTGTGGTGCGCGGGAGTCTTGATCTCGTTCCACGGGTAGCCGGTCACGTACCAGCCTTCGGGCGTCTCGTCCTTGAGCGGGTCGAGGTATTCCGGCTCGCCGGCGAGCAGGTTGAACACCACCGTGTTCTTGAACAGGCCGCGCGTGTTGCCTTCGCGC
>JBBQCV010000268.1:0-4863 GCA_038319115.1 Burkholderiales bacterium | reverse complement strand
GGCCTTCGACAGGCGGTCGCGCGCGGCGCCCGCGAGCACGCGCACGTTCCACGGCGGGCGGTTGGTGCCCGAAGGCGCGCGGCGCGCCCGCGCAAGGCTCTCGGCGACGGTGCCGCGCGCCACAGGATCGGGACGGAAGGCGCGCACGCTGCGGCGTGACAGGAGCGCTTCTTCGGCGGTGGTGGCGCGCGCGCCGGCGGCGAACGGGAGGGCGCCGAGGGCCGGATCGACGCGGGAAGGTTGGGCCAAGGCGGTGCTCCGGTTCGGGTGCGTTTGACGGTGGGCAAGGCGGCCCGTTGTGAAATTAAAAACGGGAACCGCGATAATACCGGCATGGCCTCCGTCCCGCAGCCCGACCTCATCGCCCGCCTCGCCTCTGTCGTGGGCGCCGCGCACGTGCTCACCGCTAAGGAAGACGTCGCGCCCTACTACACCGACTGGCGGCATGTGTATGCCGGACAGGGCACCGCGGTGGTGCGCCCGGGCGGGACCGACGAAGTTGCGGCCGTGGTTGCGCTATGCGCCGCCGAGGGTATCGCCATCGTGCCGCAGGCGGGCAACACCGGCCTCGTGGGCGGCTCGATCCCCACCGGGCGGCAGAGCGAACTTGTGGTCTCGGTGGGGCGCATGAACCGCATCCGCAGCCTCGACCCGCTCAACGACACCATGACGGTGGAGGCCGGCTGCGTGCTGCAGAACATCCAGGCGGCGGCCGACGACGCCGGGCGCCTGTTCCCGCTGTCGCTGGCCGCCGAGGGAAGCTGCCAGATCGGCGGCAACCTGTCGACCAACGCCGGCGGTGTGGGTGTGCTCCGCTACGGCAATGCGCGCGACCTCGTGCTCGGCCTCGAAGTAGTGCTGCCCGACGGGCGCGTGTGGAACGGGCTCAGGGCGCTGCGCAAGGACAACACCGGCTACGACCTCAAGCACCTGTTCATTGGCGCCGAGGGGACGCTCGGAATCATCACCGCGGCGGTGCTCAAGCTGTTTCCCAAGCCCTCGGCGAGCGCCACGGCGTGGATCGCGGTGGAGAATCCGCAGCGCGCGGTGGAACTGCTCGCGGCCCTGCGCAGCCTCATGGGCGACCGCCTCACGGCCTTCGAGCTGATTTCGCGCGTGTGCCTCGACGCCGTGATCAAGTGCAAGCCCTCGATCCACGACCCGTTGCGCGAGCGTCACCCGTGGTACGTGCTGGCCGAACTCACCGATGGCGGCCGGCAGGAAGACCTCGTCGCGCGCGCCGAAGCCGCGCTTATGGAATGCACCGAGCGCGGCATCCTTGCCGACGTGGCGCTCGCGCAGAGCGAGGCGCAGGCCAAGGCGCTGTGGTCGATCCGCGAAACCATCCCTGAGGCGCAGTTCACCAACGTGAAGCACGACGTCTCGGTGCCGGTGTCGAGCATCCCGCGCATGATCGACGAGGGGCTGGCGGAATTGCAGAAGGCGTTCCCCGGCAGCGTGGGCCTGATCTTCGGCCATATCGGCGACGGCAACCTGCACTACAACATCGGCATGCCCGACGCCGCCGGCACGCAGGCGCTGATGGCGAAGAAGAAGGAGGTGAACGAAATCGTCTACGCCGTGGTGGCGAGCCTGGACGGCTCGATCTCGGCCGAGCACGGCGTCGGCCAGCAGAAGCGCGAAGCGATCAAGGCGCGCAAATCGGCGGTGGAGATGGAGCTCATGCAGCGAGTCAAGGACGCGCTGGACCCGCAGGGGATCATGAATCCGGGCAAGGTGCTGTAGGGGATTGCTGCCAATTTTGACGGAATGGCTAGGACTGTAGCGGGGTTCAGAGGGAATTGCCGCCATGCCTGCGCGGACTTGGGCGACACAACCGAAGGATGGGACGATTGAAGGCGCTAGCCCAGATCCAGCAACAATTGGCTACCGGTCGGTTCGACTTCAGCCGGCACGCCTTCAAGCGCGCGGTCGAGCGCAACATCGGTGAGCAGGAGATCCGTACTGCGGGCGCGCGGGCAGAGATCATCGAGGAGTATCCAGAGGACAAGTATTCGCCCAGCGTGTTGCTGCTGGGCTTTGCATCCGCGGGCCGCCCCTTGCATATTCAGGTCTCGGCAGCCGACTCGGACGCGACAAGAATCATTACAATATACGAACCGAATCCGACCGAGTGGGTCGAGTTTCGAAAACGGAGGTAGCCATGCCAGCATTCAAATGCCACGTCTGCGGCGGCGAATCCGCCAGCGACGAGTTTGTAAACGAAGTGCTGGAAGTGGATGGTCGGCGCGTGTTGGTGGAGCATATTCCGGCGCAGGTGTGCGCGCGTTGCGCCGAGCCGGCATTCTCGCGGGAAACAACCGAGCGTATCCGCCTGTTGGTTCACGGCGCGGGCCGCCCTGCGAGGACAGTCCCGATGGACGTTTTCGAGCTTGCATAGGACGTCATCGTCAACGATGACATCACGTAAAGCATGAGCCGCGACGCCGTGGAGGACAAGGTGGCCTGATCGCGCGGACAGTCAGTTCGCGGTTTCAAGGTTCGATTCCAAGCCGGGGAGCCGACCTGGGATCGAACTCCGATGCACGGCACCGGCAAACTTAAGCCGCAAGCTTCAACCGCAATTTCTTCCCCAGCGCAGTAGCTGCCTTGCTGATAGTCGATAGCGTGATCGACGAGTCGTTCGCATCCAGCAACCTCCGGATCACAGCACGGCTGGTATGCATGCGGCGAGCCATCTCGGCTTGGCTGATATCCGCCTTGGTCATCGCTTGCTGGAACTCCCAAGCCAATACGCGCTTGATCGCAAGTGCGGTGGATTCTTCCAGGCGTCCATCCTCGCGGAGGAAGTCCTCGAAATCGCTGCCGACATGCGGATTTGCCTTCTTGCGTCCCATGTTCAATCCGTTCCAGGCTTCAGTACCGCGACACCATTAGTTCCATGCGCATGCACTTTGCCACCATCGCCCCATCCAATGTATCAACACGTGCCTGCATCGTAGCCGTCCGCACCGAGCCTGCCAATGCGCGGTCGACATGCGCGGTCGAAAGGATCTTTCGCGTCAGCCCATCCGCTCACGCCCGAAAAAGCCGGTTGAACTCGAACGGCCGAATGGTCCTCGCCCTGATGCCCTTTGCTTCGGGGTGCGTCGCATTGATGAGGACGGCGCATTCCTCCTGGACAATCACCGACGGCACCAGCAGCAGCGCGCTTGCCCCCGACTTGTACCAGGCGGACCCGATTGCCACGCTCGCCCTGCCGCTGGGTATTGCACACCAGGCAGGGTCCGGCTCGGCCAACTTCAACTCGCGGCGTGCGTTCCAGGCGGTGGCAGGCACCGCGAGTTGAACCACGAACCGGTTCAGCGGCAGACCGGCGTCATCCACGTGCGCGGCCGTCTCGAGTACGGCAAGGGCGAGCGATGGGGCGGTGTAGACGACGTGATCTCCGGATGCGTTCCAGCGTCCGGGATACTTTGCGGCCCCGCCGCCGGAAATGTCATCAGCTTTGTATTGCTTGGTCCCGGTCGCGATTCTCCACAGGGTTATGCGAACCGTCACAGGTATGCGCCGCTCTCCATGGTGCCGAGAACTCGGGCCACAACCTCGACTCCGGTAGGCGTGTCCAGAAGATCGGCGGGCTTTTTGCCGCCCAGCGCAGGCTGCGGCCGCTCGATCCACTGCCCAAGCCATTTCCCCGCATCGAATTGGCGCGCCTCCTTTGCGGTGCTGTTTTCCACCATGCTTTCGGCTATCCCCAGGAGCCGGACAACGCCTAGAGCAGCCTGGCCTGCGGCACCGGCGATTGCCTGGTTGCCGGACGCCTTCTTCTCCGCAGTGGCCTTTGGCACACCGATCATGCTGAAGAATCGGCTCGCCGGAATGTTCATCGTGAGTGCAATGTCCTTCAGCAGGCGTCCCCCGACGCCATTGCGCTCCACATCGACAAGCTGCATGGGTGTGGCGCCCCGGATTTTCGCGACAAACATTCCGACACCCTCTCGAGGGTCGTAGGAGATCAAAGGGCCCGCCGGCCTTTTGCCGGAAACCGCCCCGGCAGCATAGGTCGCGGCAGTCGCCGCCGGATCCCGCATCACGAGATGTCCGATCGGCGCCGGGGTTCGCCGCTTTACTTTGTGTACAGGCTTCTGCGCAGTCTTGAGCACCACTCGCTCCGTCTCGTTTAGTACATACTATAGTACATTTGGAGACACTTCATCGACCTCGGCGGCCTCGCCCTCGGCCTCCGACGCGCCCGAAGCGGAGAAGTAGCTTCGGCAACTAGCGCCGCGCGCCCTGCCTGAGCATCGAAATGAGGTTCATGCAGATCAGGTGGGCGACCTGCTGCTTGTCGCGGCGGGTGCGCTTGCGGCGGATTTCGGCCGACAGTGCGCGGGCGGCCTTGAGTTCGGGGGGTTCGGAAGGCAGCGCTATCGGGCGCTTCGGCATGCGCACGGGTGAGTCGCCGAAAAGGTCGCAGGATTGGCCGACACCGGATTGGCCAGCACTGGAATGGCCGCCGGAACGTCCGTCATTTCCTGGCGTGCCTTGGTGCGGCGCGCCCTGGCGCCGGGTTCCCTCGTCCTGCACGGTGTGCGTACGGCTCTCCATGAAGCACCTCGCATCGTTACGGCAGACTCCCTGGCGGCACTATTGCCCGAAGCGGTCTCGCTGTCTGTACGCTTCAGGACGCATCCGCTTGTAGGTGAATAACGCACACGCTGCCGATGCGCTGACATGCGCGGCCCCGCGCCGCAGCGCGCGGCGCGGCGGGTGGGAGGCAGCGCTAACGGCGCGTCGGTTCCTGCGTCGGCACCAACGGCGTCCAGCCGGTCAGCTTGCCCACCTCGGCCTTGACGTAATTCGAAATCGCCAGCCGGTCGGCCGTGAGCATGACCATCT
>JBBQCV010000267.1:0-4919 GCA_038319115.1 Burkholderiales bacterium | reverse complement strand
GACCGATCCCACGCCCTTCACAGTCTGATTGTTGTTCGCCACATAGGCGATGTTGCTCGGCGAGACCACCAGGCCGGTGGGATTCTTGCCGACGGAAACAGTGGCAAGCGTCGTAATGGGCGCCGATCCGGCGTTGCCGATAGGCAACAGGCCGCAGCACAGCGCAAGCAGGGCGCGCAGTATCGTCACGTTCAAACTCCTACCATGTTGGACGCGCGACTGTCTCATGAAAGCGATGGGCAAATCAATCCCGCTCCCATCGCGCGCACCCGCCGGCCGCGACGCTCCTGGGCCCAACGGTGAGCGGGCGGTGTCGTGTGCGGGAATAGTGTGTTCCAACACCGACTATCGGCTGGGTCGAAATGCCGGAGTATCCATCGCGACGGCGTTTCGTCGTGCTCGGCAGCGCGTGCGGATCAGGATCGCTTAGTTCTTTGCGTTGGCCTCGAACGTGGCCAGCTTGCATATTGATCCCGGACCGGCCGCTATTGGAACAAGCGCGCCTCAAAATTGACCGTTCCGCAATGAATCATCCGGAAAACCTTCTCTTCCGGGTCAATTTCGAGGTGAAGTGCCGGCACACCGCCAACCATCACAAAGCGGTGCACACCGATGGGGTTCAAGGCGATCACCGGCTTACCATCGAGAAACAGGGCCAGGCGAGTTCCGTGGGGTCCGAAGCTGCCGACGGCGCCATTCGCAATGACCGGAATGAAACGCGGCGGCGCCTCGAAGCGCAGGCAATACATCTCCAGCTCGCTGTCGGTCCGCGCAACGATATCGGGGCGGCGGCACAATCCGGTCGAACTTTGCGCGTCGATGAAAGCCTCCGGGAACATGGAAATCAGGGCATCGTCGATTTCTACGTCCATGACTATATGGTAGCGAACGATCGGTCCGGGATTGGTCAACCGATGTGACTGAGAAACATCCGTGTACCACAGCTCACCCGGGGCCATGTTGGCCCGTTCACCCGCAATGAAATATTCAACGTTCATGTGGGTCACGATTGGAATCGCCAAACGGACAACACCCTGCCGAAAGCTCTGGTCTGAATCGGTATGAGGCACGATGTTTGCGCCGACGGCCAGGGACAAGAGCCGCACGCTGCGATAGGCGAAGCCCATATCGTCGAGCACGTGGCAAATATAGGGGGCGGCGTTCAATGCATCAGTTGGGGAAAAATCTTCCAGGCCTGGACAGCCACAATCAGTTCTTTCCCATTTCCCTCCCTGAGCCCAAAGACTCAGGCCGCGCCAGCTTCGCTGCATGGCTCGGATATCTTCGGGAATCTCCATCTGAACCCCCAGGGCGGACGCGAGGACCTCTTCGCTGCCACTCTGCGCCAATGGATGGAAGCGTTTCAGGATGTTCCCAAGATCACGCACCAGCAACGCTTCTTAATAGCGCTTGGGCAAACGCAAAAATGCAGATGGAATCTGCGGATTGAACATGGACTACTCCCGGACTTTTCTGACGATCTTGTCGATTATCAATCGTCGGGTAGCGCTCGCAGCAGGGGATCCGCAAATCGGGCGACGTTGACGGGGGCGAACATCGCGTCGTGCGGCCCGCGGCTCCTCCAGGATGGAACGAACTCGCAAGGCAGGAAGATCGAACGCGATCGGGACGTAGGTCGCGCGGAGTCCAAGGATCGCCAGCAAAAAGCACAATCGGGAGACTCCGTCGTAAACTCTTACCGCCGTCAGCGTACCCGGACCGACGCCGGCTCGACGCAACTGCTCGGCCGTACGCGACACTTCTGCGAATAATTCGGAATAGGACAGGCGACGCGTACCTTCAACCGCCGGAGCGCAACCACGATCTCGGGCGGCACAGGCTATCGTGGAAAGGACGGAATGTGCTGGGGCGTGCCATTGGTCGAAACGCTGCCTTTTCGTGCCATCGTTCGCCTTCGTACCCACACTCGGAATATCCACCTGAGAGCTATGGTGAAAGTGCATCCGAAATTGCAATCGATTATGCCCACACGGTCAAGCGACCAAGCCGGTCCTGAATCCACCCGCACTTGCGACTATCGAGTAGCGCGGCGAATCCGAGCACCCGCCGGTGGCCGTCCGAATAGCTCCAACGAGGAGCTTGCAGCGCCGGATACAGAGTCGGACTTTTCAGATCAGCCGCGCCCGAGTGCTACCCTCGCGCCGCCTGGGGCCTAGGCCCGGGCGCCGAGGTTTGCGTGGCCATTGAAGACACCGAGCACGGCGTGAATGCCGCGGCGGACTGGGTGCGGACCAACGCGCAAACCCGCTAGAGTCAAGGCGGAAAATACTGCCATTTTTCGCCTCGGGCCTGCGCCACTACTAGCTCTCCGGGCGAAATACTGCCATGACACTGCAGCGCGCGGTCCTTCCCGGCGAGCCTCGCAAGCAGGCCGTGTGTCTCGGCAAAGATTCGCGGATAAGCTGCCGACTACGGCGTGCCGAGGTACAGGTACGGTGCGTTATTGCCGCCGCCAGACCGACCCAGGCCGACTTCCGGCTGCCAGACGTATCCGGGTGTTAGGGGACTTGACTGGCGGAGAGCGAGGGATTCGAACCCTCGATACGGGTTGACCCCGTATAACGCCTTAGCAGGGCGCCCCCTTCAGCCACTCGGGCAGCTCTCCGTTCGCTACGCTCACTCCAAGCTGCCCAAGTGGACTCGGGGGCGCTACGCCCCAAGGTGAACGAACGCCTGACGGCGTTTGGCCACTCGGACAACTCTCCGTTCGCAATGCTCAACTCCAAGCTGCCAAGTGACCTCCGGGGCGCTACGCCCCGAGGTGAACGAACGCCTGACGGCGTTGGTCACTCGGACAACTTGCCGACGGGACGTCGTCGGCCCTTGATTCTACTACGGCTTCCTGCTATTCCTGGTCAAGCCCGAAAGCCTTGTGCAGGACCCGCACGGCGAGTTCGAGGTACTTTTCCTCAAGCACGACCGAAATCTTGATCTCCGAGGTGGTGATCATCTGGATGTTGATGCCCTCCTCGGCCAGCGTGCGGAACATCTGCGAGGCGATGCCTACATGCGAACGCATTCCAAGGCCCACCAAGGACACCTTGGCGATGTGCTCATCGCCAGTCACGTCGCGGCACTTGATATGGGGCTGGACCTGTCCTTTGAGGATCGCCATGGCCTTGGCGCACTCGCTGCGATTCACCGTGAACGACAGGTCGGTCATGCCGTCGTGCCCTACGTTCTGCACGATGACGTCGACGTCGATTTTCGCGTCTGCGATGGGGCCGAGGATCGCGTAGGCAATGCCTGGACGGTCCGGAACGTCGTGCACCGTTATCTTCGCTTCGTCGCGCGCGAATGCCACGCCTGATATGACTGCCTGTTCCATGGCCATGGTGGGGTCTTCCTCGAATGTGATCAGCGTGCCGGAGGCGAACTCCTCATCGACGGGGATCATTGGATCGGTCAGGCTGGAGAGCACGCGCAGGCGCACCTTGTACTTGCCGGCGAATTCCACCGACCGAATCTGCAGCACCTTGGAGCCCTGGCTCGCCATTTCGAGCATTTCCTCGAAGGTCACCGTCCGCAACCGGCGCGCCTTGGGCTCGATACGCGGATCGGTTGTGTACACGCCATCCACGTCGGTAAAGATCTGGCACTCGTCGGCCTTGAGTGCGGCGGCCAGGGCCACGCCCGTTGTGTCCGAGCCCCCGCGGCCAAGGGTGGTAGTCGCACCTGATGCGTCGACCCCCTGGAAGCCCGCGACGACGACTACGTACCCGTCCTTTAGGTCCTTCCGGATCCGCTCTTCGTCGATCGAGACGATGCGCGCTTTGGTATGCGCATCATCGGTCAGGATGCGGACCTGCGCGCCGGTGTAGCTTTTCGCTTTCTGGCCGATCGCCTGCAGCGCCATCGCGGCAAGGCCGATCGATACCTGCTCACCTGTAGCCGCCACCTGATCGAGTTCGCGCGGATCCGGAACGGGCTGGATGTCCCTTGCAAGCCCGATGAGGCGGTTGGTCTCGCCGCTCATGGCGGAGACCACGACGACCACGTCATGGCCCGCATCGCGCCACTTGGCCACGCGCTTGGCGACGTTCTTGATGCGCTCGACTGAGCCGACGGAGGTGCCGCCGTATTTTTGGACGATCAGGGCCATGCAGGCATCCGGGAACAAGTGGAAAGACTGGGGCGAAAAAGCCTGCGATTCTAGCGCAACTCTCCCCATTTACGCCATGTTTTCATGGACTTTCCACGCTATTGCCGTTTACCATGCCGAGCAGCGCGGCAGCGTATTTCTCCAGCTTGCGCGCCCCGATTCCCCCAATTTCGCCAAGGGCGCCAGCGTCGGACGGCCGACTGCGCGCAATTTGCGCCAAGCTGCTGTCATGCAGGATGACATACGCGGGAACCGACTGCGCGCGCGCCTCGGCGGCGCGCCATGCCTTGAGGCGCTCAAACAGCGCGAGGTCTTCGTCCGCGAGGACTGCGCCGGCGGTTGCCCGAACCGACTGCGTCGCACGCTTACTCGCGACCACGGGCCGCATTTGCACCGAACGCTCACCCTTGAGAACCGGGCGACTTAAGCCAGTCAGTTTCAGTGCCCCGTGTGATTCGTGATCGACATGGGCGAACCCGAGCGCCACGAGCTGGCGAAAGACGCTTCTCCACGCCGTATCGTCCAAGTCGGCGCCGACGCCGAATACCGCGAGCCTGTCGTGATCCCATCGGGACACCCGCTCGCTGGCCTTTCCGCGCAGGACATCGGTGAGATGCACCGCCCCGAAACGCTGGCCGGTCCGGTAGATTGCAGACAATGCCTTGCGCGCGGCTTCCGTGGCATCCCAGGTTGCGGGCGGGGCGAGGCATGTGTCGCAATTGCCGCACGGATCGCTTGCCTCACCAAAGTATGCGAGGAGGCGGACGCGGCGGCAGCCCGCCGTTTCGCACAGGCC
>JBBQCV010000266.1:0-4929 GCA_038319115.1 Burkholderiales bacterium | reverse complement strand
CTCTCGAAACTGCGCCGCGAGGCGCGCAGGGTCGCTTCGGTCACGATGATCCTGGTGCCGTACTCCGGCCGCTTGGTCAGGCCCTCTATGCGCGCGGCAAGGTTCACGCCGTCGCCGATGACGGTGTAGTTGAGCCTGCTGGGGCTGCCCATGTTGCCGGCTACCATGAGCCCGGTGTTGATGCCGATGCCGACATCGAGCCTGTGCAGCCCTTGCGCGACAAACTCCCTGTTAAGATTCTCGAGCGCCACGCACATGTCGAGCGCGGCCTGCATCGCGTTCCCGGCGTCGTCCTCCCCGGCCGCGGGCGCGCCGAAGATCGCCATGACCCCGTCGCCCAGGAACTTGTCGATCATCCCGTGGTTGCGTTCGACCACCTCGCTCATGCGCGTGAAGTAGCGGTTGAGCCGCGACACGATTTCCTGCGGCGGGCGATGCTCGGAAAACGAGGTGAAATTGCGCAGGTCGGAGAACAGCACGGTGATCTGGCGCTCCTCGCCGCCCAGGACCGCTTCGCCGCCCGCCAGCGCCCGGTCGGCGACGGCGCGCGGAACGAACTTTCCGAACAGGTCGCGCGCCTTGTCGCGTTCGACCAACCCCTTGACCATGTGATTGAACGCGATGGCGAGTTCGCCCAATTCGTCCTGCTGGTGCACATCCAGCACGATGTCGTAATCGCCGCGCTCCACGCCGCGCGCCGCCTTGACGAGGGCGCGTACCGGCCGGGTAACCGAGCGCGCGATCAGGAATGCGGCCAGCAAGGACAGCAACAGCCCGCCGAACGAAAGCAGCAACACGATGTTGCGCGTCTCCCGGAACGGCTTGAGTTCCTCGTCCATGGACCGTTGCAGCAGGACGAAAACGGAGGTGCCCCCCTGCGTGCCTACGCGCGTCGTGAAACTCAGCACCTCGCTGCCATCGATGACGAGGGAGGCCACCCGCTCCTTCTCGAGGGCGTGTGGATCGGCGCCTGCCAGCATCGCGCGGGCGCGCGGCGCGAGCGAGGATGCGAGAAGCGCGAATTCGCGCGCGCCCGATTCGTAGAACGACACATCCAGCTTCAGCAGTTGCTGCATCGACCGGGCGAGCCGGTCGTCGAGGGCGAATCCCGCAACCAGCCACGCGACGGGTTCCGGGGCGAGCACGGGGAGGACCGCCACCTGGTAGGGCTTGCCGTCCAGGACGATGAGCGCTGAAGCGTGCTGCCTCGTTTCGGCCTCGCGAACCAGCTGGCCCAGCGCCGGCGGGTAGACCCCGCTCGTCGTGCGCGTATCTTCCAAAACGCTGTGATTCAGCGAAACAAGGATCATCACGTCCGCGCCTACGCGGCTGCCGTGATTGGAGAGCACGGAACGAACTGTGGCCTTGTCGCCCGTTGAGATCGCCCCCTTGAATGCGAAATCCGATGACAGGATGCGGACCGATTCCACCAGCTGGGTGGTGCGCAGGTCCGTCATGCGGCGGAAATTTCCGGCGCCGGCCACTAGCGCCTGCTCGATTTGCACGTGAGCCTGGCGCGTATTCAGCGCGTCGACCGCATAGAAAACGAGCGACTGGACGAGTATCAGGAGACCCAGAAAAAAGAATGCGATGCGGCTCTGAAGGCTCTTGAATCGCATCATCGAAACTTCAAGAGGTGCGCAAAACTTTGCGCGGGGCGGTCACGCCAGGTGCGCCAGGCAGATCGAGAATTGCTGCGGCGGTTGGGTTCACGGGGGACTTCGTTCGCTCCAGACGGATAGTCCCGGCATTGTCGGGTGCGGGCGCTCGAAGGGCAATCGCCAACCGCACCCGGCGCGCCCCGGGAACCCCCAGGTTGCGGGTGCAGTCGTCCCGCAAGCGCCCAGGCTGCCAGCAGGCCGAGCCCGAACCACGCGAAGACTGCGGTCGAACATCGGCTTGATCGCAGGTCGGTATGGAGTCGGCCCGCTATTTCCTGCGCCGTCGAGTTGCCCGCCCCTCATGGAACTCTCACGGACAAATTGGCAGCCGACCTCAACTGCCGGTCGAGAAAGTCGATGCCGGCCGCTTCTGCGCCGAAGCCAAAAACGAAAGCGCGATCACGATGCTCGCAGCGATCTCGTGCGAGCTGGCTGCGATGCTCGAAACACCCAGAGCGGAAAGGAATGGCTCGACCACGCAGCGGCCCGTCAGGTCGACTACGAAATGCCAAGCCTGCGTCACGGGATTAATGCAATTTTCATGATTCCATGACTTTTGCTTTCGTGGACGCGCCCCGGCGTAAGTGGGTTATCGAACAGATTGGGCGCTGCTTCCCGCGAACAATGAACCATGCTTCCACTGAAGGAAAAATCATGAACATGGAAAGTGCAAGGGCCGGCATGGGCCGCGACGCGGCCTGGGCGGTCATCAGCGCGGCGATCCTGGTTTGCCCGGCGCTCGCGTCGGCGCAGTCCTCCATTAGCCCTATTAGGGCCAATACGCTCACCAATCGCCCCGCTCCCAAACCGCCCTGCGTGTACAAGGGGGTAATGAGCGACGCGGAGGTCGAGGCGTGCACGGGGCATCGGGTTATTTACGACTACCGCATCCTTTACAGCAACGCTGCCCCTGTTCGTTAGACCCCACCGCTCACTTCCCGCCCCAAGGCATCACCGGCACCGTCGAGATGCTGTTGGCCGGGGCGCCGTCGATGAACTTGCGGCTGATCGCGACATACACAAGCGTCTTATGCGCTGCATCCCATAGCCGCACCACGCGGGTTTCCTTGAACAGGATCGACGTGTCCTCCGCGAAGACCGTTTCGTCCTTGGGCAGCTTGGCCGGCAACTCGATGGGGCCGGTCTGTCGACAGGCCAACGAAAACTGCGATGGATCCTGGGCGAGTCCCAAGGTACCCGACACGCCGCCGGTTTTCGCCTGGCTGACATGGCAGGTCACGCCGGGCACTTTTGGATCGACGAAGGCTTCGACGCAGACCTTGTGATTCGCGCCGATCAACTTCCACGCGGTTGTCACGCATCCGACAGTTTCCGCAGCAGCCGGAAAGGCGGTGGCCGAGAGCATCGCCATAAGGATTACTTTTTTGCGCATGTCTCCGTCCTCATTCAGCCTTGATGCCGGCCTTGGTCTATACAACTTTTCTGACGTTCGCGATGCAAAGCGGGCGCCGAATCCCTCTCGGCTTAGCATGGTCTTCGACAAGCACCGAGGAAACCGGATGCTAACTCAGCATCATTCATCCCAGGCCGCACCGCGGAAGTAGTCACCACGCAAACCACCATCGCAGCAGCCAGCTCATCCATCGCGGCGCCGACGCCGCGGTATAGGCCATTGCCGCCTTCTTAATGCCCTCGGCCTGCGTTGGGTAGGCGTGGATCACGTGCGCGATGGTGGCCAGGCCATTGCCTGCGACCATCGCCAGCGACAGGTCGTTGATCATCTCGCCGGCATGGCGAGCCACCACGGTTGCCCCCAGGATCGTGTCGCTGCCCTCGCGCACATGAATCTTCACGAAGCCGCGCTCCTCACCGTCGGTGAGCGCCCTGTCGACATCATGCATCGGCACCGTGAAGGTCTTCACCGGGATGCCGCGTTCGCGCGCCTGACGTACGTACAGGCCGACGTGGGCGATTTCCGGGTCGGTGTAGGTGCACCAGGGGATCGTCAGCGCGCTCATGCGCTTGCGGCCAAAGCACAGTGCATTTTTCACGACGATTCGCGCGGAGGCTTCGGCGGTGTCGGTGAACTTGTGTTCCATGCACACGTCGCCGGCCGCGAAGACGCGCCGGTTCGTCGTGCGCAGGAAGTCATCGACCACGACGCCCCGGTTGGGGTCGTAGTCGATTCCGGCGGCTTCGAGGTTAAGGCCGGCGACCGACGGCAGGCGGCCGATGCCGGTGAGGATCTCGTCGACCGTGATCGTCGCGACGTTGCCATCATTGAGCGTCTCGACGACCTTCTTGCCGCCCTCCACGCGCACATTGACGGCCTTCGTGTTCAGGTGGATCTCGACACCGTCTCGCGCCAGCGATTCGGCGAGCAGCTGCGCGGCGTCGCGCTCCTCTTGCGGCAGGAACAGCGGCTCGGCATGGGTGATGCAGGTCCGGCATCCGAAGCGGCAAAAGGCCTGCGCCACCTGGCAGCCCACCGGGCCGCCGCCGATCACGAGCAGGCTTGGTGGCAGCTCGGTCAGGTCGAACAGCGTTTCGTTGGTCAGGTAGCCGGAGGATCGCTTCGCTGTAGCCTTCCCAGCCGTAATTGAGGAAGCCGCACTCCGGTTTCCAGCCATGCGTCACCGCCCCGCCGTCACGCTGCGCCCTGCGCCAGTCGACGCGACGGTACAGCGCGTCGGCCAATGCGCGAAGCTCGGTTTCGTCGGGCGTTTCGGCATCGAAGCACGCCGCCGCAGTCAGTACGCCGGCCATCAGGAAACCCGTGTCGATGAGCGAGACCTCCGAGTGCCAGACCCGCGAGCCGCTGTCCATGTCGAGGAAGTGAAAATAGAAGCCGCGGTAGCCCGTGGCACGCGCGCTTCCCGACTGGTCGCTGGCCATGAGGAAACGCAGCGTGACGAGGATGCGCTGCACGGCTGCGGTGCGTTCCATCCATTCGCGCTCCACGCCCACCGGGTAGACCGACAGCGCAAACCCGATCACCGCAATGCTCGAGGGCGCGTCCTGTCGCGTGGTGTCGGCCACCAGGCCGTTGTGCGGGTTGTAGCCGTGCACGAAGTACTCGAAAGCCGCACGCTGCACATGGTCGAGAAGGGCGTCGTCGGCCAGATCGGCCTTCACCGCGAGGCAATCGCCGCGTCGACGATCGCCTGCGCTTCCTTCAGGATGCGTTGCAGATGATCTTTGCCGCTGAAACTCTCGGCGTAAATCTTGTAGATGGCCTCGGTGCCCGACGGTCGGGCGGCGAACCACCCGTTTTTGGCGATGACCTTTATGCCCCCGATCGCGGCGC
>JBBQCV010000265.1:0-4935 GCA_038319115.1 Burkholderiales bacterium | reverse complement strand
GTTCCTCGGTGAACGAACCAGAAGACCATATTTCCGCGCTGTGCGAAGTCATGCGCCACATGATTTCGGTGCAGCAGGCGGGCCTAGACGAGCAGCGCGAGTGTTTCCATCGGTTCATCCACGTCGGTGGCGTAAGATTGTGCGATGCAATAGTCGAAGCCGACGAGGCAAATTTCTACAAGAGCGTGGCCAGGTTCGCAAAGAGTTTCTTCATGCTGGAGCACACTGCTTTTGAAATGCACTAGAATCATGCGACGTAGTGCTCAAGTCGTAGTGCTAAAGTCGTGTCACTGTAGTGCCAAAACTATAAAAGTGTCCTAAAGGAGACGAACATGGCTCGATCGGAATCCAAGGCAGCAGGAACCTCCGCGGGCAGGCGTAATTTCCTGCTGGCAATGGGAGCGGGCGGGGCCGCAACGGTCGCTGCGATCGCCGCTAAAACCCAAACTATCCCGACGCCCATAAAAACCAGCGCCGGAAAACGCTCGACCAAGGGCTACACGGTCTCCGAGCACATCAACAACTACTACCGCACAACCAAGGTCTGAGGGGTCACGCCATGCTGCTCACCAGAAAATCCTCTGGGGGCGCCGACGCGCCCTCGTCTTCGTCCTCGCGCCTCTCGCGCAGCCTGTCGGGCGTCCTCGGCAAGACCATCGACCGGCGCACGTTCCTCAAGCGCTCGGGCGTCACGGCCGGCGCAGGCGCAGTCGCCGCACAGCTGCCTTTCAACATGATCGGCCCGGCCGAAGCGGCCGACGCCGCCGGCGGCAAGACCGAAGTCAAGCGCACGGTCTGCACCCACTGCTCAGTCGGCTGTTCGATCGACGCGGTGGTGGAAAACGGCGTTTGGGTGCGGCACGAGCCGGTGTTCGACTCGCCCATCAATATGGGCGCGCACTGCGCCAAGGGCGCCTCGATCCGCGAGCACGGCATCACCGCCGACTCGCATCGCCTCAAGTACCCCATGAAGCTCGAGAACGGCAAGTACAAGCGCATCTCGTGGGACCAGGCGCTCGACGAGATCTCGAAAAAGCTGCTGTCGATCAGGAAGGAGTCCGGCCCCGACGCGATGTTCCTGGTGGGATCAAGCAAGCACAACAACGAGCAGTCCTACCTGCTGTGCAAGTGGGCGCGCCTGTGGGGGTCGAACAACACCGACCACCAGGCGCGCATCTGCCATTCCACCACCGTGGCCGGCGTCGCGAACACCTGGGGCTACGGCGCGATGACCAACTCGTACAACGACATGCAGAACTCCAAGTGCGCGTTGTACATCGGCTCGAACGCGGCCGAGGCGCACCCGGTGTCGCTGCTGCATATGCTGCACGCGAAGGAAAACGGCGCCAAGATGATCGTCGTCGACCCGCGCTTCACGCGCACCGCGGCCAAGGCCGACGAGTACGTGCGCATCCGCTCGGGCAGCGACATCCCGTTCCTGTTCGGCCTGCTCAACCAGATCTTCGCCAACGGCTGGGAAGACAAGAAGTACATCAACGACCGCGTGTACGGCATGGAGAAGGTGCGCGAGGAGGTCAAGCGCTGGACCCCCGAAGAGGTAGAGAAAGTCGCCGGCGTGCCGCCCGAGCAGTTGAAGCGCGTGGCCGAGACCTTCGCCAAGAACCGCCCCTCGACCATCGTGTGGTGCATGGGCCAGACCCAGCACACGATCGGCAACGCGATGGTGCGCGCCTCGTGCATCCTGCAGCTCGCGCTGGGCAACATCGGCGTGTCCGGCGGCGGGGCCAACATCTTCCGCGGCCATGACAACGTGCAGGGCGCGACCGACCTGGGTCCCAACCCCGATTCGCTGCCCGGCTATTACGGCCTCGCGCCCGGTTCGTTCGCGCACTGGGCCAAGGTCTGGAACGTCGACCTCGAGTGGCTGAAGAGCCAGTATGCGCCAGGCATGATGGGCAAGTCGGGCATGACGGTGTCGCGCTGGATCGACGGCGTGCTCGAGAAGAACGACCTCATAGACCAGGAGAGCAACCTGCGCGCGCTGATCTTCTGGGGCCATGCGCCCAACAGCCAGTCGCGCGGACTGGAAATGGTCGAGGCGATGAAGAAGCTCGACCTCACCGTGGTGATCGACCCGTACCCCTCGGCCACCGCGGCGATGAGCGCGATGGTGAGGAAGGACGGTGTGTACCTGCTGCCCGCCGCGACCCAGCTCGAAACCTCGGGCAGCTGCACGGCGTCGAACCGCTCGCTGCAGTGGCGCGAGAAGGTGATCGAGCCGCTGTTCGAGTCGCGCACCGACCAGATGATCATGTACCAGCTCGCGCAGAAGCTGGGCTTTGGCGACCAGCTCATCGGCAAGCGCGACGGCAAGCAGTCGATCAAGCTGGTCAAGGGCAAGGGCGGCATGGACGAGCCCGAGATGGAGGACACGCTGCGCGAGATCAACCGCGGCACGTGGACCATCGGCTACACCGGGCAATCGCCCGAGCGCCTCAAGGCCCACATGCGCAACATGCACGTGTTCGACGTGAAGACGCTGCGCGCCAAGGGCGGCGTCGACAAGGAAACCGGCTACGACCTCACCGGCGACTACTTCGGCCTGCCCTGGCCGTGCTTCGGGACCGCGGCGATCAAGCACCCGGGCTCGCCCAACCTGTACGACACCTCGCGCCATGTGATGGACGGCGGCGGAAATTTCCGCGCCAACTTCGGCGTTGAAAAGGACGGCGTGAACCTGCTGTCCGAGGATGGCTCGGCTTCCAAAGGGGCCGAGATCAACACCGGCTACCCCGAGTTCGACCACGTCTTCATGAAAAAGCTGGGCTGGTGGGACGACCTCACCGACGCCGAGAAAACGGCGGCGGAAGGCAAGAACTGGAAGACCGACCTCTCAGGCGGCATCCAGCGCGTGGTCATGAAGCATGGCTGCCACCCATTCGGCAACGCCAAGGCGCGCGCGGTGGTGTGGAATTTCCCCGATGCGGTGCCCCTGCATCGCGAGCCCCTCTACAGCCCGCGCGCCGACCTGGTCGAACAATACCCGACCCACGACGACAAGAAGGCGTTCTGGCGCCTGCCCACCCTGTTCAAGTCGGTGCAGCAGAAGAACAAGGACATCGGCAAGCAGTTCCCGATGATTCTCACCAGCGGGCGGCTGGTGGAATACGAAGGCGGCGGCGAGGAGACGCGCTCCAACCCGTGGCTGGCCGAGCTGCAGCAGGACAACTTCGTCGAGATCAACCCCAAGGCGGCGGCCGACCGCGGCGTGCGCAACGGCGAATACGTCTGGGTGAGCACGCCTTCGGGCGCGAAGCTCAAGGTCAAGGCGCTGGTGACCGAGCGTGTCGGCCCGGACACCTGCTTCATCCCGTTCCACTTCTCGGGTTGGTGGCAGGGGCAGGACATGCTGGCGTACTACCCGGAGGGCGCAGCGCCCATCGTGCGCGGCGAGGCGGTCAACACCGCCACCACCTACGGGTATGACGCCGTGACCATGATGCAGGAAACCAAGACCACGCTGTGCCAAGTGGCGAAAGCATAGTGGGACGCAGGGGGACGCTGACGCGCTCCCCCGCACCCCCCCTAGCACAATCGAATAATCAAGGAGGCTGAGATGGCCAGGATGAAATTCCTCTGCGACGCTGAGCGCTGCATCGAGTGCAACGGCTGCGTCACCGCGTGCAAGCAGGAGCACGAAGTGCCCTGGGGCGTGAACAGGCGCCGCGTCGTCACCATCAATGACGGCGTGATCGGGGCGGAGAAATCCATCTCGGTGGCGTGCATGCACTGCTCGGATGCGCCCTGCATGGCGGTGTGCCCGGTGGATTGCTTCTACCGCACCGACGACGGCGTGGTGCTGCACGACAAGGACCTGTGCATCGGCTGCGGCTACTGCTTCTACGCCTGCCCGTTCGGCGCGCCGCAGTTCCCGCAGGCCGGCGCCTTCGGGCTGCGCGGCAAGATGGACAAGTGCACGTTCTGCGCCGGCGGCCCGGAGCCCGATCGTTCGGAGGCCGAGTTCAAGAAATACGGCCGCAATCGGCTGGCCGAGGGCAAGCTCCCGGTCTGCGCCGAGATGTGTTCGACCAAGGCGCTGCTGGGCGGCGACGGCGACGTGATCGCCGACATCTACCGCCAGCGCGTCACCACGCGCCACAAAGGCTCCGAGGTCTGGGGCTGGGGCACCGCGTACGGCCAGGGCAAGCCCGCGGCCGCGCCCGCGCCGGCCGGGGCGAAATCATGAGTTCGCGGCGTTTCTCCCGCGCGCTGCTGGTGGCGGTGGCCGTCGCGTTCGGCGCGACCGGCTGCATGGAGGTCGAGCAGGCGTCCACCGGCCAGAAACAGGGCCGCTACCAGGGCAAGCCCGACGGGAAGCCGTGGGACAACGCTCCCCTGGCATTGGGTGGCGGCAATGCCAAATGGACCAAGGGCGACCGCAATACCTGGGATGCCCAACTCAAGTCGCGCGCCGAAGCCCAGAACGAATACAAGCGGATCGGGCAGTAGACCCGCGCTCCCAAGGAGACCCACGATGAAGACGCGTCCCTGGCTCGCAAGCCTGGTCCTCGCGCTCGGCGCGGCTCTGCCGCCGGGCGTTTTTGCCCAGGCACAGCCGGCGCCTCCGGCCCAGCCGGCGGCTGCGGCTCCTGCTGTTGTAGCACCAGGGGCCACCCCTGCGGCCGGACCGCCCGCAACTCTCGCGACCAATCCTGCAGGCGTTCAGCCCGCGACCCCAGGACCGAATGACTCGCAGGCGCGGCGCCAGGCCGTGCAGCCGGGCAACAACGCGCCGGTGTGGCGCGAGGTGCGCTCGGGTGAGGCGAACTACACCAGTATCAAGGGGCCCGAGACGGGCGTACTCATCCAGCAGCAGGCCAAATTCTTCGGCCAGGACGTGATGTCGACGGCGGGTGAAGCCTGGCGCCAGTACCGCAACGGCCCGGTGACGTTCTACGGCGGGTGGCTGGTGGT
>JBBQCV010000264.1:0-4961 GCA_038319115.1 Burkholderiales bacterium | reverse complement strand
GCGCACGGTGCCGGCGGCGATGCCCGCCCGCCGCAGGGCTTCGTCGTCCATGCGGTAGTGGGTCGTCGAGGCCGGGTGGATCACCAGCGATTTCGCGTCGCCGACGTTGGCCAGGTGCGAGAAGATGCGCAGGCTCTCGATGAAGCGCTTGCCGGCGGCACGCCCGCCCTTCATGTTGAACGAAAACACCGCGCCGCAGCCTTTGGGGAGCAGCTTCTTCGCCAGCGCATGGTCGGGGTGGGTGTCGAGTTCCGGGTAGCCCACCGATTCGACCATCGGGTTGGCTGCGAGGAACCCGACCACCTTGCGTGTGTTCTCCACATGCCGCGGCATGCGCAGGTGGAGCGTCTCGACCCCCTGCAGGATCTGGAACGCATTCATGGGCGCCATGTACGCGCCGAAGTCGCGCAGCCCCTCGCGGCGCGCGCGCAAGAGGAACGCCCGGGTGCCGGATTCCTCCTCGAAATCCATGTTGTGGAAGCCCGCGTAGGGTGCGGTCAACTGGGGAAACTTGCCCGAGGCTTCCCAGTCGAAGCGGCCCGAATCGACGATGATGCCGCCGATCGCGACGCCGTGGCCGCCGAGGAACTTGGTGGCCGAGTGGTAGAGCAGGTCGGCACCGAGCGCGAACGGCTGCATGAGGTAAGGCGTGGTGAAAGTCGAATCGACCAGCAGCGGCAGGCCCTGCGCATGAGCGATCTTGGCCACCGCCGGAATGTCGAGCACGTCGAGCCCAGGATTGCCCAGCGTTTCGCCGAACAGCAGGCGCGTCTGCGGGCGAATCGCGGCCGCCCAGGCGCCGAGGTCGCGCGGGTCGACGAAGGTGGTCTCGATGCCGAAGCGCTTGAGCGTGTAGCCGAGCAGGTTGTGCGAGCCGCCGTAGAGCGAATTCGACGCCACGACATGGTGGCCCGCGTCGAGGATTGTGGCCACCGCCAGGTGCAACGCCGCCTGGCCGCTTGCGACCGCGATAGCGCCGACGCCGCCCTCGAGCGCCGCGATGCGCTCTTCCAACACCGCCACTGTGGGGTTGGAGATGCGCGAGTACACGTGCCCGGGCCGCTCCATGTTGAACAGGGACGCGGCGTGGTCCGAGTCGCGGAAAACGTAGGAAGTGGTCTGGTAAATCGGCACCGCACGGCTGCCGGTCGCCGGGTCGGGCGACTGGCCTGCGTGCAGCGACAGCGTATCGAAGCCGGGATATTTCGGCCCTGCCATGTCTCCTCTCCCCCAAACGAAAACGCCCCCGGGCGGGGGCGCTCTCAAGCGAATTGCGTCAGTGCAGGTTCTTGCGGTTCGGCGTGCGCGTGTAAGTCTCGAATGCACGCTCGGGCTTCTTCGGCTGGTCGGCCTTTTCCTTCCAGTCGCGGTCGAACAGGTCGTTGACGATGGCGAGCACCTCGTCGGTGCGCGACTTGTCGAACTGGCGGGCCAGCATGGCACTCACGTCCTCGAGCATGCAGCGGCGCTGCGCCTCGTGGATCGACAGCGGGGTGGGTCCGACAAAGAGGAGCTGGCCTTCCTGCTCGCCGCTGTCCTGGTAGAACGTGACGTCGATTTCGACGGCTTCCTCGGCGTAGGGGCCGAGCGTGTCGAGGGCCGATTCGAGGACTTTCTGGAAGCTGCGCCCGATCTCGCCCGTCCAGCACAGGTACAGCATGCGGTTGGGCTCGTCGTACTCGATGCCGGGCTCTTCGGGTTCGAGGCTCTTGACGTCCTCGATGCTGTCGGCATCGAGGTAATCGAGCCAGGGGGAGAGCGCCGTCTCGAGCTGCTTTCGCGCGACGCCTTCGAGTATGGGAATGTCCGCATGGACGTGAACTTCCATCCGCATGATCGGGTCCTCGAATGGAGGAAAGTGGGCGTGAATTCTATCACGCGCCCCTCTCCGGCCTGGGTCAACCGGCCACCCCGCGCGGCGTTTATTGGACTGTGGGAGAGGGCGCTCGGGCGCGCCAAGGCTCCTACGGCACAAACATTGCTAGGCATATAGCGCCTGACGATGCCCCAGCAGGCCACAGCCGTTAGCGAAAGGAACTCTGCCATGGATGCCATGAACGTCTTATACGACAGCAAGCATTTTTACATGGCGGAATTCCCCGGCTGGGAGGGGATCGAGCTGGTGGACAAGTCCGCCGGGCGGGCGGGGTTCCTCGAAGGCGACGTGGCCCTCAAGCTGCGCGCGTCGATGCTGCATCTCTTCTCCGACAGCCCTTCGGTCGAGTCGGTGGACGAATTCCTCGAGGCCTACGACGCGTTGCTGACCAACCCGGTGGTGCTGCACTGAGGGAACCCTTCCCGCGATTCGCGCGGGAACCGCTTTGCCTTTACGATAGGCGCGCCGAGCGCTTGTAATCGCGCTTGTAATCGGCTTGTGATCGCGCGCCAATGAACAACACCAACAAGACGACCGACCGCAATCCCGAACGTGTCCTGCCCGATTACGACGGCGGCGGCCTCCTCAACCTCATTGCGAGCTGCGTTGCCTCACGCGGCGGCGCCCCGCTCCACCCGTTGCTGCGCGACCTTGCCGGCGGCGAACTGGCCGGTGCGCGCAACGTGCTGCTGTTCCTTGTCGATGGCCTGGGCTACAACTACCTTTCGACGCGCGGCGCAGGCAGCGCGATGGCCTCGCACCTCGTAGGGCGGATGACCTCGGTTTTCCCCTCCACCACCGCCAGCGCGATCACCACCACATTCACGGGGCTCGCGCCGGGTGAGCACGGGTTGACCGGGTGGTTCACGTGGTTCGATGAAGCCGGCACGATCGCTGCCGCCCTGCCATTCAAGCCGCGTGTCCCGGGCGAGACGCTCGAAGCGCGCGGCATTGGGCCGCAGCACCTGTATCGCGGCACGCCAATGTTCGATTCGCTCGCCGACGAGGCGTTCGTGGTTTCCTATCGCCCGATCATCGATTCGACCTACAACCGCCACTTCTGCGGCCGCGCGACGCGGCTTGCGTACGACACCCTCGACGGATTGGTGAGCCAGGCCGAAACGGCGGTGAAATCCGGGCCCCGGCGCAAGTTCGTCTACGCCTATTACCCGGAATTCGATACCGCATCGCATCGTTTCGGGGTCGCGAGCGCGCAAACCGCAGCGGTGTTCGCCGCCATCGACGCGGCGTTCGCCGAGCTGCTGCGCCGCCTCGCGGGTACGGATACCACCGTCATTGTTTCGGCGGACCACGGCTTCATCGACTGCCCGGGAGAAAACGCGCTCGACCTGGCCCAGTGCCCCGAGGTTGCCGGCCTGCTGGCGCGGCCGCTCACCGGTGAGCGCCGCGTCGCTTTCTGCCACGTGCTGCCAGGCAGGCAGGATGAATTCGCTGCGCGCGCGGGCGAATGGCTGGCGGGCAAGGCCGACGTCGTTCCGGCCCGGGTGCCGCTCGACCAAGGCTGGTTCGGTCACGGCGACCTGCACCCGCGGCTGGCCGGGCGGATCGGCGACTTCGTCCTCATGATGCGCGACACCTACACCATCAAGGATTGGCTGCCCGGTGAACCCCGCCACCTGCACATCGGCAACCACGGCGGCATGGCGGCCGACGAGATGTACATCCCGCTGGTGGTCGCCGCCCGCTGATCAGCTATCGGCGATGCCCGCTCCGATACCTTCAGCGGCCTGGTCGAGAAAGACGCGCGACTGCGCCAGCACGGCGGCGCGCCACTTGGGGTCGCTCGGGTAGAACGCCTCGACGTAATCGGCCTGCACGGCGCGCGCAATGTCGGGATGGGCCTTGGCGTGCTCGCGCAGCCATCGCAGCGACATGTTGGCGCGCTGCATCTCGGGGCGCGTGCGCGTGCCGAATTCGATCACCACCGCAGTGGTTTCGGCCTGCGCCAGTTCGGCCTGGAAAGCATCGACCAGCAGTCCCCTGTAGACGGCCAGCGCCTTGTGCGTCGAGCCCTGGCGATTGACCGCGCGCTCACCCCACCAGCGTCGCGCCCGTTCGTAAGCCGGTGTGCCTTGGGCGTGAAAGCACAGGAATACGTGATCGAGGTAGGGGCCGATGCCGGTATGCAGGTCGATGATCGCGGCGTGCTTTGCGTGGCCCACGTGCTTGCGCACCGCGGCGCGAAACGCGTCGTTCGACCATTGCGCCCGCTGGCCACCGAAGAACACCCCGTCCGGATGGGAGTACTGCCCACCGTTGTAAGCGTCGGAAAACGCCTGCTCGCCATTCTTCTGGCGGAAATCTTCCAGCGCGGCGAACACGCCGCGAATGCTTTCCTCGTCCCAACGTGACGGTGAGATGCCCGGGTGCAGCACTGCGTAGCCCGGGTTGGCCGGATAGCCCGCGGAGTGGTCGACGAAGTTACGGTTGAGGTCGACGTTCTCCTCGGTCACGCGCTGGTGGTGCGCGAAGCCCCACGGGTTGTGGGCGTGGAGGAATACCATCGCCGTGCCCGGCGCCACGCGGGCGCGGCCGCCGTCGAGCATCCACGCGCTCTGCGCGGCCGAGCCGGAAAACCCTTCGATGCCGTGGGTACCGCAACCGACCACCATCACGTTCGGTGCCAAGGGATCGCCGAGCACAGCCACGTCGAGATACAGGGCTTCGCCCTGCGGACCCTTGAGGGCCGGGTGCTCGTAGTGCGCGAGCTGCGCACCCGCCACACGCGCGGCCTCGAGAAACCTGGTGCGCGCCTTCGCATAGCTCGAAGAAAACACCGAATCGACATCCATAAGTTCACCCTTTCCTGGTTTTGCGCCGCGCTCAGCCGATGAATTGCAGCGGCAGCGCGGTCGTGTATTTGATCTGTTCCATGGCGAAACTCGAGCTCACGTCCGACAGCCCGGACGTGCGGATGAGCTTCTTGTAGACCTCGTCGTAGGCCGCGATGTCCGGCACCACGACGCGCAGCAGGTAGTCCACCTCGCCGCTCATGCGGTAGAACTCCATGACTTCGGGAATCGCGTTCACGTTCCTGGCGAATGCCTTGAACCACGCCGCGCTG
>JBBQCV010000263.1:0-4966 GCA_038319115.1 Burkholderiales bacterium | reverse complement strand
TCCCCCACCGGCAACGCGCTCGCCACCGCCGATGCGATCCACGCGCGCATGGCCGAACTGGCCAAGTATTTCCCGCCGGGGGTGAAGTACGACATCCCGTACGACAGCTCGCGCTTCGTGCGCATCTCGATCAGCCAGGTGGTGGAGACACTGGTGATCGCGGTGATCCTGGTGTTCCTGGTGATGTACCTGTTCCTGCAGAACCTGCGCTACACGCTGATCCCGACCATCGTGGTGCCGGTGGCGCTGATGGGCTCGGTGGGCGTGCTGTACGTGTTCGGCTTCTCGATCAACGTGCTCACCATGTTCGCGATGGTGCTCGCGGTCGGCATCCTCGTCGACGACGCGATCGTGGTGATCGAGAACGTCGAGCGCATCATGAGCGAGGAGGGCCTGTCGCCGCGCGATGCCACGCGCAAGGCCATGGGCCAGATCACCTCGGCCCTGATCGGCATCACGGTCACGCTCGTGTCGGTGTTCCTGCCGATGGCGTTCTTCGCCGGCGCCGTGGGCAGCATCTACCGCCAGTTCTCGATCGTGATGGTGAGCTCGATGCTGTTTTCGGTGTTCCTCGCCCTGTCGCTGACCCCGGCGCTGTGCGCCACCTTCCTCAAGCCGGTCGAGGCCGGCCACCATCATGCCAAGCGAGGCTTTTTCGGCTGGTTCAACCGCGGCTTCCTGCGCACCACCAAAGGCTACGAGAGCTGGGTCGCCTCGCTGCTCACGCGCACCGGTCGGGTGCTGGTTGTGTTCGCCCTCATCGTCGCGGTGGTGGCGCTCCTGATCGGGCGCCTGCCGCAGTCGTTCCTGCCAAACGAAGACCAGGGATACATCATCGCCAATGTGCAGCTTCCGCCGGGCGCGACCCAGGCGCGCACGCTTGCTGTCATGCAGCAGACCGAGGGCTTCATGCTCAAGCAGCCCGAGGTCGACAAGATGGTCAGCGTGCTCGGCTTCAGCTTCTCGGGCAGCGGCCAGAACGCGGCGCTGGCGTTCGTGTCGCTCAAGCACTGGGACGAGCGCAAAGGCCCGGAGCACTCCGCGCAGGCGCTCGCGCGGCGCGCATTCGGCGCCCTCATGGGCGTGCGCGATGCTTTCATCTTCGCCCTCGCGCCGCCGGCGATCCGGGAACTTGGCACCGCCACCGGCTTCAACTTCCGCCTGCAGGACCGCGCTGGCGCGGGCCATGCCGCCCTGCTCGCGGCGCGCAACCAGCTCCTCGGCGCGGCCGCGCTGAGCAAGGTGCTCGCCGGCGTGCGGCCCGACGGGCTCGAGGACGCCCCGCAATTGCAGGTCGACATCGACCGCGACCGCGCGAGCGCGCTGGGGCTCTCGTTCGACGCGATCAACGCCGTGCTCGCCACCGCGATCGGGTCGCTCTACATCAACGACTTTCCCAACGCCGGGCGCATGCAGCGCGTCGTCGTGCAGGCCGACGCGTTCGCGCGCATGCAGCCCGACGACCTGCTCAAACTCAACGTGAAGACCAACCAGGGCAAACTCGTGCCGCTGTCGGCCTTCGCAACCACGCGCTGGGTCACCGGGCCCATGCAGGCGATCCGCTACAACGGCTACCCGAGCATGCGACTGGCCGGCGACGCCGCGCCCGGATTCAGCACGGGCGATGCGATGAACGAGATGGAGCGCCTCGCCAGCCAGCTGCCGACGGGCTTCGCGTTCGAGTGGACCGGCCAGTCGCGCGAGGAAAAGCTCGCCGGCGCGCAGGCCGCGATCCTGATCGCGTTCTCGATGCTCGCGGTGTTCCTGTGCCTTGCCGCGCTATACGAGAGCTGGGCGATCCCGTTCGCGGTGTTGCTCGTGGTGCCGCTGGGCGTGTTTGGCGCGGTGCTCGGAGTGACGCTGCGCGACATGCCCAACGACGTGTTCTTCAAGGTCGGCCTCATCGCAGTGATCGGGTTGTCGGCCAAGAACGCGATCCTGATCATCGAGTTCGCCAAGGACCTGCACGCGCAGGGCATGAGCCTCGTCGAAGCCACGCTGCAGGCCTGCCACCTGCGGTTCCGCCCCATCCTCATGACGTCGATTGCCTTCATCGTAGGCGTCCTGCCCCTCGCGATCTCCACGGGCGCGGGGTCGGCGAGCCAGCGCGCAATCGGCACCGGGGTGATGTTCGGCATGATCTCGGCCACGGTGCTGGCGGTGTTCTTCGTGCCGGTTTTCTTCGTGGTGGTACGACGCATCTTCAAGGGTCGGCCGCGCGTGGACGCGGCGCCGCCGATGGGGGCCCCGCCGGTCGCCGCGGAGGAGCGGCCATGAACGCAACTCCCAACCGCTCGCGCCGCATAACCCTCGCGGTCGCGGCGATTGCCGCTGCCCTCGGCGGGTGCGCGTCGATGGCGCCAAAATACGAGCGACCCGCGCCGCCCGTGGCCCCGGGCTTCCCCCATGCGGGCCAGGCCACCCCGGGCGCGCAGGCAAGCGATATTGAATGGCAGCGGTTCTTCGGCGACCCGCGCCTCAAGCGCCTCATCGGGCTCGCGCTGCAGAACAACCGCGACCTGCGCGTCGCAATGCTCAACGTCGAGCAGGCACGGGCGCAATATCAGGTGCGCCGCGCCGACGAACTGCCCACCGTGGGCTTCGGCGCCACCGCGACGCTGCAGCCCAAGGGGCCCGGTCGCGCCGGCAACGTATTTGCGGCGGGACTCACGGTCACCAATTACGAGCTCGACCTTTTCGGGCGCGTGCGCAGCCTGAGCGATGCGGCACTGGCCGCTTACTTCGGCACCGAGGAAGGCCGCAATGCCGCACAGATCACGCTGGTGGCGGCGGTGGCGACGACCTACCTCGGCCTCGCTGCCGACGAAGTGCTGCTCGAGGTCACCCGCCAGGCGCTCCTCACGCGCGAGGAATCGCTCAAGCTCACCCGGCTCAAGTTCGATGCGGGTGCGGCTTCCGAACTCGATTTCCGCCAGGCCGAGTCGCTCCTCGAAGGCGCGCGCGTCACCCTCGCCCAGCTCGTCCGCCAGCGTGCCCTCGACGAGAACGCCCTCGTGCTGTTGGTGGGCCAGGCGCTGCCGGCCGACCTGCCGCCCGGGCTTGGGTTCGCATCCCAGCAGGCGGTGCCTGAGCTGCCTGCGGGACTGCCCTCCGAAGTCCTCGTGCGCCGTCCCGACGTGCGCCAGGCCGAGCAGCAGTTGATCGCCGCGAACGCCAACATCGGCGCGGCCCGCGCGGCCTTTTTCCCGCGCATCAGCCTCACCGCCATTTTGGGCAGCGCAAGCACCGAACTGTCCGGCCTCCTCAAGAGCGGATCGTTCGGCCTGAGCCTTGCGCCGCAATTGCTGCTGCCGATCTTCGATGCCGGACGCAACCAGGCCAACCTCGAGGTCGCGGTGGTGAACCGCGACATCGCGGTGGCGCAATACGAAAAGGCGATCCAATCCGCGTTTCGCGAGGTGGCCGATGCGCTCGCAGGACGCGCCACGCTGGACGACCAGATCCGCGCGCAGGCCGCGCAGACCAACGCCGAGGCGGTGCGCTTCAAGTTGGCGGACCTGCGCTACCGCAACGGCGTGTCGAGCTACCTCGACGTGCTCGATGCGCAGCGCGCGCTGTTTGCCGCGCAACAAGCCCTCGTCCAGGCGCAGGCCGCGCGGGCACAGAACCTCGTCACGCTGTACAAGGTGCTCGGCGGCGGCTGGGGCGGCTAGGGCAGGTCGAATAGCAGGATTTCCGCGTCGCGGCCGTGCGCCAGGGTCACCTCGGCAGTGTGCGTGACCTTGAGGGCGTCGCCGGCCTGCAGCGCCATCCCGTTGACGGTCACTTCCCCGCGCGCCACGTGCACGTACGCGCGGCGTCCGGGTGCAAGCGCATGCACGGCCGCCTCGTCCCCATCGATGAGCGCGGCGTACACGCTGGCGTCCTGGTGCACGGTCACCGAGCCGTCGCGCGCGTCGGGCGAGGCGATCAGCCGCAGGCGCCCGCGTTTCGAAGCCGCGTCGAAGTGCTTCTGCTCGTAACCGGGGGCGATGCCGCGCGTGGCCGGCTCGATCCAGATCTGCAGGAAGTGGGTCACGCCGGCGGCGTGGTTGAACTCGCTGTGCCGCACGCCCGTGCCCGCGCTCATGCGCTGCACATCGCCGGGCACGATGGTCGAGCCGGTGCCCATGGAGTCCTTGTGCGCAAGCTCGCCTTCGAGCACGTAGCTGATGATTTCCATGTCGCGGTGGCCATGCGTGCCAAAGCCGGCGTCGGGGTTGATCCGGTCTTCGTTGATCACCCGCAGGGGGCCAAAACCCATGTGTTCCGGGTCGTGGTAATCGGCGAAAGAAAAGGTGTGGAAAGAGCGCAGCCAGCCGTGATCGGCGTAACCCCGCTCGTTGGACCTGCGCACCTCGATCATACGGATTCGTCCTCGCCGCGCGCGGCGATCTCCTTGTGGACTTCGGCCATGTCGACTTGTTTGGCCTTCTCGATGAGTTCGCCGAAGGCGCCGGCAGGCAGCGCGCCGGCCTGCGAATACAGCACCACTCTTTCGCGAAACACCATCAGGGTCGGGATCGATCGGATGTCGAACGCGGCCGCGATCTCCTTTTCGTCCTCGGTGTTGACCTTGGCGAACACCACGTCGGCACTCTCCTCGGAAGCCTTCTCGAAGATCGGGGCAAACCCGCGGCACGGTCCGCACCAAGGCGCCCAGAAGTCCACCACCACCATGGGATTGCCGGTCACGACCTGCTCGAAGTTGTCCTTGTTCAGTTCGACGGTCGCCATGGCGTCCCCTTGAGGTTGAAAACGCAGTTGAGAAAAAATGCAACGCGTGCAAAGCATAATGTTACCCCCGGCCCCGCATGCCCTGAGTGAGCTCCGTTACACAAACTGAAATTGTGGCTTCGATGACTCAGCGAGCCGGGAGGTTTGCGCCCTCACCCACCGGGCCGCTGCATTTCGGCTCGTTGGTCGCCGCTCTCGGCAGCTTTCTCGATGCTCGCGCGCACCAAGG
>JBBQCV010000262.1:0-4986 GCA_038319115.1 Burkholderiales bacterium | reverse complement strand
ACTGGCGGCGGAATTCGACCCAGCGCGGCTGGAGGTCATCGTGGCCGACGCGCTCGAATACGATTTTGCCCGCCTGCCCCCAGGCCTGCGCGTTGTGGGCAACCTGCCCTACAACGTGTCGACGCCGCTGCTGTTCCACCTCGCCGGGTTCGCCGACCGCGTGCGCGACATGCATTTCATGTTGCAGCTCGAGGTGGTGGATCGCATGGCCGCGGCGCATTCGACGCCCGAGTACGGCCGGCTGTCGGTCATGCTGCAGCGGCGGTTTCGCATCCAGCGCCTGTTCAAGGTGCCGCCAGGCGCGTTTCGCCCGCCCCCCAAGGTCGACTCGGCGGTGGTGCGCCTCACGCCCCTGCCTGCGGCCGAAGTGGTGCCGGTGGACGAGAAACTCTTCGCGACGGTGGTCACGCGGGCATTCGGGGCGCGGCGCAAGACGTTGCGCAATGCGCTGGGGTCGCTCATCGGCGCCGACTCCCTGCAGGGCCTGGGCATCGACCCGGGCTTGCGCCCCGAGAACGTCGCGCCCGCGGATTATATAAGAATTGCTATTTCAATTGGCAGGACAGGCGCTCCGCCATTAGCTCCGTGAAAATGAATTTCGCGAATTAGGCGGCTTTCCTCTCGATGAACTCGATCTTGTAGCCGTCGGGGTCTTCGACGAAGGCGATCATCGTGGTGCCGAACTTCACCGGGCCCGGCTCGCGCGAGACCTTGCCGCCGCCTGCCCGCACCGCGTCGCAGGCCTTCACGATGTCCGGCACCTCGATGGCAAGGTGGCCGAAAGCACTGCCGAGGTCGTATTTTTCGGTGCCGTAGTTGTAGGTGAGCTCGAGCACCGTGCCTTGCGACTCCTCGCCATAGCCCACGAAAGCCAGGGTGTATTTCCCGTCCGGCACGTCGCGCTGGCGCAGCACCCGCATGCCGAGCACGTTGGTATAGAAACCGATCGACCGCTCGAGGTTGCCGACGCGCAGCATGGTGTGGAGGTAACGCATGGTGTGTCCTCAGAAGATGGGGAGGGCCGCCGCCGCAAGGTCCAGGCTGCGACGCGCGGAGCGGCAGTCAGGATACAGCGACTCGACTACTTCCCAGAAACGCGGCGAGTGGTTGAGCTCGACCAGGTGGGCCACCTCGTGCGCGACGACGTAATCGGCCAGCTCGGGGGCGACATGCACCAGGCGCCACGACAGGCGGATCTTGCCGTCCTGGGTGCACACGCCCCACTGGGTGCGCGCGTTCGACAGCCCGACCTGGGGCGCAGGCAGGCCCAAGCGGGACGCGTAGTGCGCCACGCGCGGGGCGAGGTTTTCCAACGCATGCAGCTTGAGCCAGCGCAGCAGCTCGGCCCTGACGCGCGTGCCGCCGTGCGGCCTGCGCAGCCGGATGCACAGCGTATCGCCCACGAGTGCGACCGACTTCTCTCCGGCGCTGAGGTCGAGCACCAGGCTGCGGCCACGGACCGGGACCGACTCGCCGGACACCCCGAGGATGCGCACCGGGCGGCCGGCCTTGGACCATTCGTCCAGTTTCGCCAGCACCCAGCGCGATTTTTCCAGCAGGAACCTCTCGATTTCCACCCAGGGCGCGTAATGCGGTGCCGCCACCGACAGGCCGTCGGCATCGACGGAGATGCCGATCGTGCGGCGGCGCGAGCGCACGAAGCGGAAGGCGACGATGCGCGTGCCCAGTTGCACCAGCCGGCGCGTGCCGGCCTGGCGCGCATCGCCCTCGCCATCGAGGCCGAACAGCGTCAGTTGCTGCGGGGCGGGCATAGCTCGGCCTGTTGCGCTTCGATCCAGCGCTCCGCGTCGGCATTTACTTCGGCCGGGTCGCGCCCGGCCGAAGTGATGGCCGGCCCGATGCGCATCGTGATCGTGCCGGGATATTTGAGAAACGCGTTGCGGCCCCAGAACATGCCGGCGTTGTGCGCAACGGGCACTACCGGCGCGCCAGTCTGCACGGCCAGCCACGACCCGCCCGACTGGTATTTCCTGCGCGTGCCTGGTTTCACTCGGGTTCCCTCGGGAAATATCACCACCCAGAAGCCTTGCAAAATCCGTTCCTTGCCCACGCGCGCGAGCTGGCGCATCGCGGCGCGGCCGTTGGAGCGGTCGATCGCGATCGGGCTCATCATGGCCAGGCCCCAGCCGAAGAACGGGATCCACAGCAATTCACGTTTCAACACATGCACCTGGGGGGGAAACACGGTCTGGAAGGCGAGCGTCTCCCAGGCCGACTGGTGTTTGGACAGGATCACGCAGGGATATGCCGGCAGGTTTTCGCGCCCCTCCACGCGGTAGTCGAGGCGGCAGACGTGCCGCGCGACGGCGAGGATGATCTTCGACCATCCCGAAATTACCCGGTAGCGTGTCTTGCGTGCCAATGGGAAAGTGAGCACCGAAAGCACCGCGTAGGGCACGGTCACGACCACCAGCGCGGCGGCGAACAACGCCGAGCGCAGCACGATCATGCGGGGCGGGGATCCGTTCGCGTTTCCGCCAGGTGCGCCGCGAACGCGGCGAGGTCGGCGAAAACTTCGGTTCCCTCGGGCAGGCCGCCCGCATCGCGGGTTTTTTTGCCCTTGCCGGTCAGTACGAGCACCGGCCGCGCGCCGGCGCTCACTGCGGCCTGCAGGTCCTTGAGGGAGTCGCCCACGAAAGGCATTCCGGCCAGCGGGATGTTGATGCGCCGCTCGATTTCGAGGAGCATGCCCGGCTTGGGCTTGCGGCAGTCGCAGTTCGCATCCGCCGCATGCGGGCAGAAGAAGATCGCTTCGATGCGGCCGCCGGCCTGGATGACCGCTTTGTGCATCACGTCGTGGATCGAGTTGAGCATGCTGGTGTCGAACAGGCCGCGCGCGATGCCCGACTGGTTGGTCGCCACGACGATGCGCCAGCCGGCCTGCGTGAGGCGCGCGATGGCCCCGATGCTGCCCTTGATCGGTTTCCATTCCGCCGGCGACTTGATGTACTGGTCGCTGTCCTGGTTGATGACCCCGTCGCGGTCGAGCATGACGAGCTTCATGCCGCCAACCTGGAAATGTCGGCTACGCGATTCATGAGCGCGTCGAGCTGGCCGAGCAGCGCCAGCCGGTTGGCCCGCAGGTCGGCCTCCTCGGCATTGACCATGACGTCGTCGAAGAAGCGGTCGACCTCCGATCGCATGCCGGCCAGCAGGTGGAGCGCGTTGCCGTAGTCGAGCGCGGCGAGGCTCGCCTGGACCCTGGGCGCGAGGGCGGCCACCGAATCGAACAGGGCGCGCTCGGCCGGTTCGCGCAACAGCGCTTCGCTCGCAACCGCGCCGTGCGCGGCGGATTTCTTCAGGATGTTGCGGATGCGCTTGTTGGCCGCGGCAAGGCTGGCGGCTTCGGGCAGCTTGCGGAAGCTGCGCACGGCATCGAGCCGCGCGGTGACGAGGTCGATGCGCGTGGGCGACTGGCTGGCCACCGCATCGATCTCGTCCATGGCGTAGCCCTGCTCCTTCAGCAGGTTGCGCAACCGCTCGAGCATGAATGCGTACACGTCGTCGGCCACTTTGGCGGGCAGCTTGTCCGGCCCGAACGCCGTCACCGCGTGGGCCAGCAGCGTGTCCAGGCCGACCGGCAATTTCGCCTCCATGAGGATGCGCAACACGCCGAGGGCGTGCCGCCGCAGCGCGAACGGATCCTTGTCGCCGGTCGGTGCGCCACCGATGCCGAAGATGCCCACCAGCGTATCCAGCTTGTCGGCCAGCGCGACCGCTGCGGCCACCCGGCCTTCGGGCAGCCGGTCGCCGGCGAAGCGCGGCCGGTAATGGGCTTCGATCGCGTCGGCGACCGCCGCGGGCTCGCCGTCGTTGAGCGCGTAATAGCGGCCCATGGTGCCTTGCAGCTCGGGAAACTCGCCCACCATTCCAGTCAGCAGATCGGCCTTGGCGAGCCACGCAGCACGCTCCGCCAGGCCCGCGTCGGCGTCGAGCGCGCGGGCGATGGCACCGGCCAGGAGCTGGATGCGCTGCGTGCGCTCGAGCTGGGTGCCGAGCTGGTTGTGATACACGACCTGGCCCAGTTGCGGGACGCGCGCCTCGAGGCGCGTCTTGCGGTCCTGCTCGTAGAAGAATTTCGCGTCCTCCAGGCGGGGGCGCACCACCCGCTGGTTGCCGCCGATGATGTGGCTCGGGTCGGGCACCTGCATGTTCGACACGATGAGGAACCTGGGCAGCAGCTTTCCCGCAGCGTCGAAGAGGGGAAAATATTTCTGGTTCTGGCGCATGGTGAGGATCAGGCACTCCTGCGGCACGGCCAGGAAGCGCGGCTCGAATTCGCCCGTATATACCGCCGGGAACTCGACCAGCGCAGTGACTTCGTCGAGCAGGTCGGCATATTCCCCCAGGCTCGCGCCCCAGCGGGCCGCCTGTGCCATGAGCGCGGTGTCGATGAGCGCCTTGCGTGCGGCGAAGTCGGCGATCACCCGGCCTTCGGTTTCCAGGCGCGCGGCGTATTCGTCCGCCGACGCCAGCGTAATGTCGCCCGTGCCCATGAAGCGGTGTCCGCGCGTGGTGTTGCCCGCCTCGAGGCCCAGCACGCTGCCCGGAACGATGCGCGCGCCATGCAGCATCACCAGCTTGTGGGCCGGACGCACGAACTGGGCATCCCCATCGCCCCAGCGCATGAGTTTCGGGATCGGCAGTTTGCGCAGCGCTTCGGCGACGATGTCGGCCAGCACCAGGTCGAGCTCAGCGCCGCGGAGCGTCACGCGCGCCGCTACCACCGTGCCCTTGGGCGTTTCGACGCGCTCGTGTGCGTCGACGGCCACACCATGCTTTTTGGCGAACCCGGCGATGGCCGCGGGCGGCGCTTTTTCGCCGGGACCGGTTTCCACCTTCTCGCGATCCTCGGCTGTTGCACTCCCACCGGCAACGAGCACGCCGAGCCGCCGCGGCGTGGCGAAGACTCTGGCCTCGGTGCCGGCGGGCGCAAGCTGCTGCGTCGCGAGCCCATTCGACAGG
>JBBQCV010000261.1:0-5036 GCA_038319115.1 Burkholderiales bacterium | reverse complement strand
GCGGGTTCGTGGCGAGCTCGGGGCACCCCAGCGCCTTGACCATGCGGCGGAACTGCGCGTCGTTTGAAACCCCGAGGAAAACCTGCCCGCCGCCGGCACTGAACTTGTCATAGGGATAGATGCTCGGATGGGCGCTGCCCGTGGGCGCGGCGGCCACACCGGCGTTGAGCCAGTTCGCGCCCTGGGGATGGAGCGTGCTGAGCGCGCCGTCATAGAGGCAGGTTTCCACCCTTTGCCCGAGGCCGGAGCGCGCACGCTCGGTGAGCGCGAGCAGGATGCCGATCGCGGCATTGAGGCCGGTGGTGATGTCCACGATGGGCAAGCCCAGCCGCGCACCGCCGCCGTCGGGCTCGCCGTTGACGCTCATGAGGCCGCAGATCGCCTGCAGCACCGCGTCGTACCCTGGCAGCCCGCCCAAGGGGCCGTCGGCGCCGAATCCCGAGATGCTGCAGTACACGAGGCGCGGGTGGCGCTTGCTCAATGCCTCCCAGCCCAGGCCCCAGCCGTCCATCGTGCCGGGCAGGAAATTCTCCACCAGCACGTCGGCACCTTCGAGCAGGCGCCCGAGCGCCTCGCGCGCCGCGGGTTGCTTGAGGTCAAGCACGATCGCGCTCTTGTTGCGGTTGAGCCCGTGAAAATAGGCCGCCGACCCGTCGCGCACCGCGGCGCCGAAAGTGCGCGTCTCGTCACCCTGCGGCGGCTCGACCTTGACCACCTCGGCACCGTGGTCGGCAAGGACCTGCGTGCACAGGGGGCCGGCGAGCACGCGGGAGAGGTCCACGACGCGCACGCCGTGGAGGGCGGGATTGGGCATGCAGGGCAGGCTATCGATGCTGCGGTGCGATCAGAAAGGGGCACGAGGGGGAAAGTTTTACAATGTGAAAATATGCCCACGCCCCGCCCAGGCACGCAGAGCATCCAGCGCGCGGTCCTGCTGCTGCGCGAGCTGTCGGCTCGCGCGCAGACCGGCTGGCGCCTGACCGACCTCGCCGAGCGCTGCAACCTCGACCGCGGCACGGCGCGCCGCATGCTCGCGTGCCTCGTTGCCGAGCGCATGGCGCTGCAGCGACCGAGCGATCGCCACTACCTGCCCGGACCGATGCTGTTCGAACTCGGCCTGGCCGTGCCGCCGCTTGCGCGGTTTCGCGAAGCGTGCCTGCCGGTGCTCGAACGCCTCGCCGCGCTCACCCACTGCGTCGGGTTCCTTTACCTGCGCAGCGGCAGCGAGTTCGTTTGCGCCGCACGCGTGGGCAGTTCGCCGTTGAAAGGGTTGTCGGTGGAAGTGGGCACCCGCCGCCCGTTGTGCGTTTCGGCCGGCGGGATTGCGCTGCTCATCGCGCTGCCCAAGAAAGCCCGCGCCGCGGCGCTGGAAGACAACCTGCGCCGGCTTGCACAGTCGGGCGACCCGCGCCTGAAATCGGTGGCGCGCATGATGAAACTGTCCGAACAGCGAGGCATCGGATTGAACATCGGCGAGTTCGTGCCGAACATCACCTCGCTCGGGGTGGCGCTGCGCTCGCCTTCGGGCGCGCCACTGGCCTCGCTCACGCTGTCGGGCTCGTCCGAATCGCTCGCGCGCTCGCGGCTCGATGAGGCCATCGCGCTGCTGCAGGCGGAAGCGAACGCGCTGGAGGTGCGGGCGCAGCCGCTGATGGCCGAGATGGGCGCCTGACTGCGCAGACCGACCCGAGGCGGTGACGCATCTCCCGGGCTGCCCCGCCGCCTTGCCCGCACTGCCCGAATGCCGTAAGTTTGACCGATCCCCAAAGGAGACGATCCATGCCAGCCATTTCATTCGCCGGAAGCGCCCTGCCCGTGCGCTCCGACCTCATCGAAGCGCACGAAAAAGCCTGGGCCGCGATCGCCGCGCCGGGCACGTGGCTCAGCGGCGCGCAGCGTGTCGCCGTGGCCGCCGAGATCCGTCACGCGTTCGGCTGTGAGCATTGCGCGCGCATCAAGGCCGCCCTCTCGCCCAACGCGGTCAAGGGAACGCACGCCACGCTGGGCCGGGTCGGCGAAGCGCAGGCCGAGCTCATCCACCGCGTGGTCAACGACCCGGGCCGCCTCACCGAACAATGGTCCGCCGCGATGCTGGCCAAGGGCCTGACCGAAGGCGAATACGTGGAGACCGTCGGCGTCATCGCGATGGTCATGATCATGGACACCTGCCACCGCGGGCTCGGCCTGGCGCGGCGCGACCTGCCCGCGCCGGCGGGCGGCGAGCCCACGCGCTATCGCCCGCCCGGCGCGAAGAAGAAGGCGGCCTGGCTGCCGCTGGTCGAGCCCGAGGACGTGGTCGAGTCCGACGGGCCGCTGTATCCCAGCCCCAAGGCGGGCTATATCTATCGCGGCCTGTCGCTCGTGCCGCAGGCCGTGCGCGACTATTGGGCGCTGGCCAACGTGCACTACCTGCCCGGCGAGTACGTGTACCAGTTCGGCACCTCGATCCGCGCCATTGAGCGCCCGCAGGTGGAGATCCTCGCCGCGCGCGTGTCGGCAATGCACCAGTGCGCTTATTGAACGACGGCACATGCCTACATGCTCCGTGAGAGCATGCAAATGCAGGGACACGAAGTCGACGTGCGCGGCGTGACCGCGGGATTCGACGAGACGGTTAAAATTCCGCACGCGGCCGCGCTGGTCGAGTTCGCCGAAGCGGTGGTGCTGCGCGACGAGGCGCGCACCCAGGCGGCGCGCGCAGCCCTGCTCGGCAAGCTGGGCGAAGCGGGCATGGTCGATGCGGCCGCGGTCACCGCCGCGTTCCACGGCTTCGTGCGCATCGCCGATGCCATCGGCATCCCGTACACCACCGCCGCGCGCGGCAACGACGTGCCCGAACTGCGCGACCGGGCCGGGGTGAACGATTTTCCGCGCGTGCGCGGCACGGCCTAGCGGTGGCCCCCATGAAGCGCAACATATCGCTGGCAGTATTCGCCAAGCGCGACTGCCCCACCTGCCAACTCGTCGAGCCTGTGCTGCGCTCGCTCGCGGGCGGGCCGGCCGCGCTCACCGTGTATACGCAAGACGACCCGGCCTTCCCGGGCGGGATCGAGGGCGTCGTGGACGACCGCGAGCTGGGCGAGTCTTTCAAGCACGCAATCGAAATCGTGCCCACGCTGATCCGGTTCGAGAACGGCAAGGAGACGGCGCGCACCGAAGGCTGGGACGTGCACGAATGGCGGCGCGTCACCGGCGTGCGCGGCCTGGGCGCCGACCTCCCGGCGCACCGGCCCGGGTGCGGATCGAAGAGCGTCGAGCCGGGCCTGGCCGAATACCTCCAGGTGAAGTTCGGCGACCCCGGCATCCGCTCGCGCAAGATCGAGGTCGGCGACTACGACGACCCGATCGAGGCGTGCTTCGAGCGCGGCTGGAGCGACGGGCTGCCGGTCGTGCCGCCCACCGACGTGCGCATCCTGCGCATGCTGCAGGGGACCACGCGCCGCCCCGACGAAGTGATCGGGCTGATCCCGCCCAACCTCGCCGAATGCACGGTCGAGAAAGCGGCCATCAACGCGGTGATGGCCGGGTGCAAGCCCGAATACATGCCGGTAGTGCTCGCCGCGATCGAGGCCGCGCTCGAGCCCGAGTTCACCCTGCATGGCCTCCTTGCGACGACGTACTTCTCTTCGCCCATCATCATCGTCAACGGCCCGGTGGCGCGCCGCATCGGAATGAACTCCGGGCTCAACGCGCTCGGCCAGGGCAACCGCGCCAACGCCACCATCGGCCGCGCACTGCAGCTCATCGTGCGCAACGTTGGTGGCGGCCGGCCGGGCGAAGCCGACCGCGCCACATTAGGCGGGCCGGGAAAATACACCTTCTGTTTCGCCGAGGACGAGTCCGACCCGGGCTGGGAGCCACTGTCGGTTTCGCGCGGATTTGCGCGTGGCAAATCCACCGTGACGCTGTTCCAGGGAGAAGGGGTGCAAGGCTTTGTCGACCAGAAATCTCGCACCCCCGACGACCTCGCGCGCTCGCTCGCGATGGGGCTCAACGCCATCGGCCACCCCAAGACCGCCGGCATGCAGCGCGCCATCCTCGTCCTCTCGCCCGAGCACTACCGCATCTTTGCCGAAGGCGGCTGGGACCGCAAAAAGATCGAGGCGGCGATCAATGCCGCGACTGTGCGGCCGGGCAAGGACCTCATCGCAGGCGCCCACGGCGTGGGCGAAGGCATTCCCGCCGCCCAGGCCGACAAGCCGATCCCGAAATTCTACGAAGACGGCCTCATGATCGTGCGCGCCGGCGGGCCTGCAGGCCTGTTCTCGGCGATCCTGCCGGGATGGATCGCGGGCCGCAACCGCTTCGAGCTACAACCCGTCACCAAGGAGATCACGCCATGACCGCAATGCAATGGATGCGCGACCCCACGCCGGAAACCTCGCCGCTCAAGCGCGCGCGCCTCAAACCGCCCGCATCGCTTGACGGGCTCACGGTCGGCCTGTTCGATATCGGCAAGACACGCACCAAGGAGTTCCTCGACCGGGTGGAAATGCGCCTGCACGAGAAGAACATCCGCACCATGCGTTGCGGCAAGCCCACCAACGCCAAGACCGCCACGCCGCAGAACCTGCAGAAGATCGCCGAGGAAGCCGACGTGGTGCTGATCGGGCTTTCCGACTGAGGCTCATGCACGTCGTGCAGTCTGCACGACTTAATCAACCTCGATTCGCGCGGCGTGCCGGGCGTGTCGGTGGTAACGGAAGGCTTCACCGACGCGGTGACCGCGCAATCGCTGGCGCTGGGCTTCGAGCCCGCGATCGTGTTCGTGCCGCACCCGATCCAGAACCGCACGGCAGAAGAACTCGACGAGATCGCGGACCGGGCGGTGGAGAAGGCTCTGGGAATGCTTACGGCTCAACCAGAAAACCGCAACGCTCTCAGTAGATGACGGACTTCAGTGGCGCGTCTCTTATGCCGGACTACGACGCGTCGTCAACCTCTGAATCCATCTGGTGCTCCCCCTTCGCACCCGTCAATACGGGTTGCTCGGACGCTTCCGTTACGCCCGCCGATCAGTGCGGGTCGTTGCGGAC
>JBBQCV010000260.1:0-5048 GCA_038319115.1 Burkholderiales bacterium | reverse complement strand
GCGGACCTGGCTCGCTGGACGCGCGTCGCCCGGAGCGCCGGCGTCAAGGCCAACTAGCGGTCGGCTATCATCGTTGCCTCAGCAACCCGACCCGATTCCCGATGCAGCGCCTGCCCTTTGCCGGCTTTGATCCTGCCCTAGAAAAGCGCCTCGAGGCGCTATGGGGCAAGCCCGTCAACCTCTACAAAACCCTCGCCAACCACGCCGGGATGGTCGGCGCGTGGACCGAGTTCGCCCAGTCGGTCCGCGCCGATACCAAGACCCCGCGCGCGCTGCGCGAACTGATGATCCTGCGCTCCGGGCAGGTGCAGCGCTCCGAGTACGAGTGGGCGCAGCACCTGCGCATGGCGCGCAAGGCGGGTGTGCGCGAAGCCCAGATCGAGGCCTTGCCGGCCTGGCGCACATCTGAGGAGTTCGACCCGGCCGAGAAATCCGCCCTCGGCCTGCTGGAGGCCGTCACCGCCGGGAGCGTCGATGACGCTACGTGGGCCACCGCGGCAAAGCAGTTTTCGCGCGAGGAGCTGCTCGAGCTGGTGATGGTTTCGGCCTTCTACGCGATGGTGGCGCGGGTGCTCGACGCCCTGCGCATCGACCTGGACGACGACATCCGCGACTACTCGCCGCGCCTGGACTGAGTCCTCGCATGGCGCAGCGTCAGTACCGCTACTACGATCTAGTGATGGCGGCGTTCGTCACGGTCCTGATCTGCTCCAACCTGATTGGGCCGGCAAAAATCGCCCAGCTCGACCTGCCGGTCCTGGGCGTGGTGACGTTTGGGGCAGGGGTGCTGTTCTTCCCGATCTCTTACGTCTTCGGCGACGTGCTCACCGAGGTCTACGGCTACGACCGGGCCCGCAAGGTGATCTGGGCCGGGTTTGCCGGGCTCATCTTTGCGTCGGTCATGGCGACCATCGTGGTGGCGCTGCCGCCGGCCCCGTTCTGGCACCACCAGGCCGCATACGAAGTGGCGTTCGGCTCGGCCTGGCGCATCGTGCTTGCTTCGATGGTGGCCTATTTCTGCGGCGAGTTCGTCAACTCGTTCGTGCTCGCCAAAATGAAGATCCTCACGCGAGGGCGCTGGCTTTGGACGCGCACGATCGGGTCGACGATCGCGGGTGAGGCGGTGGACTCGGCGCTCTTTTACCCGCTCGCCTTCTACGGTACGGGGATCATCCCCAACGACAAGCTTCCGCTCGTGATGGTCGCCCAATTCGTCACCAAAGTCGCAGTGGAGGTCCTGTTCACGCCGCTGACCTACAAGATCGTGAATGCCCTCAAGCGCGCCGAGCAGGAGGATTATTACGACCGCCGTACCAACTTCAATCCGTTTGCGCTGAAACCGTAATCTTAAACATTCGTTTTCACGGATTCAATAGCTGTGCGGATGAGAGGGGAATTGGTATCCTAAAAACAGTATAATCAAAGGCTCGGGATGGCGAGCTCGCCGGCGCGGATCGCCTCCAGCAGCCGGCGCAGCGTGGCGCGCGTCGGGCTCGGGATGTCGTCGAGCAGCGTGCGGTTCTCGACCTGCACGTAAAACTGTCCCGCATAGCGGCCCGGCACGCGGAGATGCCACACCAGCAGGCTGTGCCCGCCGATGGCAAGCTCGGCGACCGGGCGGTTGGCGGGCAGGAAATAATCTGCGAAGACCTGGCGAAAGTCCCGCTCGCCCACGTCTTCCTTGTAATCGCGCAGGACTTCGTAGCGCCGGCGCGGGGCATTCGACAGCATCGCCGCGTCCTCCACCGCGCCTGCGGACAGGTGCCGCTCGAGCAGCTTTGCGGTGGCCAGCGCGCTGGTGGGTTCAAGCGGGGCCGAAGAGTCGGTTGGCATCGTGCCGGGCGGCAGGGTACGAATCGAGTAGCGCACCGTTTCGCCACCCAGCTCGGCCGTTTTGTTCTCCACGGGCTGCGCCAGGGCACGCGCGCAGGCGGCCGAAAGGAGGGCGACCCAAAGGATGGCCGCCACGGCAGGCCAAACCCTGCGCGCGCGCCTCATGCTTTGCGCTGCATCGAGGCGCGGCCGGGCGAGGGTCAGGCGGCTTGCGCTACGGGCGACGCGGGCGAGCGAAACCTCGCGAGGAGTGCTTTGCGCTTGGTGGCGGCCTGCTCGGCGCTCGTAGCCTTGATGTGGCCGTAGCCGCGGATGCCTTCCGGCAAGCTCGCGATTTCCACCGCCAGCGCGTGGTTCCCGTGCGTGAGGCTGGCGATGATTTCGTCGATCGTGCGCTCGTACTCTTCGACCAGCTCGCGCTCCATCCGCCTTTCAGCGGTGTACCCGAAAATGTCGAACGCGGTACCGCGCAGTCCTTTCATGCGCGCCAGCAGCCTGAACCCGGCCATCATCCACGGGCCGAACTGCATCTTGCGCGGCTCACCGGTCTGGGGGTCGGGTTTGGCCAGCAGGGGAGGCGCCAAGTGGTACACGATCTTGTAGTCGCCCTGGAACATCGCGTCGATCTTCTTGCTGAATGCGCCATCGGTATACAGGCGTGCGACTTCGTACTCATCCTTGTAAGCCATGAGCTTGGCGAAATAGCGGGCCACCGCCTGCGCAAGTTCATCTCCCCCGGTTTTTGCCCCCTCGGCTTCGCGCACGCGCTCGACCAGCGACGCATAGCGCTTCGCGTAAGCCGCATCCTGGTACTGGGCCAGGAGTTTCGTGCGGCGCTCGACCAGTTCGTCGACCGTGCGCGCGAAGTGGGGTGAAATCTGGATCACCTCGGCCGGGGTGGCCGTGCGGCGGACGCGCTCGCCATCAAGCACTGCGCGGCGGCCCCAGACGAAGCTCTTGCGGTTGAATTCGACCGCGACCCCGTTCAGCTCGATGGAGCGCTCGATGGCGGTGCCCGAAATCGGGACCCAGCCCTTCTGGTAGGCGTAGCCCAGCATGAACATGTTGGTGGCGATCGAATCACCCATCAGGCCGGTGGCGATCTCCGCCGCAGGAAGGAACTCCGCTTCGCGACAGGTCGCGCGCACGTCGTGTTGCAGGTCGCTGCCGGGCAATTGCCAGTTGGGGTTGGTCACGAACTCGGCGGTCGGCGCAGTTGTCGCGTTGACCACCGCGCGGGTCTTGTCGCTGGCCATGGTGGCGAGCGCATCGGTGCTGGCGGCGACGACGAGGTCGCAGCCGATCACGAGGTCGGCGCTGCCGGTGCCGATGCGGGCGGCATGCAACTCGTCCGGCGAGCGGGCGATCTTGACGTGCGACATCACCGGGCCGCCTTTTTGCGCCAGCCCTGACATGTCGAGCACCGACACGCCCTTGCCCTCGAGGTGGCCTGCCATCGCGAGGATCTGCCCGATGGTCACCACGCCGGTGCCGCCGATACCGGTGACCAGCGCGTTGCACGGCGAATCCAGGCCGGGCAATTCCGGCTCGGGCAGTTCGGGAAAGTCGTCCCCCGCCGCCCCCTTGGGCGCGGGCTTGCCGCGCTTGAGTTCGCCGCCTTCCACCGTCACGAAGCTCGGGCAGAACCCCTTCACGCACGAAAAGTCCTTGTTGCAGGTGGACTGGTTGATCTTGCGCTTGCGCCCGAATTCGGTTTCGAGCGGCTCGACCGACAGGCAGTTGGACTTGGTGCTGCAATCGCCGCAGCCTTCGCAGACCGCCTCATTGATCACCGCGCGCTTGGCGGGGTCGGGATACTCGTTGCGCTTCCTGCGCCGGCGTTTTTCCGAGGCACAGGTCTGGTCATAGATCAGGGCCGAGACGCCCGCCACTTCGCGCAATTCGCGCTGCACCTGGTCGAGGTCATCCCGGTGCCGCACGGTGACGCCGGGCGCCCAGTTGGTGCCCGGCGGGTACTTGTCCGGCTCGTCGGTCACGACCACTATCGGAGTCACACCTTCGGCGGCGATCTGGCGCGAAATCGTCGGCGGGTCCAGCGGCCCGTCATGGTGCTGGCCCCCGGTCATCGCGACCGCGTCGTTGTAGAGGATCTTGTACGTCATGGTGACTTTGGCCGCCACGGCCGCGCGAATCGCCATCAGCCCCGAATGGAAGTACGTGCCGTCCCCGAGGTTGGCGAAGATGTGCTTGGTATCGCAAAACGGCGCCTGCCCGATCCACGTGGCCCCTTCGCCACCCATGTGCGTGAAGGTCGACGTGTTGCGGTCCATCCAGACCGCCATGAAATGGCACCCGATGCCCGCCGTGGCACGGCTGCCCTCGGGAACGCGCGTCGAGGTGTTGTGCGGGCATCCCGAGCAGAAATAAGGCTGCCGCACCGAGGTTACGCGGGGACGGGCCAGCGCTTTTTCCTTGGCATCGAGGAAGGCGAGGCGCGCCCCGTATTTAGTCCCATACCGGTCTCCAAGCACCTTGTCGAGGCCCAGCTTGGCAAACCGCTTGGCGAGCGCGCGCGCGACGATGGCAGGCGAATGTTCATAGTGCGCCGGCAGCAGCCATGTGCCCGCCGGCTGGCCTGCCGCCTGGCTCCATTCGCCGTTATCGTCGAACTTGCCAACCACCCGCGGGGCGCGCTTGCCCGCCTCCCAGGTGTAGAGCTCTTCCTTGATCTGGTATTCGATCAGCTGGCGCTTTTCCTCGATGACGAGGATTTCTTCCAGCCCTTCGGCGAACTTGCGCGCACCCTGCGGCTCGAGGGGCCACGTCATGGCCACCTTGTAAACGCGCAGCCCGATGTCGCGCGCCACTTCCTCGTCGATGCCGAGGTCGGCCAGCGCCTGCATCGTGTCGCCGAAGGATTTCCCGGTGGTGACGATGCCAAGTCGCGCCTTGGGCGAATCCCAGATGATGCGATCGAGCTTGTTGGCGCGCACGTAGGCCAATGCCGCGTAGACCTTATAGTCGAGCAGGCGCGCTTCCTGCTCGAGGATTCCGTCGGGCCAGCGGATGTTGAGCCCGTCGGGCGGCAGCACGAAATCCTGCGGGATGACGATGTCGATACGGCCCGGATCGACGCTGACCGAGGCGCCCGATTCGACCACGTCGGTCACGCACTTGAACCCGACCCAGCAGCCGGAATACCGGCTCATCGCAAACCCGTGCAGGCCGAAGTCGAGGTATTCCTGCACGCTGGA
>JBBQCV010000259.1:0-5073 GCA_038319115.1 Burkholderiales bacterium | reverse complement strand
GCGGACGAACTGCATTTCGGGCGTGCCGCCGTGCGCCTCTTCATGACCCAGCCTGCGCTGAGCCGCAGCATCAGGACGCTTGAAGACTCGGTGGGGGTGCCGCTGTTCGAGCGGTCCACGCGGCGGGTTCGCCTGACGCCGGCGGGAGAAGCGTTTGCGGCCGAGTGTCGCCTTGCACTGGGCCACCTCGAGCGCGCCACTGCCTCGGCGGTGAACGCCGCGGAGGGGCGCGAGGGGCGGTTGCGCGTGGGCTACATGGACTTCGCGATCAACGGGCGCCTGCCGCAGATCCTCAAGGCCTTCGGCGCCAAGTTCCCGCAAGTCATGGTCGACCTCGAATACATGCCGACCGTCCTCCAGCATTCGGCGCTCATGCAAGGGCGCATCGACATCGGCTTTGTCATCGGCGAATTCAAGGGCCAGAAGATCCACAACCTGCTTGTCGATCTGGATGACTTCGTCGTACTGCTGCCGGAAGGCCACAAGCTGGCCACGCGTGCCGCGATTCGCCTGGCCGACCTCGCCGAGGAGCCTTTCGTGCTTGGGTCGGAGGACACTTTCAGCAGCTTCCGGCAGCTGGTTTTCCCCTTATGCCATACGGCCGGGTTCTTCCCGCGGGTCGTCCAGCAGGCCTCGAACAGCAGCGGAATCTTCGGCATGGTGGCCGCCGGCGTGGGCGTGAGCCTCTATGCAGGGTGCGCGCGCAATTTCAGGCGGGCGGGGGTCGTAGTCAAGCCGCTGGCCGACGTGCGCGAAAAAATTCCGACGTTTGCGGCCTGGGTTTCGGATCACCCGTCGGAAGCGCTGGCCCGTTTCAGGGATTTCCTGAAATGAGCCGCAAATTCTACTTCGCCGCCTTCCACATCGCGGCCTGCACGTCGAACGAATGGTCGACAAGCCTTTGGTAGATGTCGGCAACGAACTCCGGGTCGACGCCGTACTGCCGCGCCCATTCACGCCGCTGCTCGATGAGGGCGGGGATATGCCCCGGCCTGCGGATGTCGCTCTCGCTATTTTTGAAGCGGACCGCTTCGTGCACGTAGCGGGTGCGCTTGCCGAGCAGCTCGATGATCTCGCGGTCGTACGCGTTGACCGCGTCGCGGATGTCCTGGATGTCGTTGCACTCTGCGGGTGTTTTCATCGTTGCTCCGTTTACCAGGCCATGGCGTAGGCTTCGCGGCGCGGGTCGGCGCCGGCGTGCAGCAGCCCGGTCCGGGCATCGCGCCTGATAGCGCAAATTGCGCCCATGCTCCAGGACTTGGGGGACCACATTTCGACGTCGTATCCCATGCGTTCCAGGGTATCGACCGTTGCTTCGGGGAATCGGTTCTCCATGCACAGGCGGCCGGGCAGGTACGCATGCGGCGAAAACGAATTGGGGAAGTTGTAGCTGCCCACGCGCGGCGCCTCGATGGCCTGCTGCAACTGCTGGCCGAATGCCGTTACGTTGAGGAAGACCTGCAGCATCGACTGGGTCTGCACGTCGCCACCCGGGGTGCCCCACGCCATGTGGAACGCGCCCTCCTTGAGCGCGAGCGCGGGCGAGGGCGTGAGGCGCGGACGCTTGCCCGGCTCGATCGAGCACGGGTGGCCGGCGATGAGCCGCCCCTGCATGCCGCGCGTGGAAATGTTGATGCCCAGCCCGTCGATCATCGGCGTGTCGTACATGGTGTCCGACGGCGTGGCCGACCAGGCGTTGCCCTGCGCGTCGGCGACGCAGCAGTAGATCGTGTCGGGGGCCGGCGGCACCTTCCCCTTGGAAGGCATGAGTGCGGCGAGGTTCGGCCGCGGGATACCCTGAATTTCGCCGGGGTCGGGCATGCGGCCGGGCGAACGCGCGCCGTCGATGCGCGCGCGTTGCCGCGCGCCGTAGTCGGCCGACAGCAACTGCGCGGTGGGCACCTTCACGAACTTCGGGTCGCCGACATACGCCTCGCGGTCGGCAAAGGCAAGGTCGAGCGCCTGGGTGATGAGGTGCAGGTACTGGGGTGAATTGTGGCCGAGCGCGCCGAGGTCGGTGCCCTCGAGCGTCTTGAGCGCCTCGAGCATCACTACGCCCTGGCACCAGACGTCGCACGCATGCACCTCGATGCCGTTGTAGGTGGCGCTGATGCTGTCCTCGAGCGGGACTTCGAACCCGGCGAGGTCTTCCCGCGTGAGGAAGCCGCCGTGCTTTTTGTGGAAGGCGGCGATCTCCTCGGCGATCGGGCCGCGATAGAAGCACTCGTGCACCGCGCGCAGCCTGGCTTTGCGATCGCCCGCCGCGTTGCGCTCGGCATCGATCATGCGGCCGATCGTGCGCGCGAGGTTGGCCTGCACGAGCCGGCTGCCGACCTCGGGCGTGCGGCCGCCGGGCCGGAAGATCGAGCGGTTCTCCGCGTAGCGGTCGATGTCGGCCGCATGCAGCTCGATGCTGTCGCGCAGGATGGGATACAGGTAATAACCGTCGCGCGCGAGCTGCAGTGCCGGCGTGGCGGCCTGCTCGTAGGTGATGGTGCCGAAGCGGCGCAGCGCCTCGACGTGGGTCGCGGGTGCGGCCGGGACGATCTGGCGCAGGATGCCTTCGGGCACGCTGTCGCCGCCTTCGGCCTTGAGGCGGGCAATGTCGGTGGCCGCGGGCCAGTAGCCCAGTCCCGCCAGGCTGACGACGCGGTTCTCTCCCTTGAGATAGATGAGCGTCGGCAGCACACCGGCAAACGACACCACGTCGGGCTGCAGCACGGTGAGCGCGATCGCCGCGGTGACCCCGGCATCGATAGCGTTGCCGCCTGCATCCAGAGCGCGCATCGCAGCCGCCGTCGCGAGGTAGTGGCCGCACGAGGCCGCGTAGTGGCTGCCGGCGATCGTCGGGCGCCACGCGACGGTGGCGGCTTCCTTCCTGGTGACGGGTTTCATTGCATTTTCACTCCGGCCTGCTTGACGATCTTGGCGAACCGCGCCATCTCCGATTGCGCATAGGCCTCGAACTGGGCCGGCGTCACGCCGTCGACGGGGTCGGCCCCGAGGTCGACCAGCCGGTCGCGTACGTCTTTCCTCTGCATGGTCGCGGCGAGGGCGGCCGTGAGCTTATTCACCACCTCGCGCGGCAACCCGGGCGGTCCCCACACACCGTACCAGTTGCTGTGGTCGAATCCCGGCAGGCCGGATTCGGCCATCGATGGAACCTCGGGTGCCGCGCCGGTGCGCTTGGCGGTGGTGACGGCCAGCGCGCGCAGCTTGCCGCTCTTCACGAACGGCATTGCCGACGGCGTGGAATCGAACATCATCTGTACCTGCCCGCCCATCACGTCGGTCAGCGCGGGCGTGCTGCCCTTGTACGGGATGTGTTGCATCTCGACCCCGGCGTACAACTTGAACTGCTCTCCCGCGAGTTGGGAAGACGAGCCGCTGCTCGACGAGGCGAAATTGAGCTTGCCCGGGTTTGCTTTCGCATACGCAATCAGTTCGCGCACGTTGTTGACCGGGAGCGCGTTGTTGACCACCAGGAACAGCGGCACGCTGACCAGCAGCGTGATGTGGGTGAAGTCCTTGATCGCGTCGAACGGCATCTTGGGCACGAGGCTGGGCAGGATCACGTGGATCGAGGGATTCACGAGCAGGGTGTAGCCGTCCGGCGGCGCCTTGGACACGAGGTCGGCGCCGATCATGCCGCTGGCGCCCGCGCGGTTCTCGACCACCACTGGCTGGCCGAGCGACTCGGTCAGCCGGTGGGCCACCACGCGCACGATCACATCGGTCGGTCCGCCGGGCGGGTAGGGCACCACGATGCGCACCGGGCGGTTCGGATACTCCTGCGCCACCGCAAGCGCCGAGAATGCGATCGTGAGGAAGGCTGCGGCAAGTCTGGAAAAACGGCCCGGCATGGTGTGCTCCCGGTTAACCCTCGCGCGAACCCGCATCGGATTTGATGCGCTCGCTTGAGGGATCATAAAACGGTTTCAGCGAAGATCTGGCCTTGAACCGGCGGCTCGCGATCTCGATTTCGTAACTGCCGCCCAGCAGGTATTCCGGGGTCACCGGCGCGTCGTCCCGCACGTATCCCATGCACAGCGACCGGCCGAGGGTATGGCCGTAGGCGCCCGAGGTCACCCGTCCGACGAGTTTGTCGTCACGCCAGATCGGTTCGTTGTGGTAGACGAGCGGCTCGGGGTCCTCGAGCGCGAACAGCACGAGGCGCCGGCGCAGGCCCTCGGCCTTTTGCGCCAGCAGCGCAGCGCGGCCGATGAATTCGGCCGGCTTGCCGAGCGCGACCGCGAAGCCCAGGCCCGCTTCGAGCGGCGTGTCCTCGTCGGCGATGTCGTGGCCCCAGTGGCGGTAGCCTTTCTCCATGCGCAGCGAATTCATCGCGTGGTAACCGGCGTGCACGAGCCCGCTCTTCTGCCCGGCCTCGGCCAGGGATTCGTAGACGCCGGCGGCGAATTCGGTCGGCACGTACAGCTCCCAGCCAAGTTCACCCACGTAGGTGATGCGCGAGGCGCGCACCCTGGCATAGCCGAGGTCGATCTCGCGCGACGTTCCGAACGGGAACGCCCGGTTGGAAAGGTCCGCGCCTGATAGCGCCGCCAGCAGTTCGCGTGAACGCGGTCCCATGAGGCCGAGCACCGCGTAACCCGAGGTCACGTCGGTTGCCACCGCGCGCGCTTCCGCGGGACTGTGGTTTACGAGCCACTGGAAATCGCGCGCCTGGGTCGCCGCCGCGGTGACGACGAGGTAACGGTCTTGCGCCAGCCGAGTCACGGTCAGGTCGGCTTCGATGCCGCCGCGTTCGTTCAGCCACTGGGTATAGACGATGCGACCCGGTGGCACGGCGACGTCGTTGGCGCAGATGCGCCCGAGGACGTCCTGCGCGTCCTTGCCCTGCAGCATGAATTTGCCGAACGAGCTCTGGTCGAAGAGCGCCACGCCTTCGCGCGTCGCGCGATGCTCCGCTGCGCTGTAGCCGAACCAGTTCTGCCGCCCGTAGGAGTATTCGTACTTCGGCTCCACGCCCGCAGGGGCGAACCAGTTGGCGCGTTCCCATCCGGCGACTTCACCGAAGCAGGCATTGCGCTCGACGAGGTGTCGGTGCAGGGG
>JBBQCV010000258.1:0-5170 GCA_038319115.1 Burkholderiales bacterium | reverse complement strand
TTGAGCTTGCCCGGGTTGGCCTTGGCATACGCAACGAGCTCGGCAACATTACCCGCGGGCAGGCTGGGGTTGCCGAGGAGCACGTACGAGGTGCTGCCGATCAGGGTGATGGGCGCAAAGCTCTTCAGCGGGTCGTAGGGCACGTTCTTCTGCAGCACCAGCGCGCCCGGGTGGGTGCTCGAGGTGGCGATGCCGATGGTGTAGCCGTCGGGCGCGCTCTTGGCGACCGCATCGGCGCCGATGGTGCCGCCGGCCCCGCCGCGGTTCTCCACCACTACAGGCTGGCCGATCGCTTCGGCCAGGCGGGCCGCCACCGAACGCGCGGTGAGGTCGGTGCCGCCGCCGGGCGGGAAGGGCACGATCAGCTTCACCGGGTGGGTCGGCCACGCCTGCGCATGCAGCAGGCCGGCAAAGGTGGCGATGACGAGCGCGGCCGCGCCGCGCGAGAGTGTTTTCAGGGCGGGCTTCATTGCTTGACCTCCGGGTACATGACCGCGTCGCCGTGGCGGTACATTTCTTCCATGTCTTCTTTCGAGATGCGGTCGACCTCGCTGCCGCGGATCGCCGCGAGTTGCTCGGCGATGATGTTGCGCTTGATTTCGGCGGCGAGGATATTGACGCGCCCGTAGCACTCGGACACGTTGCGTCCGAGCACGGTGATGCCGTGGCGCTTCATGAGCACGCAGTTGGTGCCGGCGATGAAGGTCTTGATCGGCTCGACGTCGTCCTCGACATTGATGTGCGCGGGCAGGAAATGCACCGGCTTTTGCATGAGGTACGAGAACGTGAGTCCGACCGGGCGGATCTCCTCGTGCCCGGCGGCGAGGTAGGCGATGGTTTCGTCGTGGTGCAGGTGGATCACGCAGTGGATGTCGGGCCGCAGGCGCAGCATCTCGCGGTTCATCTGGTGCCCGACGGTGGTTGCGCGGTTGCCATACAGGATGCGGCCGAACGGCACGTCGGTAATGACGATGTCGTCGATCGACATTTCCTCCAGCGACACGCCCTGGCACTTCACGTAGCACACGCCGTCCGGGTAATCGGGGTGCGGCGCGCGCATCACCATGTTGCCCACGGCCGCCTGCACATAGCCGCGCTCTGCGAGGCGATGCGCATAGAGGACGTATCTGGCGCCGAACTCGCGATCGAAGCGCACCTTGGGATCGGGGGTGAGCTGGTTGACCTGGTAGCGGTGCTCGGGAGCGTTCATTTGGATCCTCCGTTGGGCTTCTAAAGCGGGGCTTCTAGGGCAGCTTGCGCGCGTCGGCCAGCACGGCCGCGGGATCGAAGTTGTTGATCGCCGGGATGAGCGCGTTGGTGTAGAGCGAATCGAGGTCGATGGCGGTGGTCTGGATCTGGCCGCCGTCGGCCATCACCTGCACCATGTTCTTCCAGGCCCCGGCCGGGAATTCACCCCAACGCGGCACTTCGCCCTTGGGAAATGCGAGGTACTTGTCGTAGCGCGCGTTGAGCAGCGCCACCGCGTCGGCGAGCAGCTTGGCTTCGTTGCCGCCGGCGGGCTTGAGCGAAGGCGCTTCCTTCCACGCGGCGCGCACGCAGCCGGGCCGGTTGACGTTGCAGGCGAGCGTGGCCTTGGCAAACGCGCGGCCAAACGCCGCCAGCAGTTTCGGGTTGGTGCGGATGGTGTCCTGGTGCGCGATGAAACCGTTGGAAAACAGGTCGAGGTATTTCTGCGGCATCTTCAGCCGGCGCAGCGCCGTGCCCTGGGTTTCGAGCTGGGTGTGCATGGTCTCGAACAGGTTGAGCGCGTCGACGCGGCCGTCCCTGAGGGCGAGGAACGCGGGCGCGCCCAGGCCCGTGGGCACCAGCTCCAGGTCGCGCCCGACCTCCATGCCCATTTCCTTGAACATCGCGCGGGTGAGCGGGATGTTGCCGAACGTGAGCGCGCCCACGCCGATCTTGCGGCCCTTGAGGTCGGCGAGCTCCTTCACCGGCGAGCCGGCCAGCACGGCGAACTCCCACACGTTCTCGCGGATCACGTTGTAGAAGAACTTGAGCGGCAGCGGATCCTTGCCCGGCTGGCGCGAGATCACCAGCGGGTCGGGGTTGGGAAAGCCCACCGTCACGCGCTTGGCGACGATCTGCGGCAGCAGCACCGCGCTGCCGTTGAATACCACCGTTTCGACCTCGATGCCTTCCTCGGCAAGATAGCCCAGGTGCTGGGCGACCAGCACCTGGCCGTTGACCACGGTAAGCGGGCTCACCAGCCCGAGCACCACCTTTTGCTGCGCGGGGGCGGCCGCGCACCAGAGGACGAGCGCCGCAGCCCCCCATTTCAGGCGGGCGGCAGGCCTCATTGCGCCGCCTTGGCGCGCGCCACGATGGGTGCGGGATCGAACTTGTTGATCTCGGGCACCAGCGCGTTGGTGTAGCAGGTCTCCACCGGGATGTCCTTGGTCGAGAGCTGGCCGCCTTCGTACAGGGCCACGGCGAAGTCCTTCCAGCCCTGCGCCGGGAACTCGCCCCAGCGGCGCGCCTTCGGGTCTTCGAAATCGAGGTACTTGTTGAAGCGCGCGTCCATGATCTTGATGGCGTTGCGCATGTTGGTCGCTTCGTCGCCGGAGGTGGGCTTCTGGTTGGGGTACTGCGACCAGAATGCCTTCACGCACGCGGCGCGGTTGACTTCGCAGAACACCGAAGCCTTGGCCATCGCGCGGCCAAAACCCACCAGCATCTTCGGGTTGTCGCGGATGGTGTCCTCGTGGGCGACGAAGCCGTTGGAGAACAGGTCCTTGTACTTCTTCGGCATCGCCAGGCGGCGGAACGCCGTGCCCTGCACTTCGAGCGTGGCGTGCTGCGAGTCGAACAGGTTGAGCGCGTCGATCTTCTTCTCGCGGAACGCGAGGAAGGCCGGTGCCCCCACGCCCACCGGCACCAGCTCGGCCTCGAAGCCCAGCTCCTTGAACATCGCCTTGGTGATGGGGATGTTGCCGAAGGTCAGCGCACCCACGCCGATCTTCTTGCCCTTGAGGTCCTTGAGTTCGCGCACCGGGGAGTCGGCGAGGACGATGAACTCCCACGCCGATTCGCGCGTCGCGTTGTAGAAGTACTTCAGCGGCAGCGGGTCCTTGCCCGGCTGGCGCGAGATCATCAGCACATCCGGGTTGGGGTAGCCGACCTGCACGCGCTTGGCGGTCATCTGCGGCACCAGCGTGCCGGTGCCGTTGAACTCCACGATTTCGACGTCGAGCCCTTCATCCTTGAAGAAGCCCAGCGCCTTGGCCGCCACGATGGTGGTGAGCGACAGCGTGACCGAGGTGACGGTGCCGAAGGTGAGCTTGGTTTGGGCGTGCAGGGGCAGCGCCGCGGCAAGGGCGCAGGCCCCGGCGATGGCGGCGAGCACGGATCGGTTCGAACGCGATTGGGTCATTGACTGCTCCACTGGAAAGAAAGGCAATGCATTGGCGCCCTTGGCCTTGCAAGAACCACGCCTATGCGGCGAAAGCCCGCGGAATCCTGTAGCGGGCGTATTCCTGCTCGAGCAGCCGGGCAAACCCGATGGTGGTGAGGTCGCCGAGGTAAGGTCCGATGACCTGCACCGAAATCGGGAGTTTTTCGGCGCTCTGGCCGATGGGCGCGATGGTGGCGGGCAGGTAGCTCACGGTGGCGATGCCCTGCCAGAAGCCCTGCGCGTTGTAGGGCACCGAGCGCCCGTCGATGTCGAGCGTGCGCACCTCGCGCGGGGCGGCTTCATCGATGGGGAACGCGGGAATCGGCGTGCCAGGGATGAGCAGCAGGTCGTGGTCGCGGAAGAAATCGGCCCACGCGGCGCGAAGTTTGGTGCGCGTTTCGTGCGCGACGCACCAGTCGCGGTGGTATTGCGCCAGGCCGCGCGCGGCCTGGGCCGCCGGGCTGGTGTCTTCGGGGGCGCAGGCGGCCACCTCGGCGAGCGTTTTCTGGAAGGCCGCGTCGTTCATGCGCGCAGCACCCACGGCGCGCACGAAGCGCATGAACAGGCCCTGGTGCTTCTGCGGGTCGATCGGCAGCGTGGCGGGCGTCACCGTGGCGCCCTCGGTGCGCAGCCAGTCGGCGAGCTTCTCGAGGCCGGTACGCACCGAATTCGCGATCGGGCTGATCTCCACATCCATGAGCAGGCCGATGCGCAGGCCCTTCGCGCCGCTGATGCGCGAGCGCGGCAGCTTCAAAGTCCAGCCGGCCGCATCGTCCGCCATCGGCCCGGCGACGGCCTGCAAGAGCGGCTCGAGGTCGCGCGCGCTGCGCGCGATCGGGCCCAGCACCGAGATGTCGGGTTCGGAAAGGGCGGGGGTAAGGGAATGGCCCTGCGTCGGCACCACGCCGAAGCTCGGTTTGTGCGAATACAGGCCGCAGAAACTCGCCGGCACGCGGATCGAGCCGGCGAGGTCGCTGCCGAAATCGGCCGCCGACAGGCCGGCCGCCACGGCCGCGCCGCCGCCGCCGGTGGAGCCCCCTGGCGTGCGGGTAGTGTCATAGGGGTTGCGTGTGGTGCCGTACACCGCGTTGTACGACTGCAGGTCGGCGTTGAGCAGCGGCACATTGGTCTTGCCGAACACCACCGCGCCCGCGGCCTGCAGGCGCTCGATCGCCACCGTCGTGTAGTCGGCCACGTTCTCCTTGAAGGCCGGGTTGCCCCACGTGGTCCTGAGGCCTTTGACGTTGAACGATTCCTTGACCGTCATCGGCAGGCCGTGCAGCGGGCCCCAGGGCTCGCCCTTGGCGAGCGCGGCGTCGGCGGCCCGGGCGCGCTCGCGCGCCCGCTCGAAATCGCGCACCACCACCGCATTGAGCGCGGGGTCGTGCTTTTCCACGCGCGCAATGTAGTGGTCGAGCAGTTCGAGGGCGGACACCTTGCCCGAGCGCAGCTTTCGCGCCAGGGCCGCGGCGGAGGAAAACGCAATGTCCTTGGCCATCGCCGAACTCAGCCGGTGACTGGCGAGTAGGTGCCGCGGCCGATCGCGACCAGCTTGCCGTCGGGGCCGAACACGTCGATGTCGATGATCGCGGTGCTCCTGCCCGCGCGGCGCACGACGGCGGTCGCGTCGACGTAGTCGCCCACCGAGGGGCGCAGGTAGTCGATGCGCAGGTTGATCGTCGGCACGCCGCCGCCGACCAGCATGCCGATGGCGTAGTCGCCCACCGTGTCGATGAACGAGGCGATCGGCCCGCCATG
>JBBQCV010000257.1:0-5215 GCA_038319115.1 Burkholderiales bacterium | reverse complement strand
TCCACCACCACCGTGCCGTTAAGCGCCCGCCCCAGCGGCTTTTGCAGCGCGCGCGCCACGAGGTCGTTGGCGCCCCCGGCGGCGAAGGGGACGATGACACGCACGGGCTTGCTCGGGTAGGCCTGCGCAAACGCGCCGGATACGCACAGCGACGCGATCGCAACGAAAACCAGTCGCAATAGTTTCTCGATCTGCATGGTTACTTCCTCCTTGTGTGGCGGCCCATTCGGCGCCCCTGGCGTTGGTTGCGGCCTGCGACTGCGAGTGTGCCCAGTCCCCGCTCAGGGGACAAGGACGATCTTGCCGATGTGTGCACCGCTGTCGAAATACTCATGCACCTTCGCGGCCTCGGCGAGCGGATGCACCGAATCGATCAGCGGCACGACTGCCCTACGCGCGGCAAGCAATGGCCACACTTCCGATAGCAGGCCGGCGGCGATCTCGCCTTTTTGCTCCGGCGAGCGCCAGCGCAGCGCCGAGCCGAGGATGGTGCCCCAGCGCTTGAGCAGCGTGCTCATGTCGACGTGGGCGATCTTGTCGGGGCCCTGCGTCGCAAGGTGGACGAGACGGCCGTTCATCGCCAGCACGTTGAGGCTGCGCTGCACGTAGTCGCGCCCCACGATGTCGAGGATCACGTCGGCGCCACGTCCGTCGGTGGCCTGCATCACGCGCGGCACGAAATCGGTGGTCTTGTAGTTGATCGCCTCCGACGCCCCGATGCGCACGCAGGCTTCGCACTTGGCGTCCGTCCCCGCAGTGGCGAGCACGGTTGCGCCGAAAGCGCGCCCGAGCATGATCGACAGCGACCCCAGCCCGCTGGTGCCGCCATGCACGAGCAGGGTTTCCCCGGCCGACAGGTGCGCGCGGCGAAACAGGTTTTCCCACGCGGTGAAGGCGTTTTCGGGCAGGGTGGCGGCTTCCTGCATGGTCCAGTTCTGTGGCACGGGCAGCACCTGCTGTTGCGGGGCCACGGCATATTCGGCGTACCCGCCACCGGAGAGCAGCGCGCAGACGGCGTCGCCGGCCTTCCAGCCTGAAACGCCCGCGCCCAGCGCGGCGATGGTGCCAGCCACCTCGAGCCCAGGGACGTCCGAAGCACCCGGCGACGGTGGATGCAGACCGCGCCGCTGCAGCGCATCGGGCCGGCACACGCCGATGGCCTCGACCCGGATCAGCACTTCGCCTGCGGCGGGCACCGGCACGGGACGCGTCGCGGGACGAAACACGCCTGCGGGGCCCATGTCGGCTATCTCCACCACTTTCATCGAATCGGGCAGCTTCATCGTGTGCGAGGCTAGCGCAACGCTCCGGCTGCGGGTTGCGCGTTTCGCATCCGAACCGGTCGCGGGCCGGCAGGGTGGATAGAATCGGGCGCCGGCGAGCCAATCGTCCTCTGGGGCGGCGGCGCGATCGGCAACCGCCTTGCCCACAAGGAGCCCGCCTGACCATGGCGACAAAGAAGACCACCCTGCCCTCCGAGTTCCGCTGCGCGGTCACGCTCGGCATCGATTTCGACGGGCCCAGCCACGAAGTGGGGCGCGGTATCCCGCCCCTCGGCACGCATTCGTGGGGCCGCTATTCGGCGCGCTGCGGCATCCCGCGCCACATGGAAATGCTCAAGCGCCTGGGCGTGCCGTGCACGTTCTTCGTTCCCGGCTACGACGCGCAGTGCCATCCCGACACTGTGCGCGCGATCCACGCCGCGGGCTTCGAGGTGGCCGCGCACGGTTACCTGCACGAAGCGTGGGACCTCGGCGCGGAAGAAGAGACCAGGCTGCTGCACCAGACCGACAAGATCCTGCGCGAGCTGATTGGGGCGCCGGTGCAGGGCTGGCGCTCGCCCTCGGGGCGCAAGACCGCGAACACCATGCACGTGCTCAAGTCCATGGGCTATGTGTACGACTCGAGCGACAAGGACTACGACCTGCCCTACCGCCTGCGCTTCGGTTCAGGCGAATCGGACTGCATCGTCGAGCTGCCCAACAACACCTACAGCCTCGACGATTTCCCGTTCTTCAAGTTCAGCTTCACGCCGCCCTCGGAAGTGCTCGCGCAATGGAAATCCGAGTTCGACGCGATCTACGACGCCGAGCGCTTCATGGTGCTCACCGTCCACCCGCGCTCGGGCTGGGGCTCGGGCACCCCGGCGCGCACCGCCATCTTCGGGCAGATGATCGAGTACATGCAGGGCCATGCCGGGGTGCGGTTCTTCAGCTCGGCCCAGTTCGCGCGCTGGTGCATCGACAACCCCGGCCAGCTCGAAGAGCTCAGCCTCCAGCCCGGTGCCCCCAAATGAGCCCCTCTCGATGAAAACTTTCGCCTGGCCTTCGGGCACGCACTGCGCCGTCTTCGTGTCGATCAATTTCGACGCCGAAGCCTTCGACCTCAAGTCCACCACCGAAGACCGCCTGTTCGGGCGCTTCTCCTATGGCCGCTACGGCGTGCGTGCAGGTCTGCCGCGCATGCTCGCGATGCTCGCGCGACGCAGCATCGCCGCCACCGTATTCGTCACTGCGAGCGATGCCGAGCGCCATCCCGACGCGCTGCGCGCGATCCGCGACGCCGGCCATGAGATCGCCGCCCGCGGCGCGGACCTCGCGCCACTGCCTTCGCTCGGCGCGGGCGAGCGCGACGCGCTGCTCACCGGGCGCGATGCGATCACGCGCATCACGGGCATCGCGCCCAAGGGGTTTCGCGCCGCGGGCGGCGAACTCGGGCCGACGACGCTGCGCATGCTGTGCGAATTGGGATTCACCTACGATTCGTCTTTCCAGGACGACGACCACCCCTACGTGATCGCCCCGACGGCGGCGACACGGCTGGCCGAGCTGCCGACGGTGTCGGCGCTGGACGATTCACTCGCGTTCTCGGCGCGCCACACCCATGCCCGCGTGATGAAGATCTGGGGCGAGGAGTTCGACGCGCTGTATGCCGAGCGATGCCTGGTGCCGCTCACGCTGCACCTGCGCGGCGACGTCGGCTCGACGCGTGCCGCGCGCATCGCCGCGCTGGAAGCGCTCCTCACAGGGATTGCGTCCCGCCCCGGCGTGCGCTTCATGACCGGCGCCGCGCTGGCGGAACTGACGCTCGCATCAAGCCTGCCCCCCGAAGGCGACCCGATCGCGCCGCACCTCGACACGCTGAGCGTGACGCCCTACCGCGGCGACCTCGCGGTCAAGCCCATCTGATGCGCATGCAGGGGCGCAGGGTGCTCGTCACCGGCGGCGCGTCGGGGATCGGCCTCGCCACCGCGCGGCGCTTCATCGCCGAAGGCGCGCGCGTGGCGCTGCTCGACCGTGACGACAAAGCGCTCGCCTCGGCCGCCACGGAGCTCGGGGACAAGGCGTGGACAGTTCACGCGGACGTCACGAGCGAAAGTGATGTCGGAGCGGCGGTCGAGGGCGCAGCGAATACGCTTGGCGGCCTCGACGGGCTGGTCAATGCGGCGGGTATCAGCGTCTGGCGCAATTTCGCCGACCTTACGTTCGAGGAGTGGCGCCGCATCCTGTCGATCAACCTCGACGGCCCTTTCCTCGTCACCCATGCTGCCCTGCCCGCCCTCAAGGCCGCGGGCGGCGCCACGGTGGTGAACATCGCGTCCGGCGCGGGCCTGCAGCCGCGCGCGAATTTCAGCGCCTATTGCTCGTCCAAGGGCGGGCTGGTGCTGTTCACCAAGGCGATCGCGATCGACCTCGCGGGCGACAAGATCCGCGTCAACGCGGTCTGCCCCGGCATCGTGATGACCCCGCTGGTGGAGAGGAACCTCGCCCTGCACGCCGACCGCGACGCCGCGGTGGAGCGCTACGTCTCGCGCAACCTCATGCGGCGCTTCGGCACGGCGGACGAAGTGGCCGACGCGGTGCTCTTCCTGAGCAGCGCCGAATCCTCATTTGTCACCGGGACCGCGTTAAGCCTCGATGGCGGTTCGGTGTTCCACTAACGCGGCGTCGCGTTTCCACCATAGCGCCGACGCGTTTCACTAACGCGCCATCGCGTTTCATTTTTCGCGCGGTCCCGCACTACCCGCCGGTGCCGCGTCCGCCCGCACCACGCCAACTGCCCGACCCCGGTCCCACACTGAAGCAGGTCCCTTCGCGCAGCGCGGCCAACATGCTGTGCGCCGTCAGCAGCGATGTTTTTGGATTGCGCGGGGACGCATAGGCAAGGATCTCGAAGCGCAGGGTGCCGAATTCGCCTTCGGCTTCGATGATGCCGAGCGGGCCGCGAGTCGCAGGGTCGGACACGAGCCTCACCTGGGTCCGGTCCAGCCCCAGCCCGGCCAGCGACACCGTCGCCCCGACATTGGCGTTCTGCGGGTAGCGCATCGCCGCCTCGCGTGCGCTGCCTTCGAAAAAAGTCGTTCGCTCCGCCCTTGAGGCGCCTTCGAGCAGGCGCTCCGCGGGCGTGCCGTCCCAGGCCACCGGCGCCTTGATCGAGGTATACGTCACCCGGCTCAGGCCCGCGGTTCGTGCCGCCAGCAGGCCGTCGATGCCGGCCACCGCGCCCGAGGGAATCCACAGGCGCGCGGCGGCATCGGATGTACCGCGGGATGCACTCCGAGATTCACTCCCGAATGCGCTTGGGGATGCACTTCGCGCGATGCGCTCCTCGAATTCCCTGTCGGCCAGCACCCCGACGGACGAGCACAGCACATCGACCCCCTTCGACAAAAGGGTCGGGGCGTACTCGCGCATGGCGCCGTGACCCGCGCATTCGGCGACCACCTGAGGCTCGAGGTCGAGCAACGCGGCGAGGCTGTCGACGACGGTGAACCTGCCGGCCGCCTTGTCACGGGCCTCGGCCAGGCGCTGCGGCCGCACCAGGATGCAGAGCAAGGCTCCCAGCTCGCCGCGTCCGGCGAGGCATTGCACCATCTCTTCGGTGATTGCGCCGTAGCCCACGACGGCGAAACGCTCCCTTCGGATCACCGTTTCAGGCATGCATGCTCGCCGGGCCGTCCATCGCGATGGCGCCAGTCTGCGCCGGCGCAATCCCATCCGCGATCCGCCCCGACGTGGCGATCGAATCGGTCATGCCAAGGTGCCCATGGCCGAGAGCGAGCCACAGCCCGGGCCGGCCCTCGGCCGGGCCCACCACCGGCACCGAATCGGGCATGCAGGGGCGATGGCCCATCCACGTGGCCGGCTGGATGCCTTCGAGGCCGCCGAAGTTCTGCCGCGCGATTTTCTCCAGCACCGCGGCGCGGCGCAGGTCG
>JBBQCV010000256.1:0-5235 GCA_038319115.1 Burkholderiales bacterium | reverse complement strand
TGGAAGTCTCGGGCGAAGTGGTCAGCGCGGGCGCCGCGGCCACCGGCTTCAAGCCGGGCGACAAGGTCATGGGGCGCTGCGCCGGGGCGTTCTCGGCCTATGCGGTCATGGATGCGCGCGAGGCGATCCGCATGCCTGCCGGGCTGTCGTGGGAAGAGGCCGCCGCCGCGCCGCTGGCCTTCATGACCGCGCACGACATGGTGATCGGCCAGGGCAAGCTCAGGAAGGGAGAGTGGCTGCTCGTCACCGGCATCTCGGCCGGCGTTGGAGTGGCGGCGCTGCAGCTTGCCAAGGCCATCGGCGCCAAAGTCATCGGCACTTCGGGCTCGGCCGAGAAGCTCGCGCGGCTCAAGGCGCTCGGCCTCGATGTGGGGCTGAACACGCGCGCCGGCGATTTCAACGAGGCCGTCATGCAGGCCACCGACAAACACGGCGCCGACCTCATCATCAACAACGTCGGCGGCACGGTGTTCGCCGAGTGCATCAAGGCGCTCGCCTTCGAGGGCCGCATGGCGACGGTGGGTTATGTCGACGGCGTGCTCGAGGCGAAGATCGACATCCAGGCGCTGCACATGAAGCGGCTGCAGCTCTTCGGCGTATCGAACAAGCTGCGCAGCGCCGACCAGAAAGCCACCAGCGTGACCGACTTCGTGAAGGACGTCCTGCCCGCCCTCAGCGATGGGCGCATCAAGCCCTTCGTCGACAAGGTGTTCGAGTTCGGCGACCTGCCCGCCGCCAAGGACGCCATGGAAGCCAACCGGCACACCGGCAAGATCGTGCTGCGCGGTCCGGCCTAGGGCAAAGGCACGCGGAGCCGCCGGCGGCTCAATCCACCTTCGCGCCGGTGTCCTTGACGAGCTGCTGCCAGACCGCGGAGCCGCCGCCCTTGTAGGGTACGTGCACCAGGCTCGCATAGAATGGGATGCAATACCTGTCGGTGAACAGAACTCGAACGGAGACTATACACAATGACCCAGCGTGTTAAACCGCCCTTCCGGGCCGACCATGTAGGCAGCTTCCTGCGCCCGCAGGAGCTGCTGGACGCGCGCGCGCGACACAAGGAGGGCGAGCTCGATGCCGCCAGCCTGCGCGCGGTGGAAGACAAGGCGATCCGCGAAGTGGTGCGCTTGCAGGAATCCTGGGGCCTCAACGGCATCACCGACGGCGAGTTCCGCCGCACCTACTTCCATATCGACTTCCTCGAGCAGCTCGAAGGCGTGGAGGTGCGCGAGGGCATGGCGGTGAAGTTTCGCGGCGCGGCCAACACGGTCGATTTCGCCCCGCCGGTGCTGCACGTGACCGGCCAGCTCAGGCACGTGAAACCGATCCAGCTGGAGGACTTCAACTTCCTCAAGTCGGTGACCACGCGCACCCCGAAGGTCACCATCCCCTCGCCCACCATGCTGCATTTCCGCGGCGGCCGCGGCGCGATCTCGCGCGAGGCCTACCCGGACATGGAGGACTTCTTCGCCGACGTGGCGCAGTGCTATCGCGACGAGATCAAGTCCCTCGCCGATGCCGGCTGCACTTACCTGCAGCTCGACGACACCAACCTCGCCTACCTGTGCGACCCGAAGATGCGTGAAGGCGCGCGCGGGCGCGGCGACGACCCCGAGGCGCTGCCGCGGCGCTATGCGCGCCTCATCAATGCCTGCATCGCCGAGCGCCCGGCCGGCATGCATGTGTGCATCCACCTGTGCCGCGGCAATTTCCAAAGCGCGTGGGCGGCCGAGGGCAGCTACGAGCCGGTCGCCAAGGCGCTGTTCCAGGAGCTCGAGGTGGACGGCTATTTCCTCGAGTACGACGACGCGCGCTCCGGCGGTTTTTCGCCCTTGCGCTTCGTGCCCGAGGGCAAGGTCATCGTGCTGGGCATCGTGTCGAGCAAGCTGCCCCCGCTCGAGCCGGTGGAAGCACTCAAGCACCGCATCGACGAGGCCGCGCACTACGTGAACCTCGACAACCTGTGCCTGTCGCCGCAATGCGGCTTCTCGAGCACCGTGCACGGCAACCAGGTCACCCCCGCCGACCAGGAAGCCAAGATGCGCCACGTGGTCGCCACCGCCCGGGAAGTCTGGGGCGAAGCCTGAGCGCCCCGCGCGGCGGTGCGATAGACTTGCCTTACCAATAAGCAGGTAAGAGGACCCGGCGAATGCAGCCAGCGCCCCAGGAACCCGCGCCGCAGCGTGAGCGGCCGGTCAGCATCGAGCTCGAGGAGCTGCGCGGCATTTCGCGCACAGTCGCCGAAATCGAATGGCTGCTGCTGATCCTGGTGCTCCTGTACCTCGCCTTCGGCGGCCCCGAAAAGGACGACGAGGTCGCCATCACCGCTGCGCTGCTGTTCTACGCGGCGTTCGTGATGGCTTTCCGCTACGCCAACTTTTACAAGCGCGAGACGCGCTGGAAGATCGCCCTGGAGACCTGGGCGATGATCGTGTTCATCACCTGGTCGCTGTGGTTCACGGGCAAGCTCGCGAGCCCGCTGCTCAACACCTACATGCTGGCCGTCATCACCAGCGCGCTCACGCTGGGCAAGCTCACCACCCTGATCGAGGTGGTGCTCATCGCGGCCTGCCATGTGTTGCTGGCCGACGCCGACCCGAGGCAATACCTGTTCACGCTGCGCTCCCTCGGCAGCCTCGCCGCCCAGCTCGCACCGGTGCTGCTGGTGGCCTATGTGACGACGATGTTCTCGGCCGACATCCGTTACGGCCTCAACAAGGCCAAGCTGCTCTCGGAGACCGACGACCTCACCGGCCTGTACAACACGCGCGGCTTCGCCATCGTCGCCGATCGCCTGTTCAGCCAGGCGCAACGCTACAAGCGCGGCATCAGCGTGCTCATGATCGACTCGGACAACCTCAAGTCGGTCAACGACACGCACGGCCACGAGGCCGGCAACCGCCTCATCAGGCAGTTGGCCGAACGCATCCAGGCCGAACTGCGCTACACCGACGTGCCGGCGCGCTACGGCGGGGACGAGTTCGTGGTGCTGCTGCCCGAGACGCCTTCCCAAGGCGCCGCCGATGTGGCCGAGCGCATCCGCGATTCGATGGCCGCCAAGCCGCTGGTGTACGACGGCAAAGCGGTGCACTCCACGGTCAGCATCGGGGTGGCGAGCTTTCCCGACGACGGCCAGACCATGGACGCCCTGGTGGGGCGCGCCGACCGCGCGCTCTACAAGGCCAAGAACGGCGGCCGCAACCAGGTGGTCTGCTACGCGCCGGCCTGAGGCCGCGATAGCCTATTTTTTTCCGGTGGACAGCGCGACGATGGCGCCGATCACCACCAGCGCGCCAAAGACCTGCAGCGGCGCCATGGTCTGGCCGAGCAGGATCCAGCCCATCGCGAGCACCGCCACCGGCTCGAAATTGAGCGCCGCCGCGTTGTTGACAATGCCGATGCGCGGCAGCACCACGAAAAGCGAAGTCACCGCGGCGCTGTAGCACAGGCCGACCAGCACCAGCGCGGCCCAGCCGGTGGTGTCCACGGGCAGGGCGAAAGCGTGGGTCGAGGCGCCGAGGGCAAGCATCACCACCGCAATGGTGCCGGTGGCGAAAAAAGTGCGCAGCCGGCCGTCGACGTCCTTCATCCAGCGGGTGGTCAGGTACAGCGCCGCGCTGAAAGCCAGCGACGCCCCGGTGGCGTACAGCACGCCCACGCCGATCTCGTCCCATCGCCCGGTGAAGCTCGCCGCGCCCGCCCCGCTCCAGCCGCCCACGTCGAGGGCCAGCGCAAGCCCCGCCAGCGCCACCGGCATGGCCACGATCGCCCGCGTCGAGGGGCGCTCGCCTTCGACGAACCACGCGGTGAGCGCGATCACGATCGGGTAGGTGTTGAACGCAAGCAGCGCGAGCGCCACCGGGATGCGCGCCACCGCCGAAAAGATGCAGTAGCTCTGGATGAGCAGGAACAGGCCGATGACGATGCCGCGCGCGCGTGTCGCACCCGGCAGCGCGAACGACACGCGGTTGGCCACCAGCAGAACGAACACGAAAACGAGCGCGCAGGTGGCACGGAAGGTGACCGCAGTGATGACGTTGGAGCCATGCTCGAACGCGAACCGCGCCGCGACGTGGTTGCTGCCGAACACCACCGAGATGCCCAACAGGAGCGCAACACCCACCCAGCGGGGAATCGGTTTGGCCTGCAACGCACGCGCCCGGTCGTGAAAGCGTGGGAGCGTATCACCGGGGCGGACCGCCGGGCCACGAGGTTCACAGGCCGCATGGTGCAATGGGGATGGGCCATGGGGCGCCGGTTGCGGCCAGGTTCGCAGCCCGGAGCGTGCCGCGACGGTAGAATCCGCTGGGTCATCACGGAAACCCGCTAATGGGACAGTACGGCATCGGCCAGAGCGTCACGCGATTCGAGGACCCGCGCCTGCTGCGCGGCCAGGGGCGCTATATCGACGACACCAACCTGCCGGGGCAGGCGCACCTCGTGTACGTGCGCTCGCCGCACGCGCATGCACAGATCGGCGCGATCGACTTCGGCGCCGCGGCCACCATGCCCGGCGTTCTCGGGGTCTTCACGGCCGCGGACCTTGCAAAGGCGGGCCTCGGCACCATCCCGGTCACGCTCAAGCGCGTGCGCGCCGACGGCTCGCCCATGTTCACGCGCTCGCACCGCGGGCTGGCGGAAGATCGCGTGCGCCACGTCGGCGACCCGGTCGTGGCGGTAGTGGCCGAAACCCTCCTGCAGGCGCGCGATGCGGCCGAGCGGGTGGTGATCGACTACGCCGACCGGCCGTCGGTCACCGCGACTGCCGGCGCCATGCAGCCCGGCGCTCCGGCGGTGTGGGACGAATGCCCCGACAACATATGCAACGTGTTCGAGGTGGGCAACCGCGCGGCCACCGAGGCTGCCTTCGCAAAGGCCGCGCACGTGGTCCGCGCCCGCTACATGATCTCGCGCGCGCATGCGCAATACATGGAGCCGCGCGGCGCGCTGGGCCACTACGACGCGGGCGAGGACCGTTACACGCTGTACGCCGACTCGCAGTACCCGCATCGCATCCGCGAAGTGCTCGCGCGCTACATCTTCAACATCCCCGAACACCGCATCCGCGTGGTGTCGGAGAACGTCGGCGGCGCATTCGGCACCAAGGGCTGGGCCTACAGCGAGCATCGCCTCGTGCTGTGGCTGGCGAAAACCCTGGGCCGCCCGGTGAAATGGACCTGTGAGCGCAGCGAGGTGTTGCTGTGTGACGAGCACGGCCGCGACTGCATCAGCGAG
>JBBQCV010000255.1:0-5252 GCA_038319115.1 Burkholderiales bacterium | reverse complement strand
TCCAAGCTGGCCGCGGTAAGCGGGGCGTATGGCGAATGCCTGTCGGACCCGGGCGAAACGGGCGCCGCCATCGAGCGCTGCCTGGCGGCGCTCGAACAGGGGCGCAGCGCGTTGCTGCACGCCAAAGTCACGCCGATCTGAAGCCGTGCCTCCCGGGTGCGCAGGAGTGGCGCGGCCCAGCTCACCGGAGGAGTTCGGCGCCTTCCTGGTGTCGGAGATGAACCGCTGGAAGGCCGTGCTGGCGAAAAAGCCGTGACAAGCCGGCTCCCGCGCGCCCCCGTTTACTGGTAGGGTCCGCGTATGAAACTCTCATTCTTCCTCGGCCTGCTGTTCCCGGTGTTCATCATGGTCGCTCTGGTGCGCATCGCGATGAACGACATGGTGATCTTCGCCAGCGTGTGGTCGATCTGGACGCTGATTTTCACCGTCGGCATCGCCGCGGCGGGAACCATCCTCGAAGTCACCCTCAAGGGCAAGCCGCCCAAGAAAATCGGCGAGAAGTAACCCCGCTCAGGTGAGCATCTTCGCCAGCTCGCCGCTGTCGATGAGCCGGCCCAGGTCGTTGGCCCCGCCTACCAGCGTCCCTTTCACGAACACCATCGGCAGGGTGGGCCAGCCGGTCCACATCTTGAGCGCGTTGCGGCCGCGCCAGCCCGACAAATAGCTGCCGTACTCGAGGTACTTGTACGCGATCCCCTTCGCGTCGAGCAGGCGGCGCGCCTTTTTCGGGAACGGGTTCTGCGCCATGCCGACCACCACCACCGCGTTGGCGGCCACGGCGTCCTGCACCTCGCGCACGATGGGGGCATGGCTGGACGCGATCGCCTCGCGGATGGCCGGATGGATATGGTTTTCGTCGAGCAGGTTGCGGGGCATGGCGCCCTCCTGTTGCAATGGTGGACTTACGTAGAAACCCGGTTGCGGCCGGCCTTCTTGGCGCGATACAGGGCCTCGTCGGCCGCCTTGACCGCCCGGGCAGGCTTCATTTCCTCGCCGAGCCTTTCGGCCACGCCGATGCTGATGGTGACCGAAATCATCTCCTGCGGGCGGCTGTTGCCGCGCAGGCGCGTGCCGGTATCGGGATCGCGCGGCCTCTCTTCGCCGCGCACCGCCATCTTGTAGCTTTCGATCGAGGCGCGGATGGCCTCGAGGTGAGGCAGTGCCTCGGCGATGGTGCTCCCCTCGAAGAGCACGCAGAATTCCTCGCCGCCATAACGGAACGCCACGCCGCCGCCCTCCACCTCGGCCAGCCGCGCCGCCACCAGCTTGAGCACCTGGTCGCCGATGTCGTGGCCGTGCACGTCGTTGAACTTCTTGAAATGGTCGACGTCGGCCATCGCCACCGCGCACACCGGCCCCAGCGCCGCGAGCTTCTCTTCGAGCGACCGCCGCCCGGGCAGGCTGGTGAGTTCGTCGATGAAGGCGAGGCGGTGCGTCTCCTGCAATACCGCGACGAACAGCACCGTGCCGGCGGCGGTCATGAACGCGGCGAAGGGGAGCGGCGAGGCGCCCCACTCGGCGGCAATGAAGAACGCGGCCAGGGCGCCCGCCAGCCCGATGTCGAGCGGCCGCGGCGCGATCGCGGGCGGCTTGGGATGCGAGCGCCACATGGCGGCGGCGAATGCGAGCGCGAACAGGATGCGGCCCACCAGCGGTGTGGGGGGGCTGTTGAGCGTCCAGTGGTCGAACACGGTCTTCCACGCCTCGCCGGAAAGCATGCTGCGCCCGGCGCTGCCGATCCACAGCACCAGCAGCACTTCGGCCGCCAGGACCAGCAGCCAGCGGTGGCTGTCGTGGTGGATGGCGCCGCGCTCGGCCTGCAGGAGCGAGGCGAGAATGTTGGCGGGCACGAGGACCACCAGCGCCGTATAAGTGACCTTGGCAGCGAATGGGTCGAGACCATGCGCGTAGCGAAAGCCCGCGTAGGCGCAAAACATCGACAGCGCCGCGATGAACGCACGGCCGCGGTTGAACCAAAGGGCGATGGCGCCGGCGGCGAACAGCGCCACGTAGGGCCCGAGGGCAGGCAGGCCGGCAAGCGTGGGCGGCAGCGCCGGGCCGGCGGCCACGAAAATGCCGGTCAGGATGACGATCGCCGCAGGGGCGACCATCGGGCGCAGCACCGGATTCATTGCGGGAGAAAAATTATTCTCCCAGCCCGTCGACATCCTTGAGGCCGACATCGGCCACCCGCCCGCGCTGCGCACGGCGCCCGTCGTAGTCGCGGACCTCTTTCTTGCCGAGTTCGACCCTGGCGCGCTTGCCGCGTTTGACGCCGTGGACCGTCAGGTGGGTGCCGTCGATCACCGCCACTGCGGCAAGGATCACGTTCTCGGGCAGCGCGATGAGCTGCACGCCCAGCCCGCCGTTGGGACGCAGCGGCACCTCGTCGAGCAGGAACACCAGCAGCCGGCCATCGGAGGACAACGCCGCCACCCGCGGGCTCACATCGCCCTTGAAATCCGGCACCGGTGCGGGCGGCAACACCTTCGCACCGTCGGCCGGTTTCATGAATTCCTTGCCCGCCTTCATGCGCGTGACGAGGTCCTTGAGCTGGGCCACAAAGCCGTGCCCGGCGGTGGTGTGCAGCAGCAGGCTTTGCTCCATCGCGCCGGTGCCCATCCACACGATGGTGTCGCCGCCGGCGTTGACCAGGCTGTTGACCGGGGCGCCATCACCGCGGCCCGAGGGCAGGCTGGCCGCGTCGAGTGTCCATGTCTTGCCCGACGAGCCGAGGAACACCACCTGGTCGGTGGTCTTGCATTCGGCTGCCTGCCCCAGGCTGTCGCCGTCCTTGAAGCTCACCGTGGTGAGGTCGATGCCGTGGCCGCCACGCGCGCGGATCCAGCCTTTGCGCGAGAGGATCACGGTCACCGGCTCCTCGAGCACGGTGCGCTCGATCTGGGTGCGCTCGTCGGCGCGGATCAGCGTGCGGCGCGCGTCGCCGTACTTCTTGGCGTCTTCTTCGAGCTCCTTGACCACGAGGTTGCGCAGCACGCGCTCGGAATCGAGCACGCGGCGATGCTCCTCGCGCGCCTTCTCCAGGCCTTTCCTCTCGTCGTTGAGCTTGACGCCGTCGAGCCGCGTGAGCTGGCCGAGGCGCAGGTTGACGATGTCCTCGGCCTGCCGCTCGCTGAAGCCCCACTTCTCCGCCAACTTGCGCTTGGCCTCGGCCTGGTCGTCGCAGGAGCGGATGAGCTTGATGATCTCGTCGATCTTGACGAAGGCCTTGATGCGGCCCTCGACGATGTGCAGGCGGTCCTCCACCTTGTTGAGGCGGAACTGGGTCCGGCGCCTGACGGTGGCGATACGGAATTCGGTCCACTCCGCGAGCACCCCGACGATGCCCTTGGTTTCCGGCAGCCCGTCGAGGCCCAGCCACGTAAGGTTGATCGGGTAGCGCATCTCGAGCGAGGTATGCACGAGGAGGGCTTTCATCATTTCGTCGGCGTCCTGGCGCGACGAACGCGGCTCGATGATGATGCGCATGCGGCTCTTGCGGTCGGACTCGTCGCGCACCGTCTCGACGATGTCGAGCACGAACTGCTTGAGGCGCTTTTGCTCCTGCGAGACTTCCTTCTTGCCCATGGCAGGCTTGGGATTGACGAGCGCCTCGATCTCCTCGAGCACCTGCCGGCACGACACGCCGTGCGGCAGCTCGTCGACCACGATGCGCCACTGGCCGCGCGCGAGCGGCTCGACGTGCCAGCGCGCGCGCATGGCGATCGAGCCGCGCCCGGTGTCGTAGGCCTGGCGGATCTCGGCGGCGTTGGAAATGATCTGCCCGCCGCCAGGGAAATCGGGGCCCGGCAGCAACGCGAGCACCTCGTCGACGCTGACCTTGGGATTGCGGATCACCAACGCCGCGGCGGCGGCAACCTCGGCGAGGTTGTGCGGCGGAATGCGCGTGGAGAAGCCGACCGGGATGCCGAACGAGCCGTTGAGCAACCCGAACGGCATGCGCGCGGGCAGGAGCTGCGGCTCGTCGAACTTGCCGTCGTAGTTCTTGATGAAGTCGACCGTGCCCTCGCCGATCTCGGCCAGCATGAGCTCGGCAAAACGCGACAGCTTCGCCTCGGTGTAGCGGTAGGCGGCGGCCGAATCGCCGTCGCGCGAGCCGAAGTTGCCCTGCCCGTCGATGAGCGGGTAGCGCATCGAGAACGGCTGCGCCATGTGCACCATGGCTTCATAAGTGGAAGAGTCGCCGTGCGGGTGGTACTTGCCCAGCACCTCGCCGACGAACCGCGCGCATTTGGCGTAGCCGTCCGCGCCGGTGTCGCCCATCGCGTACAGGATGCGGCGCTGTACGGGCTTCAAGCCGTCGGCGACCTCGGGCAGCGCGCGCGCCTTGACCGTCGACACGGCGTAACCGAGGTAGGCCTGCGATGCGTGCTGCTCGATCGGGGAGGCGTCCTCGCCCGCGTCGGGGGCGAATAAATCGAGGGTGGTGTCTTCCATTGCCTAGGTCGTGGGTTGGAGCTGTGGCTCGTCGAAATCGAAGAGGGTCAGCTGTCGGTCGGCGAGAATCAGCGCATTTTCGGCGGCCGCCTTGGCCGCCGAGAGCGTGCCGGCGTCACCGGTGCGCCCCGCTGCTTCCCAGATGTACTTGAGTTCCGCCTCGGCATCGAGGCGGACCTTGGCGAGCTTTTCCTTGCCGCGCCAGAGGCAGTGCGACTTGTAGCCGCGTTCCCAGAGGGCTTTTTTTGTTTTTCGGGCCATTGTGGTCTCCCCTGTTTTTTGTCTTTCAGGTGCCTGTAGCAGTTGCCGTACCGGGTTTGCTTTTCACATCTCTCCTCATTTTGTGAAATTCCTGGCTTGCCCGATCGGGCAAACCTTAATTTCACAAAATGAGGAGACTTGGGCGTCTATCAACGGTTAGGCGCGAAATGCAGGCATCGCAAATGCAGCCTAAACATCCGCCTCGACCGTCCTCCAGTGCTCCCGCATCCAGTTCCTTCTTCCCTCCGCCTCCCCCGAATCCATCAGCAACTCGAACTTGCCGCGCACCCTGTCGATGTCGGCGCGATCGAGCTGCATCCGCACCAGCCGGCGCGAATCGGGATTCATGGTCGTTTCCCAAAGCTGCTCGGGACTCATCTCGCCAAGGCCCTTGAAGCGCGAAATCTCCCAGCTGCCTTCGCGCACCTTTTCCTTCTTGAGCGCATCGAGCGCCTCGTCGAGCTCGTCGTCGTCCAGGCAGTACACGCGCCTCGCGGGCTTGTTCTTGCCCTGCGAGGGCACCTCGATCTTGA
>JBBQCV010000254.1:0-5282 GCA_038319115.1 Burkholderiales bacterium | reverse complement strand
GGGGGGCGCGCGAATGGGCACAGTCGATCTGCGCGAGTTTCCCGGCGCAGATGCGCGGTTGCGGATTTTCTTTCGATTTCGCGCTGTCCTGCGGCCTGGCCGGGTTCGGCGGCGGCGCACGGCTTGCCGAGTTCGCACAGCGCGCCGAGGCCGCGCTGGCGCGGGTGGCGGGGAAGGGCGGCGTGGCCCTCGACCAGTCCAGGGCGGACGCGCCGGTGGTCGACACGATCCGGGCGGTCAGGCAAGCGATCGACGCGGGTCGGGTTTCGCTGCTCTGCCAGAAAGTGCTCACCGTCGACGGCGGCCATCCGCTCCAAATGGAATTCATGTCGCAGATCGCGGATGCCGGAAGCGCGCCGATTGCCGCAGGAACGTTCGTGCCGATTGCCGCGCAGTTCGGCTTGCTGCCATTGCTCGACCGGAAAGTCGCCGAAATGGTCGTGGCCGCGGTGACAGGTGATTCAACTCTGCCGCGGACCATCAGCCTGAACGTGTCGCTACAAAGCGTGGGCGACGCGTCGTTCCGCGCATGGCTGATACAGTTTCTGAAAGACAACCCGCACGCGGCCCGCCGTTTGGTGTTTGAAATGACTGGGGCAGCCGCAAGCAAATCCCTGCCGCTCACGCACCGGTTTTCCGCCGAGCTGTGTGACGCGGGCAGCCGGCTGGCGCTCGACCATTTCGAGCTCGATCGCGGTGCGATTGCCACGGTGCACGACCTGATGCCGGCCTATTTGAAGCTCGCTCCGGCGTTCACAAACGAGATCTGCGCGCGCAAGGACGTGCGATTCGTCCTGGAAGCGATGCTGCGCATGCTGCGTCCGCTGGAAATACCGATCATTGCGCAGGGCGTCGAGGACATTGCATTGGTGCCGGTGCTGAAGGAACTCGGCATTCAGGGGTATCAGGGCTACGCGGGCGGGCGACCGGAACCATTGCCGATGTTTTGAGTAGCCCGCGCACATGCTTCCGAAGCGAGTCGCAAGAAGTAGCCCCGCAAATCCGAACAGCGCTATAAGTGGAAACTCTGGGTATAAAGGCGGGACCGGCTGCGGTCTGCCCTGAAGGAGTTTCTGATTGAACTGCACTTGGAGCATCCCGTCATGGGCGCGCGCATGCTGCGCGACCAACTGGATCGCCAGGGCATTCGTGCCGGACGGCGTCAGAACTTATCCACAAAAAAACAACGCCTTAGGATCAAGGCGTTTTTCGAGCAAGGGAGGAATTGGTGGAGGCGGCGGGAATCGAACCCGCGTCCAACGGCACGCTACATACAGTTCTACATACTTAGCCGGTTGTTTGGTTTTAACGGGTCGGCCGCGAACTGGCACGCTGCTTTCCCCGCGAGTCGCCTACTTTTTAAGGCTGTGCCAAGCGACCCGGCATAGCCCGATTCCCTGTAGATGACTCTGCATCCGGTTGCCCGGCCCACCCCAGGAACGAGATGGGTGCAGAGCTAGCCGGTTCTTAGGCGGCTAGTGCGTACGAGTTGTCGTTCGCAGTTACTTTAGTTTCCAGATGGATTTGCGAGGTGACTGGTCCTCGGTATGCCCTGCCTGCTTTGTTACCGCTGTCGAAGCCAGGTCGCCCCCGGGTTCGGTGAAGCACTTGCATTATCGCATGTGGGGGCCCGCTGCCGGAATGCAAGGGACTCCGGGGAAGAGACCCTCCGGCGCCGCTCAGAGGTGTTGCAGCAGGTCGAGCGGCTGGCCGATGACGGCCTCGGCATTCCATCCGCGCGGGCCTCCGTTCTCAGTGCCGCTGTACCCGTACTCCACCGCCACGGAAAACATGCCGGCCGCCTTAGCGGCCTGGATATCGCGCAGGTCGTCGCCCAGATAGCAGCAGTCCGACGGGCGCACGCCGATCTTCTCTGCCGCATGCAGGAGCGAAGCTGGGTGGGGTTTGAGGTGAGGGGTGGTATCACCGCCCACCACGCAGCCGGCGCGGCTTGCGAGACCCAGGTGAGCCACAAGTGGGGTAGTCAGCTTGACGGCCTTGTTGGTCACGATTCCCCACACCATGGGCCGCGACTCGAGCGAGGCAAGCAATTCCTCGATCCCTGGAAAAAGGCGCGTATGCACGCACATTGCTGCGCTGTAGTTGGCGATGAACTCATTGCGCATGGTTTCGTACCCTTCGTCTTCCGGGACCACGCCGAAACCGATGAACAGGAGGCCGCGCGCGCCGCTCGAAGCGTGGGGCCGCAGCCGCTCGAGCGGCAGGGCGGGGCGTCCTCGGTCGGCAAGCATGCGATTGAGCGCGCCTCCCAGGTCCGGCGCGGTGTCGGCGAGCGTTCCGTCGAAATCGAACAGCACAGCGCGCACGTCAGGCCTCCTTGGTGCAGTGGACGATGTAATTGACATTGCAGTCCGCGCCCATGCGGTACTGGCGCGAGAGCGGGTTGTAGGTCATGCCGGCGAACTCAGTGCATCGCAGCCCGCTCGAGCGGCACGCGGCCGCGAGCTCGGAGGGCTTGATGAAGCGCGCGTAATCGTGGGTTCCCTTGGGCAACAGTTTGAGCATGTATTCGGCGCCGACGACAGCGAAGAGGTAAGCCTTCGGATTGCGGTTGATGGTGGAAAAAAAGGCATGCCCGCCGGGGCGGAGGAGCTGCGCACATGCCGCCACGATGCTCTCCGGTTGGGGGACGTGCTCGAGGAGTTCCATGCAAGTCACCACGTCGTAAGCACCGGCGCAGCGCTCGGCAAGGGCTTCTGCGGAGACTGGCTCGTAGCGAAGGGGCAGGATGATCCCGCGCAACGCCGATTCGGCCATATGCATTTCGGCGACCTTGAGGGCGGTGACCGAGAGGTCGATGCCGTGCACATCAGCGCCCCTGCCGGCCATGGCTTCGGAAAGGATGCCGCCGCCGCACCCGACGTCGAGAACCTGCTTGCCGGCGAGGGCGGCGCGCGCCTCTATCCATCCCAGGCGCAGCGGGTTGATTTCGTGCAGCGGCTTGAATTCGCCCGCCGGATCCCACCAGCGATGCGCGAGCCGGCCGAATTTCTCCAGCTCGGCGGGATCGGCGTTCAATGCAGCTTCCATGTGGCGATTATCCAAAAAAAAAGCCCTGCAGGTGCAGGGCTTTTTCCGTCGGTGCGAAAGCTCAGGGCTTGCGCGTGCCGATGACTTCGATTTCCACCCGGCGGTTCTTGGCGCGGCCTTCCTTGGTCTTGTTGCTGGCCACGGGCTGCTTCTCGCCTTTGCCTTCGGTGTAGATGCGGTTCGGCTCGATCCCTTTGCTGACCAGGTACGCCTTGACAGCTTCTGCGCGGCGCACGGACAGCTTCTGGTTGTAGGCATCGCTGCCGATCGAATCGGTGTGGCCGATCGCGATCACCACTTCGAGGTTGACGCGCTTCACCTTGTCGGCGAGGTCATCGAGCTTGCCCTTGGCTTCCGGCTTGATCACCGACTAGTCGAAGTCGAACAGCGCATCGGCGGCCATGGTCACTTTCTCGGCGACAGGCTTCGGTGCGGGCTTCGGTGCGGGCTTCGGCGCGGGCGCCGGGGTCGCACGAGGCGGCGTCACGACGCGCGGCGCGGGTGCGGGCGCGGGCGGCTTCGGCATCAGGTCGGGATCGCACTCCGCGACGGCCATGGCCGGCGTGAAGTAAACCGATTTCCAGCACTGGCCGTAAGCGTTTTTCCAGATCAGGCCGCTGGACGGGTTGGTCCAGTATCCGCCAGCCTGCTGAGCGGAGGCGGTAAACGACGCCGCCGACATTGCTATCCCTGTGATTGCCAGAAGCGACAAACCTTTCTTATTCATACGATCCCCTCTTTCGTTATCCCGAAGAACTGCCGAGTTCAAAAAATGCCGTTTTGATTAATTCTTGAGGACATTTTGCCACAACTTGGCGCGCCTGTCCAAATCTGGAATGTCGATGTCTTTCAGCACCCTGTCGGTCATTTTGGGGTTCCCGTCCACCCACACATGGGAGACGTTTTCACGCCCGGCACAGTACACCAGATGGGATACCGGGTCGAACACCGGGGCAAGCTCCGGGCCGGCCAGTTCCACGGCCGCCAGGTCGGCGCGCTTGCCCGGCTGGATGGACCCGATGTGCGCCCCCAGCCCAATGGCCTTGGCGCCCCCCAAGGTAGCCATGGTGAGGGCCGTGTGGGCCGGGACCGCCTCCGCGTTGCGGGCGACTGCCTTGGCGAGCAGGGCCGTCAGGCGCATCTCCTGGAAACCGTCCAGCCGGTTGTTACTGGCGGCCCCGTCGGTCCCCAGCCCGATGTTCACCCCTTCGGCAGCCAGCGCCGCCACAGGGGCAAAGCCGCTTGCCAGCTTGAGGTTCGAGGAGGGGCAGTGGGCCACCGAACTGCCATGGCGCGCGAGCAACTCGATCTCCTCTTGTGTCAGGTGGACCGAATGGACCGAGACAAGGTTGGGGCCGACGATTCCCAGCGAGCGCAAGCGCTCCAGCGGGCGGACGCCGTGCTCGGCAACCGAGCGGGCGATTTCGTCCTCGGTCTCGTGAACGTGGCAATGCACCGGACAGTCGAGCTCGGCGGCCAGCGTCGCGATTTTTGCGAAAACCTTGTCCGACACGGTATATGGAGCATGCGGCGCGAGGGAGAACGAAAACAGGGGGTGGTCGCGGTAGCGGTCCCGCAGGGCCAGGCCCTTTGCAAGATAGTCGTCGGGGTCGGACGCGTACACGGTCGGGAAGTCGATCACGATCATGCCGAAGGAGGCGCGCATGCCGGACTGGAGGGCGGCCTGCACCGCGGCTTCGGGGAAGAAATACATGTCGTTGAAGCAGGTGATCCCGCCGCGCAGCATCTCCGCGCACGCAAGCAATGTCCCGTCGCGGACGAACTGCGCCGATACGTGCTTTGCCTCCGCCGGCCAGATGTGCTCCTGCAGCCAGCGCATCAGGGAAAGGTCGTCGGCGAGGCCGCGCATGAGTGCCATCGCAGCATGGGTGTGTGCGTTGACCAGTCCGGGGATCAGTACATGGCGCGGCAGGTCCACGCGCGGGTAACCCGGGAAAGCGTCGAATGCCGCTTCGACGGGCAGGACTGCCTCGATGCGCCCATTGCTTACCGCGACGCAATGGTTGTCGAGGACCAAGCCCTCGGGCTCGACCGGCACTACCCAGCGGGCGTTGATTAGGACCGAATTTTCGCTTTGCACTGACCATCCCTGACCGTGTAATCCCGCCCGCAAGCTTAACGCTTAAGCCGATTCGGGCAAGGCCCGCGTGTTAAAATTTCGTGTTCGGCGCCTTGCCCCCGGAACTGCATTTTGGGCAGCAGTTGGGCAG
>JBBQCV010000253.1:0-5318 GCA_038319115.1 Burkholderiales bacterium | reverse complement strand
TGGCTGCACTGGCGCGGCAGGTTCGCCACGGTCAGCGGCGTGCGTGGCTTGGGCGGCACCGTCGACGGCTTGGGGAACAGCACCTCGTCGCGAAACCACCAGTCGAGCTCCGCACCGCAACCCTCGGTCACCGGAGGCGGTGCCTGTGGAGTGCATCCCCGGCTGTCGCGCGGGCAGCGCATGCGAATGTGGAAGTGGTAGTCGTGCTGCCACAGCGGCCGCACCTTGCCCAGCCATCGGCGATCGGTTGGGCCCGCATCGCGGCACAATGCCTTCTTGATGGCCGCGTTGACGAAGATGCGCTCGACTTCGGGTTCCTGCGCCGCGGCCTTGATGAGCGCCACATGCCCCGGCGTCCAGACCGCCAGGTCGACGTCCTTGCGCGACGCGGCCACCACAAGGGTCGCGGACATTTCCTCGCGCTCCAGGCGGGTCAGTTCGCGCGCGGGCATGGGCGTGAGCCAGATGTCGGCATCGAGCCCCACCTGGTGGCTGTCGTGCCCGGTGAGCATCGGGCCGCCGCGCGGCTGCGACAGGTCGCCCACGAGGATGCCCGGCCAGCCGGTGAGCTTGTGGGTCTTGTCGGCCAGCCGTTCCACCAGCTTCACGAGTTCGGGGTGGCCCCAGTTGCGGTGCCGCGACAGGCGCATGACCTGCCATGTCGGGCCGGTGATGGGCACCGACTCGGCGCCTGCAAGGCATCCCTTGGAATAGAAGCCGTACACCCGGGCGCTCGCCTTTGCCGGCGTAAGCTCGCGGCCGAATAGCTCCTTGGCCGGTGTCGACGGGTCGGCGGGGTTGGCCAGGGGTGGAAGCGGCGCGGGGTCGAGCGTGCCCGGCGTCTGCGCAAGGCCATGGCCTGCGATCAGCGCGAGGAGCGCCAGGGCGCTAAATTTGGTGAGCGACATCGGCGTCGAGTGTGACCGGACTTTGGCCCGGTTTCCGTGCGCCAACGCGCGCTGCCGCCGGCCACGCCGCTCGGGCGTGAAACAGTCCCCACAGAATCCGCGCCACGGCGAAGTTGCAGGCTATATTTCCGCCTCGCTCAAAGCTGCAGCACCGATTCCCCCGAGGAGCCCCGATGTCCGACCGCGACGCCGATTCGAGCGCCTGGAAAGTCCCGCCCAGCACCTACATGGCCAAGCGCCCGGCCGAGTTCACGCTGCCCGCGCAACCGGCCTCGTGCTACGTGGCCATGCGCGACGGCGTGCGCATTGCCGTCGATGTCTACATCCCGCAGGGCGCGCCCCGCGACACCCGGTTCCCCGCCATCGTGGTCGCCACGCCGTACTACCGGCGCTTCAAGACCGAAGGGCCGGTGGCCGAATACACGCCGATGGCGGCCCGCTACCGCGACGCCTTCGTGCCGCGCGGCTATGCGCTGGTGGTCATCGATGTGCGCGGCACGGGCGCAAGTTTCGGCACGCGCGATTCCTTCCGCTCGCCGCGCGAGCGCGACGACTTCGGCCAGGTCGCGGAGTGGATCGTCGGGCAGGCATGGTCCGACGGCAAGATCGGCGCCACGGGCATCTCTTATCCGGGCGCGGCGTCGCTGTTCCTCGCCGGCACCGGGCACCCCGCGGTCAAGGCGATCGCACCGCTGTTCGCGATCAACGAGATCTACGCCGACCAGCTCTACCCCGGCGGCATGCTGTCGCGGGTCTGGACCGAGCAATACAACGACTGCTGCGTCTCACTCGACCATAACCGCACCGAGGCGATCAAGAAGTACGCCTACTTCGGTGATCCGGCTTTCCGCGGGCCCCACCCGGTGGACGAAGACCCCGACGGCGTGTTGCTCCAGCAGGCGATGCACGAGCACAAGCAGAACTTCAACCTGCACGACGCCGCGCCCGAATACGCATTTCGCGGCGAGGGGCTGTTGCACGATCCCGAACTCACTCTGGAAGTTTGCAGCCCGTACACGTACTACGAAAAATTCGGCAAGGAGGTGGCGATCTACTCGTGCTCGGGCTGGTTCGACGGCTCGGGCTACAGCAGCGCCGCCATCAGCCGGTTCATGACGCTCAAGCGGCCCAACCATTTCCTCGTGCTGGGGCCGTGGGACCACGGGGCGCGCACCAACGGCTCGCCGTGGCGCGACCGGCAGGTGCCCCACTTCGACCTTTTCGGCGACGTGGTGCGCTTCTTCGACCAATACCTCATGGGCCGAAAGACCGGGCTGGACGAGGAAAAGCGCATCCACTATTTCAGCATCCACGCCGAAGCCTGGCAGGCGGCCGACGCATGGCCGCCGGTGCCGCGCAGCGTCACACTGCATCTGGCCCCGGGCGAACTCTCGCGCCAGCGTCCGGCGCAGGAAACAAAGGCCACCTACCAGGTCGACTTCACCACCACCACGGGCCGCAGCACGCGTTACGAGCGGCTGGGATTGATGGATATCCCCGAGTACTACCCGGACTGGCAGGGACGCGACGAGCGCATGCTCAATTTCACCTCCCTGCCCTTCGAAACGCCGATGGAACTCACCGGCCACGTGATCGCGACACTTACGCTCGCCTCGAGCGAGACCGACGCCGGCGTATTCCTCTACCTGAGCGAAGTCGATGCCGAAGGGCGCAGCCACTACGTCGCGGAGGGCATGCTGCGCGCGTTGCATCGCAAGACCGCCTCCGCCCCTTCCAACTACGCCTGCGACTGGACCTACCGTTCGTTCCTGCGCAAAGACGCGCAGCTCATGGCACGCAATGAGCCTGCACAACTCGAGATCGCCCTGTTGCCCGTGTCGTGGACTTTCGCCAAGGGCAGCCGGTTGCGCCTGTCGATTGCAGGGGCCGACGCGCAGCACTATCCGCAAGTTCCGCACGGCCGCCCACCGCGGTTCGAGATTGCCTGCGGCGGGACGCGCGGATCGAAGATCGAATTGCCGATGCGCGCGCGGCCCGACTTTTCCCCAATCCACCCCCGTACCAGGAGTTTCCAATGACCAACCTCAGAAGGACGCTGCTGCTGGCCGCGGCCGCAATCCTCGCAGCCCCCCTCCTCCCCGCCCAGGCACAGCAGGCTTATCCCACGCGAACCGTGAAGATCATGGTGCCGTGGCCGGCGGGCGGGGCCACCGACAACGTGGCGCGCATCGTCGCGCAGAAACTCTCGCCCATCCTCGGCCAGCCGGTGGTGGTCGAGAACCGCCCGGGCGCGACCGGCACCATCGGGACCCAAGCGGTGATCCAGTCCCCGCCCGACGGCTACACGCTGATCTTCATGGCCGCCAGCCTGCACACCTTCAGCCCGCACCTCATGAAGGACATGCCCTTCGATACGGTGGGCGACATCACGCCCATTTCGATGAGCGTGCAGTTTCCCTATGTGCTGGCGGTCTCGGCTGACAGCCCCTACCGCAGCGTGACGGACCTGATCCGCGCAGCCAAGGCGCAGCCGGGCAAGCTCACCTACGGCTCGTTCGGCATGGGCAGCGGCCCGAACATCGTGACCGAGCTGTTCAAGCAGCAGACCGGTACCGACATCCTGCACGTGCCCTACAAAGGCGGGTCGCAGGTGACCGCGGCCCTGCTGGGGGGCGAGGTCACGATGATGTTCGACTCGCTCCCCTCGCCCCTTGGCCTCATCAAGGGCGGCAAGTTCCGCGCCCTGGCGGTGACCGGCGCCGAGCGCTCGCCCGTGGTTCCGGACGTGCCCACCCTCAAGGAATCCGGCGCGAACATCGAAGCCATCGTGTGGCTGGGCCTCGGCGGGCCGCCCAAAATGCCGCCCGAGGTCGTGGCCAGGCTCTTTGACGCGATGAAACAAGTGGCCAATGATGCGGATGTGCAAAAGCGCATCGGCGACATGGGCGCGCAGGCCACGGTCAGCCCCTCGCCACAGCAGTTCCGCGAATTCATGCTGGCCGAACGCGAGCGCTGGGGGCGCGTGATCCGCGGCGCGAAGATCTCGGCCAACTGAATTTTCACGGACGGAAATCGCTCGTGCGTCTTAAAGCAAAGGAATTGCTGCCAATTCAGTGAGCACAGCAGGGACTTCACCGAAAGTAGGGACTTCGCCTTCGCACCGCAGTTAGACGGCATTTGGGCGCGCGACGGTGTAACGGGATGTAATCGATCCCGCGGGTGTGGCCGGGTCGCGCCATATGTTCGTTAACGAACGAATGCCCACCGCGCAGGCGTGTACCTTTGGAAGATGCTTCACGAATTCCTAACCGCCAACAGGCTGGAACTCATCGATCGGTGCCAGGCGAGCGTTGCACAGCGCGTATCGCCCGAGCCCAGCGACGCGCAGATCGAGAACGGCATACCGCTCTTCCTCGATCAGCTTATCCGTACGTTGCGGGCGGAAGAGAACAAGGATGCGGGGGCCAGCCTGAGGATCTCGGGGTCGGCGGCCGGCAACCCCGACTTTTCCGAAATCGGCGCCAGCGCCGTGCGGCACGGCAGCGCGCTGCTCAAAAACGGTTACACCATCGACCAGGTCGTCCACGACTACGGCGACATGTGCCAGGCGATCACCAATGCCGCGATCGACGCCGGAGAGCCGATCGGCGTGGACGAATTCCGCACCCTCAACCGCTGCCTGGACAATGCCATCGCCGACGCGGTCGGCGAGTTTTCCCATTTGAGCAATGCATCGACCGTCGCGACGGGCGAGCGGCTCATGAACGAGAAGCTCGGTGCCCTCTCGCACGAACTGCGCAACCACCTGCATACGGCCGCGCTTGCGCTGGCGGCGATCAAGACGGGCCAGATCGAACTGGGCGGCGCAACCGGCGGTGCGCTCGAGCGCAGCCTGCTCGGCATGCGCACCCTGATCGACCGGTCGCTCGCCGACGTCCGCCTCACCGCGGGCATACCGCCACGCCGCGACCTGTTTTCGCTCGCCCACCTCATCGCCGACATCCAGGTCTCGGCGACCCTCGAGGCGAATTCGCGCAGCTGCTCGCTGGTTGTTTCGACAGTCGATCCGACGCTGGCCGTGGACGGCGACCGCGACCTGCTGCTTTCCGCGGTCGGCAACCTGCTGCAGAACGCATTCAAGTTCACTGACCACGCGACCGAGGTCTCGCTGGATGCCTACGGGTCGCTGGACCGCATCCTCATCGACGTATCCGACCGGTGCGGCGGGCTGGCTCCGGGTGTCGAGGACTCGATGTTCCTGCCGTTTACGCAACAAAGCAGACGAGACAAATCCGGACTCGGACTGGGGCTGTCGATCTGCCGGCGCAGTGTCGAAGAGCATTCGGGCGAGCTCAGCGTGCGCGACGTGCCGGGCATTGGGTGCGTATTCACCATCAACCTGCCCCGGCACGCGGTGCCACCGGCGCCGGCCGTCACGGCCTGATTCCC
>JBBQCV010000252.1:0-5325 GCA_038319115.1 Burkholderiales bacterium | reverse complement strand
CATGATCCCGCACCATTCGATCGCCATCCTCACCAGCGAGCGCGCCCATATCAGCGACCCGCGCGTGAGGAAGCTCGCCGACGGGATCATCGAGGCGCAGAAGAGGGAAATCGCCGAGATGAAGGCGCTGATCCGCGACCTCGAGGCGAAGCGCTAGCGTTCCGGGCCGCGGAAGGCTTCGCGGCCCTGCTCGTGCACGGGTTACCAGCCCATTCCGGCCGCGCGTGCGCGTTCAGTCGATCTTCAGACGACGGTTCCGGATCATTCGGTCATTCTCCTTTCAATCCTGTTTGGCGACGTATTCAACGCCAGGCAAGTTGGCGAAATGCTTGTCGGAAGTAAGCAGTATGGCGCGATGCTGCAGTGCCGTGGCGTAGACAACGGCATCCGCAGTGGAGAGCTTGTTCTCGCGGCTCAGCTCCGCAGCGAGCAGGGCCAGGGATTCGGTCAACGGGACGATCATCGCGCCTTGCATTGCCGTGATGATTTCGTCAGCCTGGTCTTCGCGCAATTCGCGTAGCGCCCATTTGCGCAGTTCCAGCTGCACCATGGTGGGCACGATCAGCTGCGCCAGTTTGGACAAACGCGGTTTCATGATCGTGCCAAGGGACGTGCCGGCCAGCACTTCGACCCACACGCAGGTGTCGGCAACGATCACTTGGGCTTACGCTTGGGCGCCGCCGGCGACGGCAGGCGCGCATCACGGTCGTTGCGGTCCCGATAACCTTCCGTGTTCGCGCCCTTGGCGATGCCAAACAGCTCGGCAACGCTTTTTTGAGGCACCAGCCGCAAAGTGTTCCCGATTCGGATGAAGGCTAGTTTTTGGCCAGCCTTGAGTCCCATCTCGGTACGAATTTCCTTCGGGATGGAAATCTGAAACTTGGCCGACAGGGTAGCGACACTCATCTTACACCTAACTTATCGATAGAGATAATGTAAGAATGATATCTCAAGTTGCAATCCCAGGCCAGCTCTTCACGGGCGCCAACGCGCTTGTCGCGTAGACTGGGAAACTCTAAATGTGCTCGACAGGTAAAGGGGGGAGCGTTCGCATGGCACGCATCGCAATCGCCGGTTTCCACCACGAGACCAACTGCTTCATCGACGCGAAGACCGACTTCGCGTATTTCGCCGCGCACCGCGACCGACCCCCGCTGTGCTATGGGGCCGACGTCGTGAAATGGCTCACCGGCACCACCTTTGCGATCGGCGGGTTCATGCAGGCCATGGCCGCGCGCCACGAACTGGTGCCGCTCCTTTGGACCAGCGGCGGCGCAGGCGCGATGGTCACGCGCGATGCTTTCGAGCGCATCACGGCCAGCCTCGTCGGGCGCCTGTCGGAGGCCATGCCGGTGGACGCGGTGTACCTCGACCTGCATGGCGCGATGGTCACCGAGGACTTCGAAGACGGCGAGGGGGAACTCCTGCGGCGCGTGCGCGCAGCGGTCGGCGAAGCAGTGCCGGTCGTCATCAGCCTCGACTATCACGCCAACGTCACCCCGGAGATGGTGGCGCACAGCGATGCGCTGATCGCCTACCGCACCTACCCGCATGTGGACCGCATCGAGACCGGCGGGTACGCCGCGCAGGCGATGGCGGCGGTGCTAGAGCGCGGGCGACCCGCCGGACGCGCCTTGCGCAAGGCACCGTTCCTGATCCCGCTCAACGGCCAGTGCACGCTGGTCGAGCCGTCGATGGGCGTGGTCGCCGGTACGCGCGTGGTCGACGGCGACGTGATCAACGTGTCCTACCTCGCCGGCTTCCCGCCTTCGGACCTGCATTGGTGCGGGCCTTCGGTGATCGCGCACGCGTGGACGCAACAGGCCGCCGACCGCGCCGCCGACGAAATGATGGCCGAAGTCATCAGGCAGGAGGCGAGTTTTGCGGAGGTAATGGTTGCGCCAGCCGAAGGCGTCGCCCGCGCGGTCGAAATTGCGCGCACCGCCCAACGTCCGGTGGTCATCGCCGACACGCAGGACAACCCGGGCTGCGGCGGGACCGCGGACGCCACGGGGTTGCTCAAGGCGCTCGTCGCCGCGAACGCGCAAGGCGCGGTGCTGGGATTCCTGTGCGACGCGGAGGCGGCAAAAGCAGCGCACTCGGCAGGCGAAGGCGCGCAGGTCAAGCTCGCGCTCGGCGGGCGCTCGGGCCCGGAAGGCGTGACGCCATTGCAAGGAACCTTCACGGTGACCAAACTGGGCAGCGGGAAATTCCACACTGACGGGGCGGTCGCGGGCGGCCGCGATGTCGACGTCGGGCTCATGGCCTTGCTGACGGTCGGCGGCGTGAGCGTTGCGGTAACGAGCAAGCGCCTGCAGGCCTATGACCAGGCGGGGTTCCGTCATCTGGGCATCGAGCCCGCGCAGCAGAAGATCCTCGGCCTCAAGAGCACCTGCCACTACCGCGCCGAATTCGAGCCGCTCGCCGAGGAAGTGATCGTGGTGCTCGCGCCGGGCTATTACCTCGCCGATCCGACGCTCTACCCCTTCAAAAAGCTGCGGGCGGGCGTGCGGTTGAAGCCGCTGGGCCCGGTGTTCCCGGGCGCCGCCGCCGCGCAATCCTGAGGCGGGTTGCGGCACCCGCCACGCACCAACCGCGCCGGCGGCAGGGCTAACCGACGCGCGCGAGCGTGTCCTCGACGATGGCGATGGCGTCGGCAAGCGCATCCGACACGCGGTTGCGGTCGCGCACCGATTTCGTTTCGAGCATCCAGCGCTCCTCGCCTTGCTCGAGCTTGCTGACCCGGGCTACGTCGTATAGAGCCGGGATCACGGTGTTCTGCGGCGTATAGCCGTAGGGGTCGTGGCCGTACTTGCCGATCGCCGAACTCATGAGCGGCACGAGCAGGCGCGAGATGCGTTTCATGGCGCGGTTGATGAGGCGCGCGGTGTCCTCATTGCCTTTGCCGGCCTCGAACGCAGCACGCGCACGGGCTGCGGCAGCGTCGAGTTTCTGCGCCGAGGTGGCGAATGCCTGCGCGCAAGCGAGCACGCCTTCGATGCCAACCGACGCCCCGACGGGCGCGAGCTCCTGCAGCCGCTTGATCACCTGCTCGGCCACCGGGACATAGGTGAACGGCAATACCGGCGCGGTGCACAGCTCCCACAGGTAGGCGGCATACACCCGCATGTGCGGCTGCATGTAATCCCAGTCGAGCTTGTCGATGTTGCACTCGATCGAGTGGTGCCACCAGCCGCGCGTGGCGAGCGCGGTCGCCTTGAGCTCGGCCTCGGTGAATGCGCCCTCGCCCTGGAACATCGGGATGCCGATACCGATGAAGGACGCATCGCCGCTCTTGGTCACGCGCTTCCAGGAAATCTCGCGCTCGGGCATGAGCGCCTTTTCCTCGCGCTGGTGGAACTCCTTGAGCTCGGCATTCGAGGTGGTGTGCCAGATCGTGGTGCCCAGGCACGAGGGCTGGTCGATCTGCATGTAGGCGCAGGCGTGATCGCGCAACTTGTCCCACGCGTGGTCGGCGAACCATGCGGAGCCGGCCATGGTGCCGGTCTCGTGCGCGGTCCAGAACCCGAACAGCAGCCCGCGGCGCAGCTTGTCCTCGTGCTTCTTGAACACGCGCGCCAGCTCGATCATGCAGGAGTTGCCCGCGGCGTTGTCGGTGGCGGCCTCGCCCGGCCACGAATCCTGGTGACCGCCGACCATGACGAAGTCGCCCGTCTCCGGGCTCGCCTTCGCCGGCAGCTCGGCCACCGTGATCTGCACCGGCCGCCAGCCGTTGACCACGTGAGTGCGCATCCATACGCGCACAGGGTTTGAAACTTCGGCTTTTTCGCACTGCGCCTTCAGCCTGAGTCCGGCGACTCGCGCGATGCCGATGCACGGGAGCGTCGCCATCTCGGTCTTGAAGTTGTCCGGGGTCGGGTTGCCCCACACCGGCTTGACCGAGCCGAACGGCACCGCCTCGTTGTCGGGCAGCCCCCAGTTCATCATCACCGCGCCGATGGCGCCCTTCTGCCCGGCGATGCGCTGCTTCTCGTGGCGCGCGGGCGAATACGACAGCTCGGTGAGCACGATTTTGCCGCGCACGTCCTTGCCCTCGTAATCGGCCTGGGTGCCCGAGCCGACGTAGACGAGTTCGCCCGACAGTCCCTCGGGCATGGTCTCGAGGCTGTGGCCGAGGGTGTTGGCCTGGATCGCGACCGCCGCGGGCGACTCGACACGGAACTCGGCGTGCTCGGGAAAACTCACGATGGCAGGAAGTTCGTAGATCTTTACGTCCGTGAGACCCGCCTTGAGCATCGCGTCGCGGCTGTACTCCGCCATGCGCCTGCCGTTGTCGGAGCCCGCCGCGCGGTGGGGGATGTCGCGCACGATCTTCTCGACGTTGGCGCGCACGTTCTTGGCCGAGATCTCCTCGACGACACTGGCCTTGGACATCGATTGCCTCCTTACTGCTTGCGCGGGAACGAGGCCTCGAGCTTCGGGCCGATGTTCTTCTCGAAGCTGCGCATGCTTTCCTTCAGCGCCTCGGGACTGGTGTAGGCCGGGTGGTACACGAGGCGCTTGGCCACCTCGATGAATTCCGGGTCCTTGATCGCCTGCTCGATCGCGCGGGAGATCTGGTTCGCGATCGCCGGCGGCATGTTGGCCGGGCCCCAGTAGTCGAAGCCGAACACCGGGATGTCGAACATGATGCCGAGCTCCTTGAAGGTCGGCACGTCGGGCATCTCGGGCATGCGCGTGGGGAACGCCACCGCGATGCCGCGCGTCTTGCCGGCGCGCACGTTCTGGTACACCTCCGAGGGCTGCGCGACGCGGTACTCCACATGCCCGCCGAGCAGTGCGATACCGCTCGGCCCGCCGCCCGCGAACGGCACGTACGTGATGTCGATGCCCGCGCTCCTGGCGGTCTCGAGCACGATGAGGTTCATCATGCCGCCCGGCGCCGGGCCGCCCGCGCTCAACTTGCCGGGATTCTTCTTGGCGTAGTTCACGAGCTCGGTCCAGCTCTTGAACGGCGCGTCGGCGCGCGCTTCGAGCATGCCCCACGGCATCTGGCCGGTCTGGCCGAGGATGGTGAGCTGGTCCCAGAACTTGGTGTCGTAGATGCCCGAGTAGTAGTAGCCCATGAGCGCCACGTTGCCCGCCAGCATCAGCGTATAGCCGTCGGGCGCGGCTTTTGTGAGCTCGTTGACCGCGATCTTGGTCGAGGCCCCAGGCAGGTTCTCCACCACCACCGTGCCGTTAAGCGCCCGCCCCAGCGGCTTTTGCAGCGCGCGCGCCACGAGGTCGTTGGCGCCCCCGGCGGCGAAGGGGACGATGACACGCACGGGCTTGCTCGGGTAGGCCTGCGCAAACGCGCCGGAT